>CAZQCK010000072.1:0-13914 GCA_964591925.1 uncultured Desulfobacterales bacterium
CGGCAGGGCCGGGGACAGAAGCATACCCGCCCCCAGTATTCCCGAATATTTCAAAAAGGATCGACGATTCATGGATTGGATTTTTGAATCAGTATTCGGCATTTTCCCACCCTGAAGACTAGAGAGCCAGGGCCTCTTGTTCCGTGGGCTGGGGCTGGTCTTCCACCTGGAACAAGGGGCGCCGGGTTAAGGGTTGAATGGCATGCACCATGAAACAGGCCTTGATGCAGGCTTCATGGCACTGCGGGCCGTACTCCATGCACCGCTTTTGATCGATACGAATGACGCCGTCCATCAGGGCCACGGCCTCAGCCGGGCAGGCCCGCACACAGGACAGGCAATGCATACAGCCTGCGGCGCAAATGCGGTGAGTGTCCTTGGCAATATCCCGGCTGCTGCAGCGTACAACAGCGCGGGCCCTTTTAGGAACCAGGGAAATCAGTCCCTTGGGACAGGTTTTCACACACTGGCCGCAACCCACGCAGATGTCCTCGTTGATCACCGGGAAATGGTTTTCCATCCTGATGGCATGGAACGGACAGGCCCCTGCACACTCTCCAAAACCGACGCAGCCGTACTGGCAGTCCGTGGGACCGCCAAAGGCCAGGTTGGCTCCGGAGCAGAGCTCGTATCCCATGTACTCGTATTTCTGATAATCCTTGCGAAGCGATCGAGCGCAATGGACCACCGCCACGAGATCCTCCACCGCCCCCATCTGTTTCCCGGTGATGCGGGCCACGGCCTCGGCTGTCGAGGCCTTGCCGGGAAAACACAAGTTGGGCGGCACGTCCGGATCCGTGACCACGGCTTCAGCATAGGCTTCGCACCCGGCAAAGCCGCAACCGCCTCACTGCGCGCCGGCCAGTACCTCCTTGACGGCCTCCACCTTGGGGTTGACCTCCACGGCGAATTTGTGGGCCGCAAGGGCCAGGCCGATGCCGAAAAACAGCCCTATGCCGGCCAGCAGGGCCACTCCACCCAAGGCCAGTTTGACATACAGGGGATCCATTGTTCTCCTCTTTCAAAACCGTCAAAAGATAGACATGCCGGAAAAGCCCATGAACGACAGCGCAAAGAGTCCGGCCACGATAAAGGCGATGGGGAGGCCCCGGTAGGATAGGGGAACATTGGCAAAATCCAGCCGCTCGCGCACCGAAGACATCAAAAAAAGTGCCAGCAAAAAACCCAAGCCGGCACCCAGGGCCAGCATCAGACTCTCCATCATGTTGTACTCGTTGTCCGCCAGAATGAGGGGCACGGCGATGACAATGCAGTTGGCGATCACCAGGACCAGGTATACGCCAAAGGCCTTGAACAGGGCCGGATTGAGCTTGCGCAATATGGTGTCCACGGCCTGGACTGTAAGCGACACCAGGCCGATGAATACGATGATCTGCAGGTAGTCGAGGCGATAGGGTTTGAGCACGAACTGGTAGAGGAACCAGGACATCAGAGAAGCGAAAACAATGACAAAGGTAAAGGTGATCCCCATTCCCACGGCGGTGCTCTTTTTCTGGGAGGTACCGAAAAACACGCACAGGCCCAGGTATTTGGAAAACACAAAGTTCTGAATGAGCAGGGCGCCGATAAGGATTCCGAATATGTGCCCGAAGTAAGACTTGGATACGGTGGCGGTCTGTGTGCCCAGATTCCTGCCTTCGGACCGGATGCCCTTGACCATGACCTGGTGAGGCTGATCCCGGTTGACAGGCTCGAGGAGCTCGATGGTGAGCCGGGTCTGATCCGGGCTCAGGCTGGTACTCCTGATATCCAGGAGAATGTCAGGGTCCGGCTCCTCGTTAACGGTGAAATGGGAGCTGTCCTCGGCCCATGCGGGGTCCACAGGCCCGGCAAAGGTCAGCACGATCAGATCCGTACCCTTGAACTCCGCTTTCTTGATGAAATGCGGTGTGTTGCACCCACCCGTCAACAGCATTGCGACCCACAGAAAGACGGCACTGAAGGCTGTAAGGTTCTTTGTCATCTCACGATCTCCGCCTCGTCCGCCGGTTGTAAACCGTTTCCACGTAATTGAAAACGGCCATCATGAAGCCCACCAGAAAAAAGCCGGCCGCCGGAAGCACAAAGAAAAGCATGGGCCTGAACCCGAGCACATCGTAGCCCAAAAAGGTCCCCATTCCCAAGACCTCGCGAACCGTCCCCAGGGCCACCATCCCGAACATGAACCCGAACCCCATGCCGATGCCGTCCCAGAACGAGGCTGCAACGGTGTTGCGGCAGGCAAAGACTTCCAGACGCATGGTGATTATGGCAAAGGCCACGATCAGGCGCACGAAGATCCCCATGGCCTTGTAAGCCACCGGCAAGAATGCCGCCAGGACCAGGTCGATCACCGTCACCCAGGTCGCAATGGTCAGGGTGTAGGTGGGAATTCGAATGCGGGGATGAATGTGGTCCTTGATCAATGCGATGGTGCAGCTCGAAAAGACCTGCACAAAGAGCACGGCCACGCCGAGCAGCAATCCATTGGCCACTGTCGTGCTGATCCCCACGGCGGGGCACATGCTCAGAGCCAGACGGAAAATGGGGTTTTCATTCAGCAGGCCGTTGACTACGAGTTGCGTATTGGTTTTGGTGGTTGCTGCCACGGAATATCACCTCTGTGGAAATGGGTCAGTGTTCATCCCCAAACGAATTCATCACGATTCGGGTTAAAACAGGACCGGCACATCTCCCGTATCAACGGCCTGGTCCAGGATTCGAATCCGGTAGGCGAACTTTTTTACCATGCCGACCACACCGTTGGTCACCGCGGCGCTGGAAATGGTGGCGCCGGTCAATGCATAGATGTCCTTGTCCTGATAATTCTTTTGTATTTCGGCTATTTCCTGTTTTGACAGCCCGCTCTTATCAGTGCCCATGGTCTCCAGATACACCTCGTACTCCTCGGGGAGGGGCTCCTTGACCACAGTGAGTTCCTTGGTTTTTTCAAAGGACTTGCCCACAAACTGGTTCTTGAAATAATCTTGGGTGATTTCCCCTCCCAGACCGGGGTCTTCCTCGTGCTCGATCACCTCCAGGCCGAGAAGCTCAAAGTCCTTGCCCAGTGCGACCATGGCCTTGATAAAGGTCTTGAACCCGGGAAACTCACCCGGCAGAAGGTAGGCTGTGCGCTCTTCTTCCAGGCACGCAATGATCATGGTGTCGGCGAATTCGAACCGGGTGGAGGCCTTTAAAACGCGGCCGAGCGTCTTTTTACGGTCCTCTTCGGACAGGGCCTCTTCAGGAGCCGGCTCAAGATCGTGGCTCTCGATAAATCGCCCCTTCAGGTCGATCACGACAAACTCCACCCCCTCTTCTGAACCTTTCTGCACCGGAACCATATAACCCACGCGCATGGTGTCGCCGCTCTTTACGATGTAGCGGTGGATCTGATGCAGCCTGAGTTCCGGAGGCGCGGGTCGATGCGTACCGTATCCCAGCAGCCCCAGCATGGTCTGCTGCACATGGAGGTGCTCGTTTCGCTGTTTGGCCTTGGCGGTGAACATGAATGTAATGCCGATCACCAGGCCGGCCAGAAGGCATGACAGCGTGAGGGCGATGGTGATTCTGATGATCTCTCTCATGGGGCCGCCCCCCGGGAAAACCTCTTAGGCCTGAACCATTGATCCAGAGCCGGTGTCAAGGGGTTCATCAGAAGAATGGCATAGCAGACCCCTTCCGGATAGCCGCCCTTGAGGCGGATCAGGACGGTCAACGCCCCCACGCCGATGCCGAAGACGATCTGTCCTGAACGCTGATTAGGGGAGGTCACGTAATCGGTGGCCATGAAGAAGGCGCCGAGAATCAGGCCGCCGGAAAGGACTGCAACGAGCGGATCCCCGGTAAACAACCGTTCTCCCCCGAAGGCCCAGGTCAAGACGCCTGTGGTGACCAGGACGGACACCGGGGTGTGCCAGTTGATATAACGCTTGTAGATCAGATACAGCCCTCCCAGCAGAAGCAGCAGGGCCGATGTCTCGCCTATGCATCCGGGCATCACACCTATGAAAAAATCCGTGTACACCGACGCCCGGGATCCGAATTGCTCCAGCATGGCCGCCATGCCGTAATGTTTCAGTACATACAGCGGCGTGGCCGAAGACACTGCGTCCACGCCGGAGTCCATGTATCTGAAAATGCCCCGGTCACGTATGGGCTCCAGCCATGCCGTGGTCATGGCCACCGGGTAGGTGGCCACCAGAAAGGCCCGGCCGATCAGGGCGGGGTTGAATATGTTGAAGCCGAGACCCCCCATGATGACCTTGGTGACGAATATGGCCATGACCGCCCCGAAGACCGGCATCCACAGAGGCACCCCGGGGGGGATCACGTAGGCCAGCAAGACGCCGGTGATCACCGCACTTCCGTCCCTGACCGTGATGGGCCGGCCCAGGAGTTTTTGAGAAATCCCCTCTGTGGCCACGCAACTGATCACGCTCACCGCGGTGATGATCAGGGTTTGAAAGCCGAAGACGAACACCGACAGGACGAGAGGCGGCATCAGGCAGGCGACCACGGTCCACATAATCCGGTCCACGGTCGTATCGGTTCTTATGTGGGGTGAAACCGACACCATCAGGCGATGGGAGGGGGACTCCGGGCGTGGCTGGTCGATTGTGCCGCGAGTACGGTTTGACATCATTGTTCCGCTTTTCGTTTCTGTTCTCGAGCCTCTCGGAGTTTCCGGGCCTGGTCGATTTCCAGCCTGGCCAGACGGATGAACTGCACCAGGGGCCGCTTGGCCGGGCAGGCATAGGCACAGCTGCCGCACTCGAAGCAATCGTCAAGCAGCCCGAAAGGCTCGGTCTCGGCGCCCTTGCCCGCCTCGACGTATAAGCCGATGATGTTCGGCTCCAGTCCCATGGGGCAGGCATCCAGACAAAAACCGCACCGAATGCACGGACCGTATGCCTGGGCGTCCACCTCGCAGGAGGTGAGAAAAAGAACCCCGGGCGTGGTCTTGGTGATGGGCACGTCCAGGTCGGACACGGCAAAACCCATCATGGGTCCGCCGACCACCACCTTGCACAGATCCCCGGTGGTTCCTCCCAGGTAATCGACGATTTCAGAGACAGGGGTCCCGATCTTGACGCACAGATTGGCCTGCCGGGCGATCCCCCGTCCCGTGATCGTAATCACCCGCTCCACAAGGGGCTTTCCCAGGGCCACGGCATCGTAAACCGTCTTGGTGGTGTAGACGTTCTGCACGATGATCCCGATGCTCGAGGAACGCAGCCCCGACGGCCGGACACGGCCGGTGACGCTCTGCATGATCTGGTCGGCCGAGCCCTGGGGATACTTGACCGCCAGGGGCTTGACCTCCACCTTGAGACCGTCGTTCTGATCGGAGCGCTCCACGGCGTGGTTCAAGGCCGCAATGGCGTCCTGCTTGTTGTTCTCCACCCCGATGACGCAGTAAGTGATCCCCAGGATTGTCAGCAGTATCTTGGCCCCTTCTATGATCTCCCGCGCATACTCCACCATCACGCGATGATCACAGGTAATGTAAGGCTCGCACTCGGCCCCGTTCAGGATGAGGGTGTCCAGTGTGACGCCCGGTTTGACATTCAGCTTGACGTCGGTTGGAAAACCCGCCCCGCCGAGGCCCACGATACCGGCGGCTGCGACGCGCTCGCGAAGCTCTTCCCTTGAAAATCCTCGCCAGTCCACATGATTGTAAACGGGGCGCAAGGCGTCGGCCTCCGGATCCGTATGTATGACGAGGGCCGGCGCCTTGCCGGTTTGAGGATGAAGGGCGTTTTGAACCCCGTCGATCATTCCGCTCACACTGGCGTGCAGCACGGCCCCCAGGCCGCTGCCGATCTCACCGACTCGATCGCCTTCTCGAACCCGCTCTTTTTTGTCCACCAGGAGTCGAAATACACCCGCATGCCCTCTGGCAAAGAGCGCCTCATCGTCCACCACGGGTTCGTCCCGGTGCGGCACCGACACCTCGCAGGGGGCCCCGACGTGCTGCTTGAGAAACAGAGACACCCTGGATGGATAAGGCATGGTTTCAATGGGCAAGGCGTCGGTGAAGAACTTGTTTTCTTCGGGATGGACCCCGCCCTTGGGAAAGGTCGCCGGTTGAGTGTTCATCGCTTCGACCTATGCCGCTGAGAGATTTTTTTCGAGCAACCCTTGCCCGTAGGCCTCCCGGGTACTGTTGGAAAGCGACTCGGGTGTGCCGAATTGCAGTGCGTTGGTGGGGCACACGGATACACACACCGGCTCTTTGCCTGCGTCGATTCTGTCCATGCACAGGTCGCACTTGACCACCTTGCCGGCTTCCGAATGCCACTGAGGAATGTGCCACGGGCAGGCCATAATGCAGGCCTTGCAGCCCACACACAGGTTTTCCAGGATATAAATGAGACCGTCCTTTTCCCTTCGGCGGATGGCCTCCGTAGGGCAGGCCTCCATGCACCAGGCCTTTTCGCAGTGGAAACAGGGGACGAATACGGAGGTCATCCTGGGGACCTGGTCGACCATTTTGGGCCCCAGCACGACGATCTTGCCCAAGGTGGCGTCCAGAGGTACCTTGTTTTCGGATTGACATGCAATTTCGCAGGCATGGCAGGCGATGCAGCGGTCGGGATTCGTGGTGATGATGTAATCGCCCATAGATTCAATACCTCCAAGAGGGGTGTGTTTTCAAATTTTCTTGACTGTAATCCAACTGTGGTCCAGGGCCGGACTGCCGCCGACCTTGTCGTAAAGTCGGGACTGGAAAAGCGCATCCGGCGCCCCCTTTTTGTAACTGCGCTTGCTTTCGACTTCTCTGTGTCCGAAACCGTGAAGCATAAAGGCGGCTTCGGGATGGATCATGTCCGTGACAAAGGCCCTCATGCCGGCCTTGCCGGCCCGGGATTCCACCTCGATGGCGTCGTTGTCGGCGATTCCCAATTCCCTGGCCCGCTTGTCGTTGATCCATAGCGGATTATCGGGGACCAGATGATTGAGATAGAGGTTGTTCTGGGTCATGACGTTGGTGTGTGCCACACAGCGCCCGCACATAAGGCGGAAGGCCCCTTTCTCCGTGTCCAGTGTCTCATAAGCCGGCAGCGAGGGTATCCCGTGGCTTTCCATGAGATTCGAGACGAACTCGATCTTGCCCGAAGGGGTCTTGAAGTTGATTCCGTCCCGGCGGTCCCACCAGATGGCCTTGTCGCTCAGAGAGACGGAGCCCGTGGCATCGAAATCCTCGATGTCTATATCCAGGTCGGCCAACTGGTAGTTCCAGATATCCTCGGCGGTTTCATAGGGGAAGTACTGTCCCACCCCCAGACGATCCGCCAACTGCTTGACGATCCACCACATGGGCTTGGTATCGTAGCGCGGCCGGACGCAGGCGATGCGGCGGTTGATGGCCGGCTTGAGGCTGGATCCCATCTGTAGAGGGTCGGAGCGCTCCAGAAAAAAGGATTCCGGAAGAATGACATCCGCCAGGGCTGTGGTGGAACCGAAGTTGACGTCGCTGGCCACGATAAGGTCGAGTTTTTGTAAGGCCTTGAGATTGGTGTTGTAGTCCGGGTTGGACATCAAGGGGTCGTAACGGAAGGCGAATACCACCTTGATCGGATAGGGTTCTTCTTGGAGAACCGCGTGGGGGAACATGAAGCCCACGCCATGGGACGGATCGGCGATGGGGAACAAGTCCTGGCCGCACCCGTCGAAACGCCTCGTGTCCTCCATCTCCGGGAACTCCTGGGAGGAAAACTTTCGCAAATCGTTTGAATAACCCGCGTCCTTGAGTCCCTTTTTGATAAAGACTCCTCCCGGGCTCTCGATACTGCCCATAAGGGCGTTGAGGATCATGATGGAGCGCCGGAAATAGGTCTCTGTGGGATGGTGCGAGCCCCGATACCCGTAGTGAAACACCACCGCCGGCTTGACCTTGCTGACTTCCCGGGCCAGTCTGACGATCTCGGCGGCGGGAATCCCGGTTTCCGGCTCGGCCCATTCCGGAGTGTAGGGATCGACGAAGTTGCACAGCTCCTGAAACCCCTCCACCCAGCGTTCCACATAGGGGATGTCGTAGAGCTTTTCCTGTATGATGGTGTGGATCAAGGCGTAGTTGAGCGCCAGGTCCCCGCCCGGACGGATCATTTTGTAATCGGTTGCCTTGGCCGCCGTGATGGTGACCCGCGGGTCGATGTAGGTCACCTTCGCACCCTTTTCCATGGCCGAAATGAGGCTGTTCATGGCCTTGACTTCGATGGATTCGAACACATTGCGGCCATAGAGGACCACGTGCCCGGCGTTGGCCCAGTCGGCGTTGATCTGGCCGTCGGTGTACCCGATGATGGAGCGGCAGGCCGTATTGATGGAACCCTTGCAGACCGTGTCATGGGTGAAGTGGTTAGGAGAGCCGATGGCCTTCTGAAAAGACTTGGAGATATCGGATATCAGATTGGCCCGTTCGCAGTACACTGAGCTCTTGGCCCCATACTTGTCGAAGATGTCCTTGCATCGATCGGCCGTGTAATCCAGGGCCTCTTTCCAGTTCACCCGTTTCCATTGCCCCGACCCCCGCTCGCCTGTGCGTATCAGGGGGGACTGGACCCTCTGGGTATCATTCAACCCGGCGATCGCTGCCGCGGCCTTGGGACATACGCCGCCGTTCATGGCCGGTACATGTGGGTTGCCCCGAATGCTGACCACCTGGTCGTCTTCCACCTCCACTTGGATCGGGCAACGCACGGAGCACATAAAACATAGTGTTTGAAAAGACTTTTTCATCACCTATTCCTCCGGTATATGGAACAATAAATCGATTCCCAAACGAGAGTTTCCTTTGGATCTTCGACAAACTCTACTATTTCAATTGAGTTTATATATTAGCTTTATAGTATGTTATATGAAGTCAAATCCGTTACAACTAAAGCAATTCGTAATCCATACCAAAAAAATAGTATTCCCCAAAAAATATAACCTCCTCTATGAACCGGGTTGGGTTATAGTGAATGGATCAGCACGCTGTCAACAGAAAACATCTTTTGAAAATAGGGGTGCGATTCAGCCTTAGGCTCGTTCCATAATATTTTTCGAAGGGACATTTTTTTGTTGCCTTTTTGGATTTTTTTTAAAATACTTCCACCCCTCAGGAACAAAAGGTAAACAAAGATGATGACCTCGCAGAAAGCCAAAATTCCAAGCCGAGACGCAAAGTTTGCACAGGGAACTGGGATGGACTCGTAAAAAATCAAAATTTCGCGCCAAGACGCAAAGACGCAAAGTGAACTGATTGATATCAATAGGTTTTTTTCTTAGCGTCTTGGCGTCTTTGCGAGAGAATACAGTTTTTACGAACTAGTCAACTGGTGGATATTAAAAGTTTTTCCTTGGCCCTCCTTGGGCGCCTTTGCGCGAGAATACGGGTTTTACGGATTTGTCAAAAAGGAGAAGCGCTGATATGTATTTTGCCAATGGTTCCAAGAATTTGTGGAGGATACGCATGAAAACCCAGTACAAGCTTTTGTCCGTTTTGCTGCTCTTTTTTTGCCTGGCCGCCGTCCCCTTGATTGCGACCACCACGACCTATGCCGCCGACCTGGAAGAGGCCATCGCCCAGGCCCCTCGAGGGACAGGGCAAGGCCGAATAGATCCCGAGGCGGAAGCCGGGTTTATGGGCATCCCCGGTGCCCCTAATATCAATCCCATCGTGGGCTTTCTCTGGGCCATCTGGGTGGGGTGGATCTTTTCCACTGTCGGTGCCTTCGGCGGCATCATGGCCGGGGTGGGCCACATCACCATCTTCGGATTGGGGGCCTATGCCAAGACCTTCAAGGATACGGCACCGGATCTGAACAAGGGCATCACCGACAGCGTCCGGGTCTCCAACCAGTGGCTGGTGGGGTTTTCCGCCCTGGTCTCCAGCTTCAACTACTGGAAACAAAAGCGGCTGGTGGCCTCTTTGGGTTTCTTTCTGGGCATGGGCGCACTGGCGGCCACCCTGCTCGTGGTCTTCACCACCGCCGGCAAGATCTCCTTCTCCCAGTACCAGGGGTGGTTCGGGTTGGTGGTCTTTATCATCGGCGGGTTCATGATCTACGAAATGACACCCAGGGGCCAGGCCAAAAAGCAGAGGGCCAAGGCCGCTGCAAAGGCGTTTGAGGAGGCCGCCAAGGCCAAGGTCGCCATCCAAGACCAGGGCGTAAGCACCCTTAAGTGGAGCCTTGTCAAAACCGAGATTTCCTTTTTCGGCCAGACCTTCACCTTCAGCCCCTTCTGGGCCTTTGTGGGTGGTTTTCTGATCTCTGCCCTGGCCTCCTTCATCGGGGTCGGCGGAGGCTTTCTCTATGTCCCCTTCCTGACCAGCGTGGTGGGTCTGCCCATGTTCGTGGTGGCGGGCACCTCGGCCCTGTCCGTTCTCATGGGTATGATTTTCGCCATCTTCAATTTTATGGTATTGAAAGGGGTCATGGTCTATTGGCCCATGATCGGAGTTGAGCTGATCGGTATTTTTGTCGGATCCATGATAGGCCCCAGGACTGGAAAGTATATTCCGGAAAAGGTCCTTAAAGGGATATTCATTGTTTTGGCCCTGTACATCGGCCTTCGGTACACCATGAGGGGTTTTTTCGGGATTTCGATGTTGTAAGGCCTTTTTAGGCCCAAACGATCATGAAAAAACCTGTTTTTTTCAAAGGGAGTGCATGGAACCTGAAGTGAAGCCCGCCCGGTGGTTTTGCCAAACCGCCGTTTTGGGGTGCTCGCCCTGACAAAATACCGGGGGACGGCCGTACAGGCCGTCTCCCGGTCCTGGTTTGTGCCGGAAAATCTCTGCGTCTTCGGCAGACTCGACAATCGGTCAATTTCAGGCATGGAAAACATTCTGCACACACTCTATACAGCCACCGACCTGTTCCTGATCTCGTTTTACAGGCTGACCGGCATTCCCATACTCGATTTCATGATAGGGACCTTCAACCTTTCCATGTTATGCGTGGTCACTGGTGAGCTTTCAGTCTCCCTGGCATTGAAAATCAACAAACGCTATGTGGATGAAATGACTAGGGAGATGACGGAAAAAGAGAGGCTGTCCATGGCGGCCCTTCGTTCCGGAGACAAGGAGGGCTACAAGGCGCTGAACAAGGAGGCCACGAATGCATGGGGAAAAAGGTTTTTTACCATGGTGGCCTACAGTGCGGGTATCCTATGGCCACTGCCTTTTGCCATGGGATGGCTTGGTTCCCGCTTCGCCGATGTGGATTTCCTTGTGGCACCCCCCCTTTCCCTCGCATTTGAAAACGGCGTGGGTTACGCCTTCATTTTCATCCCTATGTACATTCTCACCCGCATCCTGTTCAAGTACATGCGGCCCTACCTGCCGTATTTCAAGGGCGTTCAGAAGATGCTCGATGCCGGCGTGAACCCGGCCGCCTCCAACGGCGCCACACGCAAGGATTCCTAGTGGGTCCTGGCTGGTGCATCCTTGTTGACGAAGGGCCGGGCGGAATGTATTCTTCGCCCTTCCGCATGATGGGCGGGAAACGCGGCCGGACCACCCCACTCACGCACGGCACCTGATTAAGAATACAGGTTTTACGAATTCGTCAAGATTGGACAGGGGCCAAATGGAAGAACAACACGCAGCGCTCATTGCAGGCGAGCTCGAGCTGAAACCCTGGCAGGTGGAAGCGGTGGGTCGCCTCCTCAAGGACGGGGCCACCGTACCTTTTATCGCCCGCTATCGAAAGGAGGCCACGGGCAGCCTGGATGAGGTGGCCGTAACCACCATCCGGGACCGAGCGGCTCGGCTCCAGGAGCTGGACCAGCGAAGGCAGGCCATTGTGAAGAGCCTCACCGAGCGGAACCTGCTCACGGATGAGCTCAAGCAGAGCATACAAAGGGCCGAGACCCTGTCGGCCCTGGAAGATCTCTACCTCCCCTTTCGGCCCAAGCGGCGCACCCGGGGGAGCGTGGCCAAAGAAAGGGGGCTGGAGCCGCCGGCAACCCTTCTTTTCGAGCAAAATTCGTCTTCCCTGGATCCGGAAACGGAAGCCGTGGCCTACCTGGACCCTGACAAGGGAGTCGAGTCTGTGACCGACGCCCTTGCCGGGGCCCGTGACATCATGGCCGAGTGGGTGAACGAGAGCCCGGAGGCGCGGGAGCGCATGCGGAAGCTCTTTGCCGAGGAGGGGATGTTCCGGGTCCGGGTGGTGCCGGGAATGGAGGAGCAGGGGGCCAAGTACCGGGACTACTTCGATCTCGAAGAAGCCGTGGCCAAGGCCCCCTCCCATAGGGTGCTGGCCATGCGCAGGGGGGCACGTGAGGGCGTTCTGGACCTGCGGGTCTCTCCGCCCGAGGATCGGGCCTTCTCGCTTCTGGAAGGGCTGTTCGTTCGAGGGGACAGTGCGGTTTCTCAACAGGTCCGGGAGGCCGTTCAAGACGGTTACCGCCGCCTGCTGTCCCACGCCATGGAGACCGAAATCCGCGTGGAAACCAAGAAACAGGCGGACCAGGCGGCCATTGGCGTGTTTGCGGGAAACCTCCGTGAGCTCCTTCTGGCCCCTCCACTCGGCCCGAAGAGGGTGCTGGCCGTGGACCCGGGCATTCGGACGGGGTGCAAGGCCGCCTGCCTGGATCGGCAGGGAGGGCTGCTGGCCGTGGAAACGGTTTACCTTTCCGGATCCGAGGCCCGAAAGGCGCAGGCGGGCGGAATTCTGGCGGGCCTTTGCCGAAAGTACGAGGTGGAGGCGGTGGCTGTGGGAAACGGGACCGGAGGCCGCGAGACCGAGACCTTTGTTCGCGGGTTGGACCTGCCCGAAGGCATTCCCGTGATCCTCGTGAACGAGAGCGGGGCGTCAATCTACTCGGCCTCGGAAACAGCGCGCAAAGAGTTTCCTGATCTGGATTTGACCTATCGGGGCGCGGTCTCCATAGGAAGGCGGCTCATGGATCCCCTGGCCGAGCTCGTGAAGATCGATCCCAAGTCCATCGGGGTGGGGCAGTACCAGCACGACGTAAACCAGACTTCGCTCAAGCGCAGCCTGGACGACGTGGTTGTGAGCTGTGTGAACGCGGTGGGCGTGGAGGTGAATACGGCCAGCGAGCAGCTATTGTCCTATGTTTCGGGACTGGGCCCTCAGCTGGCCGCGAATATTGTGGCCCATCGCGCAGAAAAGGGGCCTTTTGGTTCCCGCGAGAGACTCAAGGAGGTTCATCGTCTCGGCCCCAAGGCCTTTGAGCAGGCAGCGGGATTCCTCCGTATTCGAGAGGGGGAAAACCCCCTGGACGGTAGCGCGGTACACCCTGAGTCTTACAGTGTGGTGGAGGCTATGGCCCGGGACCTGGACTGTTCAGTTGGGGACCTCATGGAGCGGGAGGACCTTCGAAACCGTATTCGGTTGAAGGATTACGTCACCGGGAGCGTCGGGCTTCCCACCCTCCAGGACATTCTGGAAGAGCTGGCCAAACCGGGGCGGGATCCCAGGGAGCGCCTGGAGAACGTGACCTTTGCCGAGGGGATTCGGGAGATCGGCGACCTGGAAGCGGGCATGTCCCTGCCCGGGGTGGTGACCAATGTGACCGCCTTTGGGGCGTTTGTGGATGTGGGCGTCCATCAGGACGGGCTCGTGCATGTGAGTGAGCTGGCCGACCGGTTCGTTAAGGACCCGGCCGAGGTGGTCCGGGTGAACCAGCGGGTAAGGGTGCGCGTTCTGAGTGTGGATCTCGACCGAAACCGAATATCCCTCACCATGCGCTCCGATAGGGATCGAAAAAGGCCTGCCGAAAAGGGTGCACCGAAAAGGCAGGTTCGGAAAACGAAACAGGCAGGCCGGTCTGATCGCAGATCCAAGGGCGGAAAACCTGCTGCGTTCAACAACCCGTTCGCCGAGCTGTTGGATAAAGACAAGTGAGGCCGCTTTGCGAGAAAATCCGGTTCCTATGAATTCGTCAAGATTT
>CAZQCK010000072.1:14014-16885 GCA_964591925.1 uncultured Desulfobacterales bacterium
CCTTGCTGTCCCCGCACCGTGTTCAGGGCCGAGCCCGCCAGGAGCCATTCGATTTGCTCGGAAGTCAAGGTGTGTGAAAACCTAACATCAAAGGTGTCGCCGTCCGGCCGGCGGACCATGGCCTTGACCGGCGCTTCGGGCTCCAGATCCGAGAGGGGTGGAAAGCTCAGCCGGTCGTCTTTTTCAATTCGGTCGTAGTCGGCGGGGTCTTCAAAGGTGAGAGGAAGAATCCCCTGCTTTTTGAGGTTCGCCTCGTGGATCCTGGCGAAGGACCGGGCCGCCACCACCCTGACCCCGAGAAACCTGGGGCTCATGGCGGCGTGCTCCCGGCTCGAGCCTTCACCATAGTTCTCGTCCCCCACGATGACCGAACCGCCGGCCCGGTCCTGGTAATCTTCAGCCAGCTCGTGAATCGGCACTCCCTTCTCGCCGGTGAAGACGTTGGTCCCTCGGCCCGTCTCTTCGGTGAAGGCGTTTACCGCCCCCTGAAGCAGGTTGCGCGAGATATTTGTCAGATGCCCCCGGTAGCGCAGCCAGGAGCCGCCTGGGGAGATGTGGTCCGTGGTGGTCTTGCCGTGAGTCTTGATGAGCACGGGAAGGTCCTCGTAAGGCCGGCCGTTCCAGGCGGGAAAGGGCTCAAGGAACTCGAGGCGTTCCGATCCGGGCGGGATCCGGACGGTGATGTCGCGCCCGTCCTCGGGAGGAGGCACATAGGCCTCCCTCGTCTGCACCAGGCCGTTTGGAGGAAGGGAGGGCGGCGTCGGGGGGGACAGGAAGAAGGGTTCACCGTCCGCGCCCTGAAGGGTGTCGGTTTCAGGATCAAACCCCGGGTCCATGCTGAGGGCGAGTGCTGCGGCCATGGGGGGTGAGGTCAAAAAGGCACGGGTTTCGGGATTGGCGTCGTTTCGTCCCCGGAAGTTGCGGTTGAAGGTGGTGAACAGGCAGTTGGGGACCCCTTTGGGGACGTCCCGGCGATCCCACTGGCCGATGCAGGGGCCGCAGGAGGCAGTGAGCACTGTGGTTCCCGCGTTCAACAGGTCTTGAAGCACCCCGTCCCTACGAATGGTTTCCCAGGTCTGCCGGGAGCCCGGGGAGAGCAGGAACGGCACCCGGGACCGAATCCCGTGGGCCGCGCCCTGTTCCAGGACCTGGGCTGCGGCGCACAGATCGGCGTAGGAGCTGTTTGTGCAGGAGCCCAGTAGCACGGCTGATACGCGCCTGGCCCAGTCTTCCGACGAAACGGTTTCTCGGAAGTCACGAACCGGCGTCACTCGGTCCGGGCTGAAGGGCCCGGCATGGGCGGGGCGGATTCCGCTCAGGTCCAGGTCGATGATTTTGTCGAACACGGTTTCCGGGGCCTTGGTGCAAACCGGGTCCTGGGTGAGAACATCCTTCAAAGAGCGCGCCCAATCTGCATCCTCGGGACGCCCCACATTCCTCAGGTATGCATCCATGGTTTGGTCATAGACAAATACCGAGGAGGTGGCGCCGAGTTCCGCCCCCATGTTCGTAATGGTGGCCTTCTCAGGGGCCGATAGGCTGCGGGCTCCCTCTCCGAAGTACTCGAGGACCTTTCCCGTTCCGCCTTTGACCGTCAGGCGGTGGAGAATCTCCAGTATAACGTCCTTGGCCGATGCCCAGCCCTCGAGCCGGCCGGTGAGACGGACGCCCACGAGAAGCGGGGCGGTGGTCTCCCAGGCGAGCCCGGCCATGGCTTCGGCTGCGTCCGCCCCGCCCACGCCGATGGCCATCATGCCCAGGCCGCCTGCGTTGGGGGTGTGCGAGTCCGTGCCGATCATGAGCCCGCCCGGCAGTGCGTAATTCTCCAGCAGGACCTGGTGGATGATCCCGGAGCCTGGGCCCCAGAATCCGAGGCCGAAGCGGGCCGCAGCACTCGAAAGGAAGGCGTATACGTCATGGTTGGTGTCGAGGGCCGCTTTCAGATCCGCCTCTTCTCCCTGCGAGGCCCGCAGCAGGTGATCACAGTGAATCGTGGCCGGAACATCGGTCTTGTCACGTCCGGCCAGTATGAATTGGAGCATGGTCATCTGGGCTGTGGCGTCCTGCAGGGCCACACGGTCCGGCAGAAGACGGATCGGTCGCTGTCCCCTTACGGGGATCCCGGAGTTTTGGGCGTCGGACTGGTGGAAAAACAGGATTTTCTCCGCATAGGACAAGCCCCGGCCGAGTTGCTCTCGCTTCAGGCTCAGAACGGTCTCGACGTGAGTGCGGTCGAATGGAGGGGTCATGGGGTGTTCTCCGTTTAGCGTGTTAACGGACCTCCCTGCGGAAGTCCGAATAGGGCCTGACTCGCTCGTGCAGGCGGCTGCCCTCCCCCTGGGAGAGCCCCGCCAGATACCTTCGCACCAGACGGAAGGTGTCCAGGTGCTCCCGGTTGTACCGGCTCGGCATGGGATCTTCCGGCGACCAGATGTTTTTGGTGAATCAGAACGAGAAAATGTCGTAGATTCTCTGCGCGAGCATGAGATCACCGCGCACCTTGAGCTTTCCCGTCATAAAGGCCTGAACACCGTTGAGCCTGCGGTTCACCAGTGCAAGCCAATCATCTGCAGACATGGTGATGGTCACCCGGGGGTTGTCATGAACGCCTGCTTCAATGGAGCAGGTCCCTTCCTGCACGGCCACGTTCCAGGTCCCTCCGCCCTCGCCGTGGATTTCGAACTGGAAAACCGCATCCAGTTCCTGCGCCGCATGGGGGTTGAAGACCTCGGGCATCCTGGAAAACACATCATGAACACTGGAAAAGGCCATCTGGATTGTTTCTCCTTTCATCGATCAGGGCATGGTTCTTGCCCTTAGGAGGCCGGCAAAAATAACTTGAACATCTTGCATCTCATCTTCAGGCCATCT
>CAZQCK010000073.1:0-16847 GCA_964591925.1 uncultured Desulfobacterales bacterium
GGTTCCAAGAGAGGCGGCAAAAGGGCTGGATTGAATCTCTTGCGAATTTGTCATGGTCTTATTCTAACCTGAATTGAGCGTTTCAAATTGCAGTCTATCGAAAAACACATAACATATCAAGGGCTTGTCATTAAAAAAGGCCGGTTTGAGCATCACTTTTTGCATGCATGCGCTTCTTCGAAAAAAACTGCAATTTAAAACCCTTCGGGATTGCCGATTTTACCGAATCTGCGGCGTCATCAGGTGCTTCGCATACCAGAGTATAGCGAAGCACCCTCTTCCTTGCATCTTCGGCAAACTCGACAATCGCTCAATTCAGGTTCTAAAAACATAGCAACCACCCCACCGGGTGTCAACGCCCATCGCCCGGTGCAGCAAAACCAGTATAAGCTTGTTGCCTGCGCTTTGCGACCCATTGGCTCATCCGGCGCGGCACATGAATCCTCCGGTTCGTCCTTTGGATCGGTCGAAGCTCGAAACCTATTCTCCATTGTTCATGATCAATCTTTCGATAATTGTGTTGACTCCAAATTTCTGTCGAGATAGTATTGAACGCGTTTGTCTTCCGCAACATGGGTCTTGGCAAAGGGAAGCAAGGGGGCGCGCGGTCTATTCAAGCCGGAGGAGCGATATGCCGAATCACGACATCCTGGAAAGAAAACGGATTCTTATCGTGGACGACGAACCCGATATCCTCGAAACCCTCGAGGAGTTGCTCGACACCTGTCTAATCGATACAGCCCCGGATTTTGATACGGCTCGCAAGTTCCTTGACAAGAACACCTATGATGCCGCCATCCTGGACATCATGGGCGTTAAGGGGTATGACCTTCTAAAAATCGCCACTAAAAAAGGAATCCCATGCCTGATGCTGACGGCCCACGCCCTCAGCCCGGACAACCTGGTCAAATCTCTCAAGGAAGGCGCCCAGTCTTACGTTCCCAAGGACAAGATCTCCGACATCCCAACATATGTAGCCGAGACGCTCGAGGCCTCGGCGCGGGGCCGCGAGGGACGCGACATCCGTTGGTACAGCCGGCTCAAGCCCTTTTTTGATAGGAAGTTCGGAAAGGGGTGGAGGCAAAAGGATCAGGATTTCTGGAAGGACTTCGATCAAAAGTTCGTCAGCAAAAAGGAAGAGCTCGAAAACATGATGTAGAGAGGGCTCTTTTATCCGGAGACCCGCGGAAAGAAAGCCCTACAGGGGCACCTCCACAACGAAGGTGGCCCCTTTGCCTGAATCGCTCTTTAGTGAAAGCCTTCCCTGCATATCCTCGACAAGCACCGAAACACCCGCCAGACCTAGTCCGTGTCCTCTAACGCAGTGCTGTTCTTGCATGTCCATCTGGAAATAGCACTCGAAAATCTGCTTGTGATAACTCTGCGGAATCCCCTGCCCGTCGTCGCTCACCGTGATGGCAAGGCTTTCGTCACCTTTCTCCACGCGCACCTCAACGCGCTCCCGCCGGTACTTCAGGGCATTGTTCAATAAATTGCGCAGAATCTGCTTCATCTTGGTCTCATCGAGATTCAAATCGGCGTTCCAGAGATTCTCATCGATACACAGAATGATCCCCCTGCTCTCCAAGGTGTTCTTGAGGCTGCCGAGGGATTCGCAGTCACGAATGCAGTCGGCCGTTTTCCGATCCGCCAGATCAAAGATCTCCACCAGGGCCTGCTCTATGAACTCCGAAACCCGAAAGCACTCCTTGTAAATGATCCCCTGATTCGAGCGTCCGATTTCCATGGCGTCATTGACCAGGGATTTGGTTACCTTGGTGTTTCGAAGGACCCGGCTAAGCACCTTCTTCTGCTTCTCTGTAAGGCCTCCGTACTTTTCCTCCCGCTCCAACAGCGACAGCACGCCCGCCTCGATCACAGCCAGAGGCACTTTCAAATCGTGAATGAAGAGGTCGAACTTGATTCTCTCTTTCCCCATGTCATGCCCTTGTGCTCCGGGAGACCCGCTCCCGGAAAAGACCGATGCCTTTGCGCCGTTCTGGAGCACAGGTATCGTTTTCGCGAACATCCTTCTGAAAAGCCTTACAGGGGACATATCCATCAGCTTTCGAATTGCGATCCCCCGTACCGCCCATCCACACCTGATTACAGGAAGCCGCTCCCTTCATAAACCCGAAGAGAGGGCTCGATTGGGGGCGCATCGGACGACAGCCGGTTTCCTCCATGCCTTGTACAGCCGCCCGATGCGGATTTCAAAGAAATCAAAAAAGGATACCCACGTATCCCACGAAGCTCGTATCGGGGCGCATATCGTAGCTCATCGCGTAAACCAGCTCCACCCCTTGCCCGGCGCCCAATTCTCGAGCCGCTGTCATGGCCGCGCCCGCAGCTCCGGCGCAGCAGGCGTTCTGATTCTGCAAACCCTCGGAAATCACTCCCTCTCCGTCCAGGGCCAGCATGCGATCAATGACGGCCTTGTCGTTCTTGTTCCTGACCCAGTCCACCGCCTGATCCCCGACACCCTGGGGTGCGAATCCATAGCTCGGACCGTAGTGCGTAAGGTCCGTGGACCCCACCACGAGGATACGCCTTTCCAGTGACCCGGCCAGTTCCGCGGTCCGCCGGCCGATGGCCAGAGATTCAGGAGCGGGTGGGACACCCATGGGAATGATCCGGGCCTTCGGAAAAAAATAGCGGACAAACGGAAGTTGAAGCTCAATGGTATTGTCCTGCCCATAACGTTGAGCGGTTTCCACCTCGAAAGCAAACTCCACGGCGAGCAGGGAAGCCATCTCTTCATCGATCTCCAAGTCGCCCAGGGGTGTCTCCCACGCCCCTTCCTTCATGATGTAGTTGCTGCCCCCCGGAGGCAGGTGGCGACCAAACAGGACAACGGTATCCGGATCAGAGTCCCCCTGCAGGCACTGAAACACGTTGCAGGCCGTCTGCCCGCTGAACACCCACCCCGCATGCGGCACAATCCCGCCGACGCGCCTGGTTCCGCCGTTCGGGCAGGGCTGCGACTTGGCCGCGAACTCCTCGATCACCCGAAGGCAGTCAGAGCGGCCGGCCGGGTACCAGGTTCCGGCAAAATCCGCTCTTCTCGTTGCCATATCTTACTCCTCGATTTGTCGCAGGATCCAATGCACATCCCGCCAACCCCTCCGGACTTTACCGAAGGTGTTCGTTCTCTGAAAAGGGCCGCCCCGTCAGGTCTCGTCTTAGAGCCACCATCATCGAGGCGCGCCAATGAATCGTCTATACCGAATTATGAAGCAATTCACATATCAATGCAAGGTCATTGTTGGCGCTTTTGTTCCTTGCGCACTCCGGTGCGAACTGATAGACTCCGTTTCCTTTTGAACCTTTGGGGCCGGGTGTGGATAATCCACACCCGGCCTCCTAGTGCGACTCTAATCCATCTGCGAAGTTCTTTTGCCATGATTGAGTGGATCATTCGTATACCGGTGCTCCTGTTCGCCGTTACCATTCATGAGTACTCTCACGGAAAGGCCGCCCTTTCCCTGGGCGACCCCACGGCGCGGGACGCAGGGCGGCTCACTCTGAACCCCCTTCCCCACGTCGATCCCCTGGGGGCGCTCTGCCTCCTCCTGTTCAGGTTCGGTTGGGCCAAGCCCGTGCCCGTGGATGTCCGCTATTTCAAGAACCCCAAGCGGGATACCATTATCATGTCCCTGAGCGGTCCCATGGCCAACCTGGCGGCTGCATTCGTGGCCGGGCTCTTCTTCCGCCATCTCCTGCTTCCCTCGGACCTGTACATTCTTGTGCTGATCGACATGATTCTACTCAACATCGGCCTGGGGGTATTCAACCTGCTTCCCATACCGCCCCTGGACGGCTCGCACGTCCTGGAAAACCTCCTCCCCTACAACGCCGCCGTGACCTTTCGCCGATTAGGCCGGTACGCTCCTCTGATTCTCATCGGCGTGATCCTCGCGGACCAGTATGCCCATTTGAACATCCTCGGACGGCTCTTGGGTACCCCTATTAGGGCCCTGGCCTGCCTTTTCGGCGGTCCCAACCTCTGCAGACTCTTTGGGTAGGCGTCCTTGACAACGCCCGGCCTTTACGTTACTAGGGGGCAAAAGCGTTGAATGGAGGCGTAAACAAGACAGGCGAACATGAATGAAAAGGGGATAACCGAAGAGAATCCGGAGATCCTTCGTGTCCAGGAACTCGTTCGCCGAATGAATCGAGTGAATCAGGATATAGAGGAGATCCTCGCCCGAACCCCCTTGACCCATCACCGGGAAGTGGCCAGGCTCAATCGGCTCATCCAGGAGCAGGTTCGTCTGGTGGGCTCGTCTCCACAGACCCCACTTCCCCCCAGGATCACGGTTTTCTATGACAATGCGCGGGACAAGGCCTCTTTCCTATATCAGCGCTACCGTGAGACGATTTTGAGCGGGGCGCTTCGAAGTCCCGAGAACACGGATTAATCCTTTATCCTTGTCAGGCAAGGAAAACCACCTTCAAACCATGAAACTCGTCCTCATCACGACCGGCGGCACCATAGACAAGATCTACTTCGACCGCAAGAGCCGTTTCGAGGTCGGGGATCCGCAGATCACCGAGGTCCTTCGAGAGGCTAATGTCACGCTGGGCTTTGAAATCGTCTCTCTGATGCGCAAGGACAGCCTGGAGATGACCTACGCGGACCGGCGTCTCATCCTGAAGACGGTTCAAAGGCATCCGGAACGCCGGTTTGTGGTAACCCACGGTACGGACACCATGATAGAGACGGGCAAGGTCCTACGCGAGGCCGAAGGGAAAACCATCGTGCTCACAGGGGCCATGCAGCCTGCACGGTTTCGCTTTACAGACGCGGTGTTCAACATCGCCACCGCGGTCACGGCAGCCCAACTCCTGCCCGAAGGTGTGTACATCGCCATGCACGGCCGGATCTTCATTCCGGAACATGCCCGCAAGAACGTGGAGAAGAACCGCTTCGAGACCGTTTCTTGAAACCCGCCGGAATCGGCCGGCCGGGTAAAGCCTGTTCAGGGGAGTGAACCATGCCGGGAGCCGCGGAGCCGGCTGGTGCCCATCCATAAACGAATTTTGCGCACTGCTAAGTCTCCAATTCAAAAAAGACCCTTTCTGGATGGAAACCAGCGACACCATGGCCTGCCTCACCGGCTTGACAGGCTTCTTCGAATCATGCACATTAAAAGCTCCTTTAGGAAAAACCTTTCAAAAGAGGAGAATTACATGGAACACCATCAAACACCGCTGAAGGAAAAGCACACCTTAGTAGACTTTCTCTACTGGGTCCTCGTGCTCTCGGTTCCCCTGGTCACAGCGGCGATCGCCATGTTTCAGGCCTCCCCTGCGTGGTTCATCCTCTATATGATTGCAGCTGCAGGGCTTGGTCTTCTCGTCATGCGGGTCTTCTGCTCCCACTGCCCGCACTACACGACCGGCTCCAGGACGCTTCGATGCATGTTCTTGTGGGGAATTCCCAAGCTGTTTCAGGAACGCCCCGGACCCTTGAAGATGTGGGAAAAGGCGGTCACCGTGGCCGCTGGAGCGGTTCTTTTTCTGCTCCTCCCCTTGCCGGGGCTGCTGGAGCGGCCGGCGCTTCTCACGGTATACATCCTGTCCCTGGCCGTGTTTCTGTTTTCCGTACGGCGTCACGAATGTATTCGGTGCACGTTCACCGAGTGCCCGTCCAACCGGGTTCCGCAGGAATCCAAGGACGAAGTTCCATAAACCCGACAGCCGGGTTCACGTCTTGAGAATCACGGGTTCGTAACGGCCTTCCTGAACCTGCCCCCAGAACTCCATTTCGTTCTTCTGCCATCCGTGGCCGAACGTGGCGTCGAAGAACCCGCCCAGCCGTCGGAACACGCGCCGCCAAACCGCCCCTCGGCTCAGGTTGAGCACGTCTTCCAAAAACGGCACGACCTCTGCCATGCGCTCCTTGGGCAGATAGGCCCGGGCCCCCAGCTCCACGGATTTCCTGAGCGCTTCCACATTCACCGCGTGCGCCGTGAGCATGATGGCGGGGAATCCCAGGTGAACGGCCGCGTTCAGGAGATCGAACCCCCTAACCCCCATGATGTCCAGAATCACCGCGTCATAGGTCCAGGACCGTAACAGCTGGTACCCGGTTTCGTAGTCCGTGGCCCGGTCAAAGGTCAGGCCCTCGTAGTCCTCCAGCATCTCCTCCAGGGTGTCCAGGACGTCGGGCTCATCGTCCACGGCGAGGATGCGCTTCCCGTTCAGTATGCTCTCCGCCATTTGCCATTCTCCTCTAATGTCGCTTGATTTACAATTCGGGGGACAACAATTCGGGGGACACCATACTTAATTCACAGGCGAGGCGAAGTCTCATCCCCATGTTGCGTCTCTATGAATTAAGTATGGTGTCCCCCGAATTCTTCGAATTCTCTACGGCTTGTTCTTCGGACCGCCGGCCATGCGCCGCCGCTCCTCGTCCCGAATCTCCCGGCGCAGGAGCTTTCCCACTTTGCTCTTTGGCAGCATGTCCCGGAACTCAATATATCCCGGAACCTTGTAAGGTGCAAGCCGTTCCCGGCACCACCGGGTGAGATCGGCGCCGCCCACACCGCGGGCGTCCTCTTTGAGCACCACGATGGCCTTGATGCGTTCCCCCACCTTTCGATCCGGAATACCCACCACACAGGCCCCGATCACCGTGGGGTGGTCCTGCAGCACGGCTTCCACCTCGGAGGCCGATACCCGGTATCCCTTGTGTTTGATGATGTCCGCCGAGCGCTCCACATACACGAACTGGCCGTCCTCGTCGCGCTTGACGAAATCCCCCATGCGGTAGAAAGTCTTGCCCTGAATATTCACATAGGAATGAGCGGTTTCCTCGGGCTTATTCAAGTATTTTTTGAGAGTATAAGGCGAGGTCACCATCAGCTCCCCGCTTTCCCCCTCGGCAACAGGCTTCAGTGTTTCCGCATCCGCCACTATACACTCCCGGCTTGCCAGCGGAACCCCGATGGTGGTGGGCTTGGGATCACCGTCGATCAGGCTGTAGGTGACATGCCCGGCTTCGGTGGATCCGTACACCTGGTAAATGGGCACACCGAAGCGTTCTTTCCACCTCTTGAAGACCTCCACCGGAAGAACGTCTCCTCCGCAATAGCAGTAGACCAGGGATCCCAGATCGTAGCGGTCCAGTCGATCGTTCTCCAGGATCATGCGGTAGAGGGCCGGCACACCCAGCATCCATCGGGCCTGATATCGCTCAATGGTCTCCAGAATGGCATCCACCTGGGGAACGGGCATGAGCAGGGTGCAGTTGCCTTTGTTGAGCCCCACGGCCATGCACAGGCCCAGGGCCATGATGTGAAACAGGGGATTGACCGCCACATAAACGTCCCCACCCTCCAGAAGGTGATCCCCGGCCACGTCCTCGGTCACGTCGTTCACGTAGGAGGTCATGCCGATGTGGTTTCCGGGGACGCCCTTGGGAAAACCCGTGGTACCTCCCGTGTACAGGATGTAGGAGAGATCCTTCCAGGGATCCAGGTCGGGTGTCTCTCTATAGGGGGCGTGATCGAGTAGCGATCGAAACCGCAGCACCCGGTCGTCGTGCTCCACCTTACCGCCGGGAATGCGGTCGAACAAGAAGCCCAGCGCACGTTTCCAGGGCGAAATCAGGTCAGCCAGGTTGGTGACGACGGCCCGCTTGAGAGAGGTGGTGGCAAAGACCTCCTGGACGTAACAGAAGTTCGTGTCCTGGCAGATCACGGTCTCCGCCCCTGAATCCTTGAGCATGTACTCGATCTCGAAGGATGTGTAGATGGGAGAAACCGGAACGATGACCGCCCCCATACGTTGAATCGCCAGAAAGGCGATGAGCCACTGGATGCAATTGGGTGTGTAGACCATGACCCGATCGCCCTTGCCCACGCCCAGGTCGACCAGGGATCCGGCGAACCGTTCGCTCAGCTCCCGAAGCCGCTTATAGGAGAAGGTGGTTCCCAGATAGACCACCGCAGGACGGTCCGGATATTTCTCGCTCATGCGGTCGAACCGCGTGAAGGTGAGTTCCTTTTCCAGTTCTTGCTCGGAGATCTTCATGCGCCGCCCTGCTCCTGCTCGATAAATCCCTCCGCCATAATGCTTCCCGCCTGACCCCCTTCAGTGATCGCCCACTTTGTGATTCATAACACGCAGACCACTATTACCCTTCAGCTCTTACCCGCCTATTCCTCCATCCCGAAATAGGCCGAACGCACATCCGGGTTGTCGAGCATCTCCTGGCGGGAGCCTTCGAGCACGGCCGTGCCGTTCTCCAGAATGAAGGCGTAATCCACTATGGGAATCACGGGCCGGGCGTACTGCTCGGTCACAAGAATGGATATGCCGGTCTGGTTTCGAATCTCCCGGGTCGAGCGCACGAGCACCGACTGAATGAGGGGGCTCAGGCCCATAAGGGGCTCATCCAACAAGAGCAGCTGAGGCTGGGCCATGAGGGCCCGCCCGATGGCCAGCATCTGCTGCTCACCCCCGCTCAGGAATCCCCCCACGCGGCCCTTGAGATTCTCCAGGGCCGGGAACAGGTGGAACACGTAATCCAGGCTTTCCTTGGCCTGGCGGGCCGAGGCCAGGTAGCCTCCTATGCGCAGGTTTTCCATCACGCTGCTCTCGTTGAATATGCGCCGTCGCTCCGGGCAAAGCACGATTCCCAGCCGGGCCCGCTTGCTGGGCTTGAGGTGTGTGATATCCCGCCCCATATAATGGATTTTGCCCAGCACGGTGATCCGCTCTCCACCGGCCATTTCTTCCTTCTTCCGGATGTCCTCCATAATGCCGGACAGGGTGTACATGAGGGTGGACTTGCCCGCGCTGTTTGCGCCGAACACGCCGATGATGCGATTCTCATCGCACTGGATGCTCACATTGTTGAGCGCCAGCATGTTCTCATAGAAAACCATAAGGTCCGCGGCCTCAAGCATAGGTCATGACCTCCTCCACCTCCTCGGACCCGAAGTACGCCTCTCTCACCTTCTCGTCCGACATGACCTCCTCGGGGGTCCCCTCCATGAGCTTCTCTCCGAAGTTCAGCACCACGATACGACCGGCCACCCGAAAGAGCTCCCGTAACCGGTGCTCGATCATCACCACGGTGATTCCCTCCATCTGAAAACGTTCGATCAAGGGCAGCATGCTGGCGATCTCGCTCATGCTCAGGCCGGAGAACACCTCGTCGCAAAGGATCACCTCGGGCTGAAGGGCCAGGCACCGGGCCAGCTCCAACCGCTTGAGGTAGCCGGTGGGAAGCGTGGAGGCCGGCTTGTAAGGCACGAAAGAGTCCCGCTCGAACCCGATCTCCTCCAGAATGTCTATCCCCACCGTGTCCCGGTCCCCGAGCCGCCCGCCGCCCCGCCACCCTCCAGTCCTTCGCGCCCGGGGGGAAAAAAGCGGAATCACGAGGTTCTTGAAGGCCGGCAGGCTGTAGTAGGGCCGCATGATCTGAAAGGTGCGCGTGATCCCCATGTCCGCGATCTTGTGAGGAGGCTTGCCGGTTATTTCCTTTTCTCTAAAAAAGACCCGGCCTGAGCTCATCCTGATGAAGCCGGTGATGCAGTTCACCACGGTGGTCTTGCCCGAGCCGTTGGGACCGATGATGCCCAGAACTTCTCCCTGCTTCACATCAAAGCTCACGCGGTTCAAAGCCAGGATGCCGCCGAAGGCCTTGGTCACCTCCCGGACCTGCAGAATAGGCTCCCCGCTCATACCTTCACCCACCTTTCGAACTGATGGTACTTGCGCTGTCCGTAGTTCATGATGCCCTCGCTTTGAAACACCACAAAGGCCATGAGAATGATGGAGTAGCATACGATACGCAGGGTGCCGAACTCCCGAAGGGCCTCGGAGATGGGAACCAGGATGAAACACCCGAGCACCGGGCCCACCAGGGTCCCGCTTCCCCCTATGACCGTGGCGGCGATGGGCAGGATGGAGAAGTCCAGGGCGAACAGAGAGATCCCGCCCCACATATAGATGTGGACGATGCACGCCCCGGCCAGACACCCGATGGCCGATGCGATGAACACGGCCAGGCCCTTGAACATGCTGATGCTCATGCCCGAGGCCTTCACGGCCTGATCGTTGTCCTTGACCGCACGAAGCACGAGCCCCAGATCCGTGTTCACCAGACGGCGCAGGCCGAAGAGGAACAGGAGCACCATGGAGATCACAAAGTACTGCTCCACCCATTGGCCGGGAAAACTCTCCACCCCCATGATGCCGTCCGTGCCCCCGAAAATGTCAAAGGCCTCGATGACCCGGGCCAGGAACAGGGGGTACATGAGGGTCACTATGGCGAAGTAAACCCCTCGCAAAGGCAGGCATGGCAGGAGCAGTATGGTGCAGATCACGCCCCCCAGAAGCGCCGCCGCCGGGATGGCCAGAAGCGGGGGGATCCCCAGGGACGTGTTCAACATAGCGGAGATGTACCCACCCGTGCCGATGAAAAAGGCCCCGCCCAGGCTCACCAGGCCCACGTAATGGGCCAGCAGGTCGAAGCTCATTGCGAGAAGCGCGTAAATGCAGACCACCGAAACAACCCGCTGCCAGTACATGCTGGGCATGAGAAAAGGCATGGACAGAATGCCGGCAATGAGGAGGAAACGCGGAGCCGTGAGATAGGTCAGTTCCCGCCAGCTCATCACGGCGTACAGGCTGTCGGAGCGGACCTTGATCCCCCGGTCCAGCCGCTCCTTGCGTCGCTGTTCATCGCTCAAGGCTCACACCCTCTCTTCCAGCTCCTTCTGGCGCCCGAACAGTCCGGACGGTCGCAGGATCAGGGTGAAAATAATCGCTAGAAGCGCCACCACCATCTGGAAATGGGCCCCCCACCAGACCACGGTCATAATCTGGGCGAATCCGATGATGAAGGCCGCCGCCACCGCACCGGCCCAACTGCCCAGCCCGCCCACGATACACACCGCGATGGCCTGGATGAGGACATCGTAGCCCTTCTCCACCACGATGTTTCCCAAGGGCAGGAGCACCACCGCGGAAAGCCCGGCCAGCATGGACCCGAACGCCATGGCCACCACGGCCATGAGGTCCGAGTCGATGCCCAGCATCAGAGCGGCACGCTCGTCCTGTGCCATGCCGCGAAGGGCCAGACCGATGCGCGTGAAATGGGTGAAGGCCCACAAGAACCCCACCACGCCGAACCCTATGGCCACCACCAGCAGACGGTGGTAGTCCACCGGAATACCGGCCAGGATCACACTGCCCTCCACAAAGGGCGGGAGGGTGTAAGTCATGCCCTTGAAACCTCCCCAGCGGAACCCCTCCAGGATGGCCAACCCTATGGCGTACGATGCGATGATCTCCGAGATGGCCATGCCCCGCACACGAATGAGGAAAAACCGGTATATGATCGCCCCGATCACCCCTGTGGACAGCATGGCCAGCAGAATGCTCAAGGCATAGTTCAGCCCCGCCCCCTTGAACAGGCTCCAGGTGAGAAACCCGGTAACCACGTACAGAGCGCCGTGGGCAAAGTTGGGCAAACGGCTGATGCCGTAAACCAGGGCGAATCCCAGGGCCATCAGGGCCAGGGAGACACTGTTGACGGTACCGTAAATCAGGATGTCCATGTCATGCCCGCGCTACTTCTTCATCCATGGGGGCAACAGAATCTCCCCTTTGGCAATGCTCTCCGGGTACACCACCACCCGCTCGCCGTCCTGCCACTGGAGGATGGTGCCCACGGCCCCCTCCTCCGGGTCCAACGCGGGAATTACCTGGTGGGACTTGGGATCAAACCGAATCCGCCCGTAAACGCCCATCATATCCGTCTGCTCCAGCGCCTCCACCACCTTGTCCGAGTCCAGGGTTCCGGCTCGCTCGATGGCGTCCTTGAGCACATAGACCGACATGTAACTGCTGGAGCTTCCCAGGCCCTCGGGCTCCACTCCCCAGCGCTCGGCATAGGCGTTGTAGAACTTCATGGTCCAGGGAGTGGCCTCTGACGGGGCATTGCCCGCATTGACCACACTGCACAGGGTGTACTCACCCTTTCCTTCCGTGGCCTTCCAGAAATCGGGCTGCTCGGCCGCCGCCAGGGTGGAACCGAACGGCAGGGCAGGAAGCTTCATGTCATACCATTGTTTGAGCAGAATGGAGCTCTCGGGCATGTCCATCCAGATGTTCAGGATCTGCGCATCCGCCTTCTTGGCCTTGAGCAGGCCCATGGAGAAGTCGGTGCTGCCGGTGGGGAAAACCTCCATGCTCAGGACATCGAATCCTTTCTTGGCTGCCAGCTTGCTGATGATCTCCCCCGCGCCCCGGGCGTGGGATACGTCCTGGACCATGACGAAGATCCGAGTGAGGCCGTGAGTCTCTCTCAGCTTCTCGAAGTTGGCGAGAATCTCGCCCACCAGCTGCTTGGCCTCACCGTGGATCCGGAAGCAATATTTGTACTTATCGTAGTTCTCAGCCACCATAGCATGGTACTTGGGTGTGAGCACCCCTGTGGTGACGATGGAGATCTTCTTGTGCTTGCTCAAAAGCGGCATGGCCGCCAGGGCCGCCTCGGACCGAACAGGACCGCCCAGCAGAAAGTCCGCATCCTTCTCCAGGATGAGCTTTTCCACGGCCAGAAGGGCTTCGCTCACTGGCACACCCGGCTCCAGGTCCCGGGTGTCGATCACCTCCACCTCCAAGGGCCGTTTCTCTCCGCCCACGTCCACGCCTCCTTGAGAGTTGATCTCTTCAACCGCCAGTCTGACTCCCCGCTCCGCATCCCAGCCGTAAAGGAACCCCATGGACAGGGGACAGCCGATCACGATAGGCTTCTCCGCCAGCGCGATACCCCCGCCCCCAAGCACCATGGCCGCCGCCATCAACAGGACACACCACATTCCGCCTTTCCTCTTCATGTCCATCCCTCCTTTCTGAATTGGAAACTCAGCAGTGCCCAAAATTCGTTTATGGATGGGCACTAGTGAAGGTTGCGAGAACAAAGGCCCCGGCGGGAAGGCCGTCACCACTTCGCCGCCGACGTCGTCATCCAAGGTCCAGCTGTTTTTAAATGTATGCAGGGTTCGAATAATAGCCCCGGCGTTTGTCTCCGACAGGGCTTCAGGCAGATCAACACCGGGGGCGACAGAAACCCTGACGAACCCGGGGGTGTTCAAAAAGGAATGGTCGAAAAAACGCAGCCTGTATCTGCAACTCCCGAAACAGTCTCACAAAGGCGGCCTGAGGCTCGAGTCTGTTCTCTTTCAAGTATTCGCTTTCAGGCGATGAAGTCTCGGGTTTCAAATCTCCAAGAGTGTAGGCCGTTACTATAATGCATAGCGGGCGGCAACGCAAGCACGATGTAAAGGGGCAGCGCCATGAACCAAGTTGGATAACGAGGGTTATGGTGCACCTCGGAGATGTCCTTGGTTGATACACAAAATTTGCACATGTGAAGAGCGTCAAGCTCGAAGTGAGGGCCGGTCCTGCTTCACCAGGAACATCAAAACAATTCCCACTACGGCCATGATGATGTTGATGGCAAAGGCATGGTCGTATCGGCCGGTGGTGTCCCTCAGGATTCCGGCCACCCAGTGGACCACGATTGCACCCAGACCGTAAAACGGCGTCCATGCTCCAATGACCGTTCCCATGACTTCCTTCGGAAAGAAATCACCGGCGCACGCGCCGTAGATGGGGAAAGTCACGCCGTAGAAAACAGCCAGAAGGCCTACAAAAAACGTGAGTGCGAACCAGGAGTTTCCGGAAAAAAGTATCCCCACCAAGGCGATGGCGATAAAGGAGTTGGAAAGGATGATGGTCCTCCTCCTGCCCAGGAGGTCGGAGAGAGGCAGGATGGTCAGGACCCCCAGGACTTGACAGGAGCCGTGTATGGTGGCCAGTAGGCTGGCCCGGTCCAGAGAAAACCCCAGTTGGTGTTCAGCGTAGTCCACCATAAAGGTGGTGATCCCATACAGGCTGTAGGAGATGGAAAAATAAGACGCCCCGATCATCCAGAAAGTGGAGGACTTGAGCACTGAAAGCTGCTTGGCCTGAGCGCCCGGCACAGCCGGCTCGGGCCCCTCGGAGGGGGTCCCGCGATCACCCCAGGGACGCCTCCCGGCCGCCTCGGGGCTGCTGCGCAGAAAAAGGCCGTTTCCCACAACCATGGCCAAAGCGGCCGCACCCAGGAAATACCAGGAATGACGCCACGAATAATGCTGTACGATCCAGGGAAAGGCCACGCCCATGGCGGCAAACCCCAGCCCGTATCCGGCCGAGAGTATCCCCAGGGCCAGGCCCCGACGTTGAGGAACGAACCAGCGCTGAACCACGGTGATCACGGGCGTCCACATACCGGTGGCCCCCAGCCCGACCACCCCGTAGGAGATGCAGGCCCCCAGGAGGGAGCCCACCATTCCCATGGCCACCAGGCCGAGCCCCAGCAACAAAGCGCAGGTGGTGATCACCCGGCGGGCGCCCAGCCTGTCCGTCAAAAAACCGGTCAAGGGCGTCACGGCAATGTACGTGAACAGGTATGCGTTATAAACCGAACCTCCCTCGGTTCGGCTGAACCCGAGGTGTTTTATCATCTCGGGCAGCACCACGCCGTACCCCAGCCTGGCGGAGTAGTTGATGAACAGATCCACGAAGCAGACCGCAAGGACCACCCAAGCCCAGTGGTGCCACCATCTTCTCATATCTTCTCCTGAGAGTGTTCAGACCGGCATCATCTCTTGAAGGCCACCCGGAACATGAAAAGCTTATCAGCAAAAGCCCAAACGACAAGCACTATGTTTCCAAAGAATTCAACTTGCTTCCAATCCTGCACAACGATATGGATAAGTTCACCGAGAAGTTTTCTCCACCGAATTTCAGAAAGAACGAATTCCATGTTTTACAGGTTCGTCAAGATTTATATCTGCCAGGAGGAAGTCGATGTCAGCCGACCAAGGGTACAAGAAAGAATTCAAAGTCGAAGTTATCACAGAAGGCGGGCTTGCAACACTCTTTCTCGGCTCAAGCAAACTCCCGATCAAAAAGGTGGAGCAGGTACTGAACCAATACGGCGCCCAAGGCTGGGACCTGGCTTTCATGGTGGTAGAACAACACCGCTATCTACTTTTCTGGACGCGAGAAGCGGTCGTCATCACCATGTCCCGCTCTATTCACTCGACATTTCATTCGGGCGCAAATAAGGGCGCCTGACAAGACAAATTAACACGGATGCAAATTCCGCTATGCTCCATTTGCACCGGTTATTTGCGCCGTTCGCTGTACAGGGGTTTACTTGAACGTTAGCGACCTAAAACGCACGCTACCATTCACACGGATCGGGGTGTCATAGCCTCTACGAATCTCTTCTCTCAATGGCTCTCAGGTGCCGGGCAAAGAGGTCAGAGTCCCACGCCTTCATCCTTTTCCTGACCTCGATCACGTCCACTTTCTTGATGAACCTCAGGATGGCTGCATTGTCCGAAAGCACCATGGCGTGGTAGAAAAGCCGGGGGATGAGAGCTTTATCTCCTTTCTTTTCAAAAACTTCGACTAGATCGAGATACCGCTCGATCCATGCCTTGAGCTCCTCCAGGTTCCGGATATCGCGCCACTCAAAGAAGCCCTCCAACTGGGCCACCACAGGAAACCAGCCGAGCGGATCATCCTCCACACCCTCTTCCCTTTCGAGCGCTTCCAGCCACTCTTTCAATTCACTGTCCTGCAGATGGACGATGTCCACCTGGTCGGGCGCCATGGCGAAGGCTTCCCGGTAACAGATCCTGGCCGTGCGCAGATCGCCGCGCAGCGCATAGGCATCCCCTAGGTAGCCATAGGCCTTTCCATGATCCGGTTCAGCCGCAATAAGCGCCTGGAGCAAGGCGATGGCCGGATCCGGCCTTCCTGCCAGCAGATAGAGAAATCCGACGGGCGTCCCCTGTGGAAGGGTCGTTCTCTCCCCTTCCTTGCCTTTTTCGAGCCCTTCGGCCAACCGCGAGAAGAATCGAATCTGGAACTGCCTTTCGATGCTTTCCCTGGATCGTGGATACCCAAAGAGCTGTTCGAATTGCAGCCACAGGTTGTAGCGCCTTTCTGCTTCGTGAGGCACAATGGCCGTCCAACGGGCCATCTCAAGCTTTTCCTGCCAAAATCGACCAATCGCGATCTCCTTGACCGGGTCCCGGCCCCAGGGAAAAAGCCGGGCGTAGCGCTTCAACGTCTCCACGCACCGGCCGAAATCCATCTCCAGGAGGTGTTGTAGGCCCGTGTTATAAAGCGTATTTTCGTCGCCAAAGAGGCTTAGCTGCTCAACCATCGCTTAACATGATAGGAACTTGCTTTTCGGCGGGCGTGTCAGCCGAAGATAGTGATTGATTTGATTTGGTGCCTGGAGCGGGAATAACATTTTTATCCTAACCTGTATAAATTACATTTTTTAATTATCTTTAAATTCAGAATACCCCGATACTACCCCTAAATGCGATTCTATTGAAAATAATAGTTGCTTAATGAATCATGCATATTCAGTGGTGTATGGAATCGCAATTATTCAAGAGAAATCCTTGACCGCGGAGTTCACGCTTTGGAGCGCCGGCGCCGATAGTTTGGAACTTATGGTTCGAATCTCCGGATCTTCCAAGAGTTCGGGTCACGGTGCAAATGCATAACTGCCATGATGACAATGAGATCTGGTTTGATTCGAAACAAAACGCCGAAGGGGAAGGTCTTGGTAGGGCACCGTCGGACATCCCCTTCGACGAGGGTGTAGAGCTCGGGATTTAACCGAATCCGGTTGAGGGCGTCTTGGACTGCTGTGACAAAACGCTTTCCGAGGCCTTTTTGCTGCGATTCGTACCACACCGCGGCGTCAACCATCTCTGAGTCAGCTTCAGGATGGAAGCGAA
>CAZQCK010000074.1:0-16467 GCA_964591925.1 uncultured Desulfobacterales bacterium
CGTCCTCCTTGGCCCTTTGAATGAGGGTCACTGAGCCTTCGGTGCTCACGTGGGCGATGTGCACGGGGCAGTTGGTGAGCTTTGCCAGGCTAATCTCCCGAAACACCATGATCTCTTCCGCGGCGGCGGGTATGCCCGGGAGTCCGATGCGGGAAGACACGGCGCCTTCGTGCATGGCGCCTTGGGCTGAGAGGGCCCGGTCCTCGCTGTGGGAGATGACGGTGAGGTTGTAGAAGCGGGCGTACTCCAGGGCCCGGCGCATCACCTCGCTGCCGGCCACGGGCATGCCGTCGTTGGACACCCCCACGGCCCCGGCGGCCTTCAAGTCTCCGAACTCTGTGAGGCTTTCCCCCTGGAGCCCGGGGGTGACGGCTGCCACGGGATAGACCCGCACCTGGTTCGCCTTTTTGGCCTGGCGCAGGATGAACTCGGTCACCGAGCGGTTGTCGTTTACCGGATCGGTGTTGGGCATGCACATTACAGCGGTGAACCCACCCACTGCGCCCGCCATGCCTCCGGTCTCCACGGTTTCCTTGTACTCGTGGCCGGGCTCCCGAAGATGGACGTGCATGTCTATGAGCCCTGGGGTCACGAGCCGGTTGGTTGCGTCGATCACCTTGAGTCGCGGGCCTTGCTCCTGAAAGGCGCCCGGCTGGACGATCCGCTGGATGCGGCCGCGGTCCACGATCACGTCCCGGTCTTGAATCGTGCCGCTCAGGGGATCGACGACCTTGCCGTTTTTAATCCATGTCGCCACGCTTGGATCCTCCGATAAGTAAGTACAGCAGGGCCATGCGAACGGCCACTCCGTTGGCCACCTGCTCGAGTATCACGCTGAAGGGGCCGTCCGCAACCTCCGAGGAGATCTCCACTCCCCGGTTCATGGGCCCGGGATGCATGATGATGGCATCGGGCTTGGCCCGTTTCAAGCGCTCCCTGTTCAACCCGAAGTGGGTGGCATACTCCCGAAGGCTGGGGAACAGGGTCTTGCTCTGCCGCTCGAGCTGAATGCGTAGCATCATGACCACGTCCTTGTCGCGTACGGCCTCGACCGGGTCATAGACCACCCGGACGCCCAGGGACTCGGCCTCGACAGGGATCATGGTGGGTGGGCCTGAAACGGTGACCCGGGCGCCCATCTTCTGAAGACCGATGATGTTGGACCGGGCCACGCGGCTGTGGGCGATGTCCCCGATGATGGCCACATTCAGCCCGCGGATCTTCCCTTTGCTCTCGCGGATGGTGTAGAGATCCAAGAGGGCCTGGGTGGGGTGCTCGTTGATGCCGTCGCCCGCATTGATCACGCAGGCCTTGACCTCCCGCGCCAGCAGATGGGGCGCGCCCGACGAGGGGTGACGGAGCACGATCAGGTCCGGGTTCATGGCCTGGAGGTTTCTGGCCGTGTCCACCAGGGTCTCTCCCTTGACTATGCTGCTGGTGGTGGCGGAAAGGCTGGAGGTGTCCGCGCTCAGGCGTTTGGCCGCCATCTCAAAGGAGGTGCGGGTGCGGGTGGAGGGCTCGTAGAAGAAATGCACCACGCTTTTACCCCGCAGGGTGGGGACCTTTTTGATCTCCCGAAGCGAGATCTCCCTGAGAGAGTCCGCGGTGTTCAGGATGAGCTCGATGTCCCCGATTGACAAGTCCTCCATGCTCAGGAGGTCTTTATGCTTGAATTTGCTCACGCCGACTCTCCGGTAAAAAAAACCTCCTTGCCTCTGGTGAGACAAGGAGGTTTCCCTTATGAAGAAGATGATTCAGCCAGTTCCATCGGTGAATCCGGGCTTTATTATTCAGGTCCGGGTTGAGTTTCCTCGTTGGTTTCGGTCGGTGCAGGCTCCGCCGAAGGCGGGGCGGTGGAGGTTTTTGCTTTGATCCTGCCCTTTTTCCCGCCTTCCTCTGGGGGGAGGAGCTGGATGATCGACACGGGTGCACCGTCTCCCTTGCGCACGCCCTTTTTCACGATGCGTACATAGCCGCCCTGGCGCTCGAGGTACCGGTCCTTGATCTCGCCGAACAGCTTGCGGGTCACGGGTTTCTCTCGAATAAAGGAGAGGGCCTGGCGTCTGGCGTGAAGATCACCGCGCTTGGCCAGGGTGATCATCTTCTCGGCCAGGGGCTTGAGCTGCTTGGCCCTGGCGTCAGTGGTCTCCAGCCGGCCGTGCTTGAACAGGGAGGTTACCATGTTTCTCAGGGTGGCCTTTCGGTGGCTCGAACTGCTTCCCAGTCGTTTTCGCGCTTTTCGATGCCTCATTATTCCAAATCCTCTTCCTCTTCCTCTTCCTCCGGCATTTCCAGTTCGTCGGGAGGGGGGAAGTTGTCGAGCTTCATTCCCAGAGAGAGCCCCATTTCCGACAGGATCTCCTTGATCTCATTCAGGGATTTCCGTCCGAAATTCTTGGTCTTGAGCATCTCGTTCTCGCTTTTTTGAACCAGCTCACCGATCAAGGTGATGTTGGCGTTTTTCAGGCAGTTGGCCGAGCGTACGGACAACTCCAGCTCGGAGACGGGGCGGAACAGATGCTCGTTTAGCTTGTCCTCTTCCTCCTCCACGTCTTCCTCAAAGGGCTCGGGTTCTTCTTCGAAGTTGATGAGCGGGGTCATCTGCTCTTTTAGAATCTTGGCTCCAAAGGCCACCGCGTCCTCGGGAAGCACGCTGCCGTCGGTCCAGATCTCCAGGGTCAGCTTGTCATAGTCCGTGATCTGACCGACCCGCGCATTGGAGACCAGGTAGTTGACCTTCTCGATGGGCGAGTAGACCGCATCGATGGGAATGGCCCCGATGCCCTGATTCTTCTCTTTGTTCTTCTCCGCAGGGACATACCCTTTTCCCATGCGCACCACCATCTCCATGTTCAGGCGTCCCTCTTTGTTGAGGGTGGCGATGTGCTGCTCCGGGGTGAGGATCTCGACGGAGCCGTCGGTTTCGATGTCCGCGGCCGTGACGACCCCCTCTCCTTGTGCGGAAAGGCTCATCACCGACTCTTCGGTGTCGATGAGCCTCAGCCTGATCTCTTTCAGGTTCAAAATGATGTCGGTGACGTCTTCCAGGATTCCGGGAGCAGTGGTGAACTCATGTGCCACGCCCTCGATCTCCACCGAAGAAATGGCTGCGCCTTGGAGGGAAGACAGCAGAATCCGTCTTAGCGAATTCCCGATCGTGATACCGAACCCTCTCTCGAGAGGCTCGCAGACAAACTTGCCGTACGTCTCCGTGTGGCTGTCTTCATCGGTCACGATGGACTTCGGCCGAATCAACTCCCGCCAGTTTCTTGCTTTTAGATCAGCCAACAATACCCCCCCACTGTGTCCTGAAGTGCCCGGACTGTGCATGCTCCGAGGAGAAACACCATGCTACTTGGAGTACAGCTCCACAATGAGCTGCTCCTGAATGGGCATGGTCAGATCTTCCCGGTTCGGATAGGCCTTCAGGGTCCCCTTGAAGTTTTCCTTGTCCACTTCCAGCCAGCTCGGAACACCTCTTCTCACCACGGTCTCCATGGCTTCGGTGATCTGGGCCGCTTTTCTGCTGGACTCCTTGACCTCCACGACATCCCCGACCTGGACCTGAAAGGAGGGAATATTCACCTTCCTTCCGTTGACAAGGAAGTGATTGTGCCGCACGAGCTGGCGAGCCTGGTTTCGAGAGGCCGCGAACCCCATTCGGTACACCATGTTGTCCAGGCGTCTCTCGAGGAATATCAGCAGATTGATGCCGGTGATGCCCTTCTGCTGGTCCGCCTGCTGGTAGTACCGGCGGAACTGCTTCTCCAGGAGCCCGTACATGCGTTTGACCTTCTGCTTTTCACGAAGCTGGACCCGGTAATCCGACACCTTGCCGCCCCGCCTCTGTCCATGTTGACCCGGACCGTATGCCCGCCTTTCAAAAGCGCATTTGTCACCGAAACAGCGGTCACCCTTGAGAAAAAGCTTCAAGTTCTCCCGCCGGCACAGTCTGCAAGATGAACCGGTGTATCTGGCCAAAACTGCTTCTCCTTCGATCCTTGGAATGGTTGTCTGCCGGGTACGTAAACCGTCGATTCCTGCCGCAGAACCGCTTGTCTTCGAAAAAGGCCTATACCCGCCTTCGCTTGGGAGGCCTGCAGCCGTTGTGCGGAACCGGGGTGACATCTCGAATCATGGTCACTGTAAACCCGTCGGTCTGCAGGGCACGCAATGCGGCCTCTCGACCCACGCCCGGCCCCTTGACCCGCACCTCGGCGGATCTCATGCCCTGATCCATGGCCTGCCTGATGGCGTCTTTGGCAGCCAGCTGGGCTGCAAAGGGGGTGCTTTTTCTGGATCCTTTGAATCCCTGCCTGCCGGCGGTGGAAGCCCCGACCACATTGCCGTCGTTGTCCGTGACGGTGATATGGGTATTGTTGAACGTGGACTGAATGTAAATAATTCCCGTAGGAATATTCTTCTTTTCCTTTTTTACTTTACCCTTCTTTCTTGTTGCCTTTGCCATGTTCGTCTACCCCGGGTTGCTATTTTTTCTTCCGCCCAATCGCCGATCTCTTAGGCCCCTTTCGAGTGCGCGCGTTGGTGCTCGTCCGCTGCCCCCGGACCGGAAGCCCTCTTCGATGCCTCAATCCGCGGTACAGCCCGAGATCCATCAACCGTTTGATGTTCATGGAGACGTCCCGTCTGAGGTCGCCCTCCACCTTGTACTTCTCGTCGATGACCCGCCGAATACCGGCGATCTCGGTCTCGGTCAGGTCATTCGTGTTCGTATTCCAGTCGATCTGAGCCTCGTCAAGGATCGCCTGCGAGCTTGTTCTTCCGATCCCCAAAATATAGGTCAGAGCAATCTCGATTCGTTTGTTTTTCGGTAAATCCACCCCGGCGATTCTGGCCAATGTTCAACTCCCCCTTGTTCGTGCATCATCGCAAAGCACCCCGGCCGCCTTTTCACCGGGAACGCGCATGCATCCTGTCATCCTTGTCGCTGCTTGTGGCGTGCGTTATTGCAGATCACTCTAACGGTGCCTTTTCGTCGAATGATCTTACAATTCTTGCAAATCTTTTTGACTGATGCTCTTACTTTCATGTCATGTGTCTCCTGAAAACACGCGTTTAGAGTACCTAACGCTTGCTCAAACCTCGATATACGATGCGACCGCGCGACAGGTCATAAGGGGACAGCTCCACCTGCACCTTGTCGCCTGGAAGAATTTTTATGTAATGCATGCGCATCTTACCCGAGATGTGGGCCAGAACCGGATGCCCATTCTCGAGCTCGACCTTGAACATGGCGTTCGGCAGGGTCTCGATGACGGTGCCTTGTGCTTGAATGGCTTCTTCTTTGGCCATAGCTCTCTCTTGTGTGAAGTATTTCGAGGGCGGCCCGCTCAGAGGCTATCGGGTCCGCCCCATTCCCTTTTTCATGAACCCTTCATAATGCCGGGTGAGCATATGGGACTCGATCTGATTGGCCGTGTCCATGGCCACACCCACCACAATGAGCAGGGCGGTGCCCCCGAAGTAAAAAGGCACATTCAGCTCATAGATCAGGACCTGGGGCAGCACACACACGGCGGACACGTAAATGGCCCCGCTGAACGTGAGCCTGGTCAAGACCCGGTCGATGTACTCAGCGGTGTTCTTGCCGGGGCGGATGCCTGGAATAAAGCCCCCGTACTTTTTCATGTTGTCCGCCACATCCACGGGGTTGAAGTGCACGGCCGTGTAAAAGTAGCAGAAAAATATAATGAAAACAACAAAGATCAAGATGTATACGATGTGCCCCGGCGAGAGGTAATTCACCACCTGCTCGAGCCAGGGCATCTCCTCTACATTCAAAAAATTGGCGATGGTGGCCGGAAACATGATGATGGAAGAGGCGAAGATCGGAGGAATCACTCCGGCCGTATTCACCTTCAAGGGCAGATGGGTGCTCTGGCCGCCGTACATGCGCCGGCCCACCACCCGTTTGGCATACTGGACCGGAATGCGTCTCTGCCCTCGCTCCACAAACACAATGAACCCCACCACACCGATCATCAATGCCAGTAGAATAAACATGAAAAACGGCGTCAGCTCCCCGGTTCCCATGAGGCGGAAGGTGTTGCCCACGGCTGCGGGAAAGCCCGCCACAATGCCTGAGAAAATGATCAGGGAAATGCCGTTTCCGATTCCCCGCTCGGTGATCTGCTCGCCCAGCCACATGAGGAAGGCCGTGCCCGCGGTCAGGGTGATGACGGTCATCAAGCGGAACCCCCAACCCCCTATGGGCACCACCATGGCACCTCCCGGACTGGTCATCCTCTCCAGGCCGATGGCGATGCCGAAGCCCTGAATGACGCTCAGAACGATCGTGCCGTAGCGCGTATACTGGGTGATCTTCTGTCTGCCCTGCTCCCCTTCCTTTTTGAGCTTCTCCAGGTGGGGCACCACCACGGTCATGAGCTGCAGAATAATCGATGCACTGATGTAGGGCATGATCCCCAGGGCCATGACCGACATCTGACTCAGGGCCCCGCCTGAGAACATATCAAACAGCCCGAACAGGGTTCCCTGCCTGGCCCCGAAAAATGCGGCCAGGGCCCCGCCGTCGATGCCGGGCGTGGGAATATGGCATCCCACCCGGTACACTGCGAGCATCATGAGCGTGAAGAAGATCCTCTTCTTCAGCTCAGGAATCTTGGCGATATTCTGAAAGCCGCCGATCACTGCGGTTTGCTCCCTCTCCGTCCCAATGAGGACGGAATCAGATCAGTTCAACCGTGCCGCCTGCAGCCTCGATCTTGTTGCGGGCGGCGGCGCTCACTCGATGTACCTGAACCTGCAGGGGACGACTCACGTCGCCTTCGGCCAAGAGCTTCACACGATCGCTCTTTCCGATCAGGCCGGAGTCGATCAGCTCCTGAACTCCCACTCGGGCATCGGCCTCGAACCGATCCAGGTCCCGAAGGTTGATCGCCTTGTAGTCCACACGAAACAGGTTGTTGAATCCACGTTTGGGCAGGCGTCTCTGCATGGGCATCTGACCGCCTTCGAATCCGGGCTTCAGGCTTCCGCCGGAGCGGGACTTCTGCCCCTTCTGCCCACGGCAGGAGGTCTTACCATGCCCTGAGCCGGGCCCCCGTCCGACCCTCTTTCTCGTCTTTCCGGAGCCCTTTAGCGGGGAGAGATCGTGAATCCGCATACTGCTCTCCTTTGACATCACTGTTCCACCCGGACCATGTAGGAGACCTTCTCGATCATTCCTCGAATGGGCGGGGTATTGTTGAGTTCAACCGTCTTGTGCATCTTGGTCAGCCCGAGACCGGTCAGGGTTTGCCGGACCCGCTTGGGCTTGCCGATTCCGCTTCTCACGAGGGTCACTCTGATCTTGTCATGGTCCATGGTCTGAACTCTTTCACCTTGTTGCACATCCGGCGGACTGCACCGGCTTATGCCATGTCTTCGAGCGTCTTTCCTCTTCGACGCGCAATGTCTTCCGGGTCCTGAAGGGTCAGAAGCCCGTTCATGGTGGCCTTCACGAGGTTGTGCGGGTTGTGGGAACCCAGGCACTTGGTCAGGATGTTCTGCACGCCCACGGCCTCCAGGACCGCGCGGACGGCCCCCCCGGCGATCACGCCCGTACCCGGGCCGGCGGGCTTGAGCAGGACGCGCCCCGCGCCCCATTTGCCGATCACCGCATAGGGGATGGTGCCTTTGAGAATGGGTACCTTGGTCATGTTTTTCTTGGCACGGTCCACACCCTTTCGAATGGCTTCAGGAACCTCGTTCGCCTTGCCGTGGCCGTTTCCCACACTGCCCTCGCCGTCTCCCACAACCACGATGGCACCGAAGCTGAACCGCCGGCCACCCTTCACCACCTTGGCGACCCGGTTTATGTGGACGACCTTTTCAATCAGCTGATTCTCATCATCTTGCCTGTACAATGCGCCTCTCCCTCAGCAAATCGATCATGATGGGTTCATTGTTCAAAGCATCCGGAACCCGTTCAAGCACCTAAAACTCCAGACCATGCTCTCTTGCGGAATCCGCCAGGGACTTCACCCGCCCGTGGTACAGGAAGCCGTTGCGGTCAAACACCACTCTCTTGATTCCCTTTTCCTGGGCCTTTTGGGCGATTTTCTCTCCCACTACAGAGGCCCCCCGGCAGTTTCCCGTGTTGTTCTCAATCGCATCCCCCAGGTCCTTGCTCAGGGAAGAGACCGTGGCCAGGGTAACGGCTGAATCGTCATCGATGAGCTGGGCGTAGATGTGCCGCGAGCTTCTAAACACCGACAGCCTGGGTCTCAGAGCCGTGCCTCGAACCCGCCTTCGTACCCGCATCTTTCTTTTGATCCTTGCTTCTTTTCTGCCTTTGACGCTCATGCTGTTGATCCTTCTAAAGGTACAAACAGTGCAATGTAGGGCTATTTTGCTGACTTACCGGCCTTTCTTCTGACCGTCTCGTCACTGTATCGAACACCTTTGCCCTTGTAGGGTTCAGGCTTGCGCAATGCACGCATTCTTGCAGCGGTTTCCCCCACAAGCTCCTTGTCGATCCCGCTCACTGTGAGCTTGCCCTTTTCCTCCCGGGCCTCCACCCCTGCAGGGAGCTCAAAACGGATGGGATGCGAGTACCCCAGGTTCAACACCACCGTCCCTCCGCTCACCTCGGCCCGGTAGCCCACCCCCACGATCTCCAGGGTCCGCTCGAACCCCTTGCTGACACCGGTAACCATGTTGGCGATGAGCGCTCGAAAGAGTCCGTGAAGGGCCTTGGCATTCTTCATGCTCTGATCGACATCCACGAACAGGCTGCCGTTTTCGGTCCGAATGCTCACACCGGGATCGATGGTTTTCTCCAGCGCCCCCTTGGGACCCTTGACCGTCAGTACGTTGTTCACCGGCTCGACGCTCACATCCTTGGGTATGGGAACAGGCTGCTTGCCTATTCGCGACATTTTTCTCCTCCAGTCAGTACCGCTTCCCCTGTAGAGGTGCATGTGGTCATGGCCGCCCCCTCTTGTCCCTTTACCACACAGAGCAAAGGATCTCGCCTCCCACGTTCCGGGTTCTCGCCTCCCGGTCGGTCAGAAACCCCCTGGAGGTGGACAGGATGCTGATTCCGTATCCGTTCAACACCTGCGGAATCCGGTCACTGCCGCTGTAAACCCGGCACCCGGGCCGGCTCACGCGCTTGAGCCCGGTGATCGCCGCCCGTCTTTCCGCATCGTACTTGAGCACGATCCGAATCATCTTTCGGTTTTCCACCTCGAAAACCTTGTAACTCCGAATCATCCCCTCCGCCTTGAGGACCTTGGCGATGCTCTCTTTCATCTTGGACGCCGGCATGTCCACGGTCTCGTAGGACGCCGTGATGGCGTTTCGAATGCGGGTCAGCATGTCGGCAATGGGATCGGTCATTGTCATTTGGCCAGCTCCTTCATATGCGTATCGCGCCGGGGTCGGCTACCAGCTCGACTTCATGACGCCGGGTATCTCCCCCTTCAGGGCCATGCTCCTGAAACAGATCCGGCATATTCCGAATTTCCTGAGAAAGGCCCTCGATCTGCCGCAGATCGGACACCGGTTGTAGTTGCGCGATGAAAATCTATTCTGCCTTTTCGCTTTGGCAATCAGGGACTTGCGTGCCACATTCTCCTCCCAATCAATTCCTGAATGGCATTCCGAGGTGTTTCAGTAAAAAGTACCCTTCTGCGTTCGTAGAGGCCGTCGTGACGATGGAGATGTTGAGCCCCTTGATCTTGTCGATCTTATCGTAGTCCACCTCGGGAAAGATGATGTGTTCCTTGATCCCGATGGAGCAGTTGGCACGGCCGTCAAAGCTCTTTTTCGACAGCCCCTGGAAGTCCCTGACCCGGGGAAGGGCCACGTTGAAGAGCTTGTCCAGGAAAACATACATTCTCTTGTGGCGCAGGGTCACCATGCAGCCGATGGGCATCCCTTCCCGCAGCTTGAACCCGGCGATGGATCGTTTCGCCTTGGTGATCACGGCCTTCTGACCGCCGATCAGGGTCAGTTCCTCGACCCCCTTGTCGAGAACCTTGATGTTGTAAATCGCCTCGCCGAGGCCCATGTTCAGCACGACCTTCTCGATTCGAGGGACCGCCATGATGCTCTGGTATTTGAACTCGGACATCATGGCCGGGACAACCTCGTTCATGTATTTCTCTCTTAACCGGGACAATCCAACCTCCTCAAGCCGGACGGCGTCTTCTCACGTCCTGCGGTCTCTCGTGCTCTTCCTACGCGTCGATGAATTCACCGCACTTTTTGCAGACTCGGACCTTGGACCCGTCCTCGAGTTTTTGTTTTCCCACTCTGGAGGGCTCCGCACATTTCGTACAAACGATCATGACGTTGGAAAGGTGAACGGGCGCCTCCTTCTCGAGAATCCCGCCCTGGGCGTTGGCGCCTCCGGGCCGGGTGTGTCGCTTCACCATGTTCACCTTCTCGATGAGTACGCGATTTCTCTCCGAATCCACGCTCAAAACCGTGCCGATCTTTCCCTTTTCCTTACCGGCCCTCACAACGACCTTGTCGTTTTTCTTAATATGGGGCTGTTTCTTCTCCACGGTCTCCGCTCCCTTCGACACTGGCATCTACAAGACCTCGGGCGCCAGCGAGATGATCTTCATAAAGCGCTTGGCACGCAGTTCTCTCGCCACGGGGCCGAAGATCCGGGTCCCGATCGGCTCATTGTGCTGGTTGATCAGCACGGCGGAGTTTTCGTCGAACTTGATATAGGAGCCGTCGGGCCGGCGAACCTCCTTGCTGGTCCGCACGACCACCGCCTTCATCACCTCGCCCTTCTTTACCTTGGAGTTGGGGATGGCCTCCTTGACGGAAACGACGATGATGTCCCCCACGCCGGCATACCGCCGCTTCGAACCGCCCAGGACCTTGATGCACAGGAGGGACTTTGCTCCGGAGTTGTCAGCCACGTTCAGCCTGGTTTCCGTTTGTATCATGTCGTTTACTCCGCCTGTCGGCTCTCTTCCTGAAGCCGGTACGTCTCACCTCGTTCGAGGACCTCGAGAATCTGCCACCGCTTGTGCCTGCTGATGGGCCTGGATTCAATGATGCGAACCTTGTCACCCTCGAAGCACCGGTTCTGGGGATCATGGGCCATGTATTTTTTTCGGCTTCGAATGTACTTCTTGTAGGTCGGGTGCTTTGTCAACCGGTTGACCAGGACCACCGCGGTCTTGTCCATTCCCGTCCCGATCACAAACCCGGTCAGTTGCTTTTTTACCCCGCGTTCTGATGTCATGCTGTTCCCTTCCATGCACTGGTACTTCCCAAGCTGGAGCCGTTCACGTATCACCCTTCGGTCACGGTCTTCAGGAGGTCGCCTCGTCCAGCTCCCTCAGGACCGTCTTCACCCTGGCCAGATCCTTTTTCACCTTGCCCAGCATGGCCGTGTTGCCCAACTGACCGGTGGCCTTCCGGAACCTCAGATTGAACAGTTCCTGGCGTAACGAGACTTCCTTTTCTCTCAGTTCCTCGGCGGCCAAATCGCGTATTTCATTCGCCTTCACGATGATGCTCTCCTGGATACGAATCGGGTGGCAAAGGGCAGTTTGTGACCGGCGAGCCGGAAGGCCTCCTCAGCGATGCCTTCGCCCACGCCCTCTATCTCATAGAGCACCTTCCCTGGCTTGACCACCGCCACCCAGGCCTCGGGGGCGCCTTTGCCCTTGCCCATTCTGGTTTCAGCCGGCTTCTTGGTGATGGACTTGTCCGGAAACACTCGGATCCAGATCTTTCCGCCGCGCTTGACATGCCTGGTGATCGCTACACGAGCCGCCTCGATCTGCCTTGCGCTCATGTGACCGCACTCGGTGGCCTGGAGGCCGAAGTCGCCGAACTCCAGCTCGTTGCCCCGATTCGCCTTTCCCTTGGTTCTTCCTTTTTGCTTCTTTCGGTACTTGACCTTCTTCGGACTCAGCATACCACTCACCTAGCCCCGCTTTTCGGGAAGGATCTCCCCGTTGAAAATCGTCACTTTCACCCCGATGACGCCATAGGTGGTATAGGCCTGGGCAAACCCGTAGTCGATGTCGGCCCTGAGGGTGTGCAGCGGCACACGGCCCTTTCGGTACCATTCCCTGCGGGCCATCTCCGCACCGCCCAGCCGTCCGGCACAGGCGATCTTGACCCCCTGGGCCCCGAACCTCAGTGCCGAGCCCACCGCCTTCTTCATGGCCCTTCGAAAAGCGATCCGTCGCACCAGCTGGAGGGCCACATTCTCCGCAACGAGCTGGGCGTTGACCTCGGGCTTGCGCACCTCTTGAATGTCAATGAGAACTTCGCGCTTGATCCGCTTTTCCAGCTCCCGCTTGAGGTTTTCGATCTCGGACCCCTTCTTCCCGATCACCAGTCCGGGCCTGGCCGTGTGGATACGAATCCGGACCCTCTTTGCGGCCCGTTCGATTTCGATGCGGCTCACACCGGCCTGGTACAGGCGTTTCTTGAGGAACTTGCGAATCGCATGATCCTCGTGAAGGAAGCTCGAGTACTCTTTGCCCGCGTACCACCTGGAATCCCAGGTCCGATTGATGCCCAGTCGAAATCCGATGGGATGAACTTTCTGGCCCAATCCTATCCTCCCTCGTGTGGAATGTCCCTGTGCCCGTTCTTTCAGGGCACGGAAAGCGGCGACCTATTCTCCGTCCAAAACGACGGTCAAGTGGCTCGATCTCTTCAAAATCCTCGTGGCTCTTCCCAGCGCTCGAGGCCGGAACCGTTTGGCCATCGGCCCGTCATCCGCATACACCCGCTTGATGTACAGGCTGTCCACATCCATGTGCGTGTTCTGCTCGGCATTGGCCACGGCGGATCGAATCACCTTCTTCAAAAGGAAGGCGCCCTTTTGAGGAGCAAACGACAGGGCGTTGATGGCCTCCTCCACGGGTTTTCCTCTCACCTGGTCCATCATGAGGCGGACCTTCTGCGGCGATATCCTCACAAACTTTGCAACGGCCTTGACTTCCATATCGATTCCATCCTGATCGTTTGAACGACGTGCGCCAACCTCTCATGCCTTGTTGGAATTCGGCGATCGCCCCTGTCTATTTCTTTCCGCCCTTCAGCCGGCTCTTCTTGTCCCCTGCGTGGCCGAAAAACGTGCGTGTAGGAGAAAACTCCCCCAGCTTGTGCCCGACCATGTCTTCGCTCACGAACACGGGGATGAACTTTTTGCCGTTGTGCACGGCGAAGGTCAATCCCACGAACTCGGGCAGAATGGTCGACCTTCGGGACCAGGTCTTGATGATCTGCCGGCTTCTGGTCTCCTGGGCGTTCAACGCCTTTCTCAAGAGATGGTCATCTACAAAAGGGCCTTTTTTCAATGAACGGGGCAAAGCCTGTCCTCCCTTTCCCTGTTTCCACCCGCAACAGCGGTCCGGAAACCTTTTACGTGGCCGAAAACACCATTTGAAGCGTTATTTCTTGACGAATTCGTAAAAACTGTATTCTCTCGCAAAGACGCCAAGACGCTAAGAAAAGACCTCTTAATATCAATCAGTTCACTTTGCGAGCTTTGCGTCCTGGCGCAAAATTTTGACTTTTTGTGAAGTCATCATTTCTTTACTCTTCGCTTTACGATCATCTTGTCGGTCGACTTCCGGACCCGCGTCTTGTACCCCTTGGTGGGTACACCCCAAGGGGTCACGGGATGCCGCCCGCCTGAGGATTTTCCTTCGCCGCCGCCGTGCGGATGATCCACCGGGTTCATGACAACTCCTCGAACCTTGGGACGACGGCCTGTCCATCGTTTTCGGCCGGCCTTCCCCAGACTGGCGTTCTCATGCTCCAGGTTGCCCACCTGACCGAGAGTGGCCCGGCATTCCAGGGCCACCATACGAACCTCTCCCGAAGGCATGCGCAGCTGGGCGTATTTGCCCTCCTTGGCCATGAGCTGGGCGTATCCTCCGGCGCTGCGGACCATCTTGCCGCCCTGCCCCGGGTTGAGCTCCACGTTGTGGACGTGGGACCCCAGCGGAAGGCTCTTCAAGGGAGCGGTGTTTCCGACCTTCACCTCCACCTCGGGGCCGGAAACCACCTCGTCCCCGACGCGCAGGCCCACGGGCGCAAGAATGTAGCGCTTTTCACCGTCGAGATAATGCAGGAGGGCGATATTGGCCGACCGGTTCGGGTCGTACTCCAGGGCCGCCACACGGGCCGGGACCCCGTCCTTGTTCCGCTTGAAATCAATGATCCGGTAGAGCCTCCGATGCCCGCCGCCGCGGTGCCTCACCGTCATTCGACCGAGGCTGTTCCGCCCTCCGGTCCTTGGATGGGATCGCACGAGGCTGCGCTCGGGTCGCTTCTCCGCCAAGTCCTCAAAGCTGGAGGAAGTGTAGAAGCGCCTTCCGGGTGATGTCGGTTTGTGACTCTTCAGTGCCATTGCATACTCCGGGCTGTCGGTCGTTCAGTTTCGCGAAAGGGAGCCTGGCCGGAAAACGTAGAAACTAGACGCCCTCGAAAAAATCTATGTTCTCTCCAGGGGCCAGTGTCACCACCGCCTTTTTCCAATCCGGGCGTTTTCCCACGCTTCGGCCGAGACGGCGCTTTTTCCCCTTCATGTTCATGGTCTTGACCGAAACCACCTTGGCCTTGAGAAGACCTTCCACCGCCCGGCGGATCTCGATCTTATTGGAGCCTCGGTCCACCTTGAAGGTGATCTGGTTGTGGGACTCCTTCTGAATGCTGCCCTTTTCCGTGATATGGGGGTTTCGGATCACTTCGTGAATATTCATCGGTTCCCCAAAGCCTCCTGAATGGTTCCAATGGCGCTCTCCACCACGAACAGCTGCTCGCAGTTGATCACGTCATAAACATTCAAACCCTCGCATCTGAGCACCTTCATGCGGGGGACGTTCCTGGCGGACTTTTCCAGGGTCTCGTTTTTCCCCACGGTTATGATGAGTGCTTTGTCCGCCTCGAAGGTCCTCATGACTTCCACAAAGGCCCTGGTTTTTATTTCCGGCAGGTCGAACGCGTCGAGAACCACCAGCCGGTCGTTGCGGAACTTGTCGCTCAGGGCCATACGAAGGGCGGCTCTGCGAACCTTTTTCGAGACCTTACGTTTATACATCCGAGGAGCCGGGCCGAACGCCACGCCTCCGCCCCTTCTCGTGGGCGAAGCCGCCGAACCGACCCGCGCGCGTCCGGTGCCTTTCTGACGCCAGAGCTTGGATCCGGAGGCCTTGACATCGGAGCGGCCCTTGACAACGGCGGTGCCGCTTCGCCGCTTGAGAAGCTGACTCACAACCACCTGGTGGATCACATGGGGTTTCACCTCGACGTTGAAAACGCCCTCATCCAGTTCCACCTGGGAGGTTCTCTCCCTGTTCAGATTGTATATGTCGATCGTCGCCATATCTGTCACGCTTGCTCTTTCCCAGCCTTTATCCTGCTGATTTCCACCACGGCGTCCCGGCTGCCCGGGACAGCCCCCTTGACGGCGATCACCCCGAGATCCGGACGAACATCCACCACCTTGAGATTCTTCACGGTGGTCCTCTGGTTACCCATCCTTCCGGGAAGCTTCTTTCCCTTGAACACCCTGCTCGGTGTGGCACTGGCCCCTATGGAGCCGGGAACACGGTGAGAACGGGAGCCGTGGGTCTTTTTTCCCCCTGAGAACCCCCAGCGTTTCACCACACCGGCAAAACCCCGCCCTTTGCTGTTCGAAGAGACGCGGACCACATCGCCGATGGAAAAGAGGTCCGTTCCGATCTCCTCCCCCAACTCAAAGGCCCCGGCATCCTCCACGCGGATCTCCCGCAGATGCCGAAAGCAGCCTTTTCCTGAAGGAGCAAAATGCCCGCGAAGCGGTTTGTTGACCTGTTTTTCCTTCCGGGGTTCAAAGCCGACTTGAATGGCCTCGTACCCGTCGGTATCCTTGGTCTTTTTCTGGATCACCACACAGGGGCCGGCCTTGACAATGGTCACCGGCATGCTCTTGCCTTCGTCCAGAAAGTACCGCGTCATCCCCAGCTTTTTCCCAAAGAGTGTCTTCACAGCTTGATCTCCACGTCCACACCCGCAGCAAGGTCCAGCTTCATGAGCGCATCCACGGTCTGCTGGGTCGGCTCCAGGATGTCCAGGAGCCGTTTGTGGGTCCTGATCTCGAACTGTTCCCTCGATTTTTTGTCCACGTGAGGGGATCGCAGCACGCAGTATTTGTTGATCACCGTGGGAAGAGGGATCGGTCCCGCTACTTTGGCCCCGGTCTCCCTCGCGGTCTGCACGATCTCCGTGGCGGACTGATCCAGCAGCTTGTGATCGTAAGCCTTCAGCCGAATGCGAATTTTTGAATTGCCGATCATCTTGCTAATCATGGCCCGTCCTTTTCCTCAACATCACGGATCCCCCCGCCTCACGTGGGGTTTGAACCTCACTGCGCCCGAGGTCGCTACTCGATGATTTCGGCGACGACGCCGGCGCCCACCGTCCGTCCGCCTTCGCGAATCGCGAACCGAAGCTCCTTCTCCA
>CAZQCK010000075.1:0-16350 GCA_964591925.1 uncultured Desulfobacterales bacterium
CCTTTCTGAATTGGAAACTTAGCAGTGCCCAAAATTCGTTTATGGACGGGCACGAACTAATGTTCGACCTTGAAGAATACACATACGATCTGCCCGAGGAGCTGATTGCACAGGAGCCTCCCTCACAGCGGGATGAAAGCCGCCTCTTTCTTGCGGACCGAAAACAGGATACATTTTCGGATCACCGGTTTTCCGACCTCCCCCGCCTGCTGAAGGCGGGGGACCTTCTGGTCGTAAACGACACCAGGGTTATACCGGCCCGGATCTACGGCCGAAAGGAGACAGGCGGGCGCGTGGAGTTGCTCGTCCTGGAGCACGCAAAAAACGGGGCCCCGCAATCTTCCGTAAGGCGGTGCCTCCTGAAAGCGTCCAAGCGCCCTGCAGTGGGATCCCGCATCCATCTCCCGGAGGGCCTCTCGGGCGTGGTCGAAGCCCTGGAAAAAGACGGCATCGTCCGGATGGCCTTCTCGGATTCTGAAGGCCTGAACGAATTGATGAGGGTAAAAGGGGTCATGCCCCTGCCCCCGTACATTCGGCGGGCGCCTGACGATCCGAGGGCCGATCTGGATCGGGACCGCTATCAGACCGTCTACTCCAGACGGCCCGGGGCCGTTGCCGCACCCACAGCCGGGCTCCATTTCTCCGAGGCTGTGCTGGAACATTTGTCAGAGGCGGGCGTCGCTGTTGCAGCTTTGACCCTGCATGTGGGACACGGAACGTTTCGGCCCGTGAGGAATCGTGATATTCGAAAGCACTCGGTGGGAGAAGAAGCCTATCGGATCGAACCGGAAACCGCCGACCGGATCAACCTGGCCCGAGCCGAGGGAAGACGCGTGATCGCAGTGGGCACCACCGTGGTCCGCACCCTGGAAACCGTAGCGAACGATCAGGGTCGGGTGGCACCGGGCCAAGGCCGGACCCGTTTGATGATCACACCCGGACACCGGTTTCGCGCTGTTGACGGGCTCATAACAAACTTTCATCTACCCGCGAGCTCCCTGCTCTTCCTGGTGTCCGCGTTCGCGGGGCCCGAACGAATCCGGGAGGCCTACAAACGAGCGGTCCGCAAACGGTATCGGTTCTTCAGCTATGGGGACGCCATGCTGATTCTGTAGCGAATTTGTGGAACCGCCCTGAAAAAAAATCAGAGTCGTGTGCCCATCCATAAACGAATTTTGGGCACTGCTGAGTTTCCCGGCGGAGTAGTGCGGTTTTGCATGTTTCAAATCTCTCACAGGTGCGCCGGTTCCAGGGCGCGAACAGGGCGGGTACAAACAGCTCATGGAGCCTTTGAAACGCCCGCCTTCATGCCGGTGGGAACCTCAGGGTCGGTCAAGGCGATCGGCCCGGACGATCTGGAGCATATCGGGACCGAGATTCTTCTTGCGAACACATACCATCTGTACCTTCGGCCCGGGCACGAGATTGTGCGGCAAATGGGTGGTCTCCACTGCTTCATGGCATGGTCAAGGCCCATCTTGACCGACAGCGGGGGTTTTCAGGTTTACAGCCTGGCCACCCTCAGGACGATCACCGAGGACGGGGTGGTGTTTCGGTCCCACATCGACGGCTCGATACATGAACTGAGCCCGGAAAAGGCCATGGATATTCAGGAGGCCCTCGGTTCGGACATCGTTATGGCGTTTGACGAATGCCCTCCCTACCCGGCCGAATACGAGCATGTTAAACGCGCGGTTCATAGGACCACACAGTGGGCGCGGCGTTGCCGCGAGCGCCGGGGCAGCGGGCGGCAGGCCCTTTTCGGTATCGTGCAGGGGGGCATGTTTCGTGACCTTCGCTTGAAGAGTGCGGAAGAAATCGTGGGGCTCGATTTTGACGGTTACGCACTGGGCGGGCTTTCCGTGGGGGAAGACCGTGAAACCCGTGAGCGCGTTGTTGCGGAAACGGTGCCCAGCCTGCCGAGCGACCGCCCCGTTTACCTGATGGGCGTAGGCACCCCCGAGGATATAATCGAAGCGGTCCATCTCGGAGTGGACATGTTTGATTGCGTTATGCCCACCCGAAACGCTCGTAACGGCAACCTTTTTACAATAAAAGGACGTATTAACATCAAAAATGCTCAATATATAAGCGATCCAAAACCCATAGAAGATGGATGCGGATGTTATACTTGTTCCAGATTCTCCCGCTCATATCTCAGGCATCTGTTTATGGCAAAAGAAATTTTGGCCTATCGATTGAATACGATCCACAACCTGTATTATTATATGCGGTTGATGGAGGGCATTCGGACAGCGATTCAAAAAGATGCACTTGATGCGTTTCGTAATCGCTTCTACGCGATGCGGGAAGCGTCACTTATCAACCCTTAACCGTTTCCACACAGGAAACAGGCCTGTTTCTTCACTCGAGGAGACGTCCTTTCCGGCTCGAGCCTTGCAGCCCGACCGTAAAGGTTATGTCTGACCGAAGCCTTTTCCCAAGGGAAACCACGGAGGATTCACATGAACTTTTTGGCATATGCAATGGGCCAGGGAGGCTCCGCCGGAGCCGAAGGCGGACAGGGGGGGGCATTCGGTGCCTTCATCCCGCTTCTGCTCATGTTCGCGATCTTCTACTTCCTGCTCATTCGGCCCCAGCAAAAGAAGGCCAAAGAGCACAAGAACATGGTCGCTTCCATTAAGAAAGGTGACCGGGTGGTCAACTCGGGCGGCCTGCATGGGGTCGTGACCGGAATAACGGACGACACCGTGACCATGGAGATCGCCCCCAAGGTTCGTGTCAAGGTGAGCCGGGGTTCTATCGCGGGAGTGGCCGGCAGGCAAGAGGTGCAGGAGCGCCAGAGCAAGTGAACTCCAAAACGGTGCTGTCCGGGATTCTCAATCAAAGGAGTGGAGTGTGCTGAAGAATTTGGGCTGGCGTGCCGGAATCGCCTCTTTTCTCATCCTCCTGGGGCTCATCTATCTGACGCCTTCGCTGAGCCGGGACTTGCCGTCATGGTGGTCCACGGTGCTTCCTCAGGAGCGTATTCAACTAGGGCTCGACCTCCAGGGCGGCATGCACCTAGTTCTCGAGGTGGAGGCGGAAAAGGCTGTGGAAAGCAGCCTGGAACGGGTGGTCGAGGAAATCAAGCAGGACCTTCGAAAGGAAAGAATCCGGTACCACGAACTGCAGCGGCATGGAACATCGGGTGTAGACCTGACTCTGATGCGTGCAGAGGACATCGACGCCTTTCGAGAACTCGCAAAGGAGAGCTATAGAGACTTCGAGCTGGACGTCTTGACCCCGGACGAGGAAAAGTTTCCCATCCGGATGGTCCTGGACGACAAGGCGCGGGACCGGATCATGGAGCTAGCTGCGGATCAGGCATTGCAAACCATCCGCAACCGCGTGGACCAGTTCGGTGTCAGCGAACCGGACATCCGCCCTCAGCAGGGGCAAAGGATTCTCATTCAGCTCCCGGGGATCAAGGACCCCGAAAGGGCCCTGGACCTGATCGGAAAGACGGCGCTCCTGGAGTTCAAGCTCGTGGACGAAGAGCACAGCGTAGAGTCGGCCGTTCGAGGTGAGGTCCCGCCCGGAAGCGAAATCCTGTACAAGACGGCCGAGGATCCGGGGTCGGGGGGCTCCAACAAAACCCCCTTCCTGCTCAAGAAGCGGACCCTCATGACCGGCGAGTATGTTACCGACGCCCGGGTGCAGATCGACTCCCAGTACGGGGAGCCTTACGTGTCTCTGTCCTTCGACGCCCGGGGGGCACGGCTGTTCGAACGAATAACCGAGGCCAATGAGGGAAAAAGGCTCGCCATCGTGCTGGACAACCACGTATACTCCGCTCCCGTTATTCAGGAAAAAATCTCCGGAGGCCGGGCCCAGATCACCGGCCGGTTTACCACGGATGAGGCCAGGGACCTCGCCATTGTGCTACGGGCCGGGGCGCTTCCCGCTCCCGTCAAGATCCTGGAGGAGCGAACTGTCGGCCCTTCTCTCGGAAAAGACTCCATCAACAAGGGATTCAAGTCCATGCTCATCGGCGGCGTGATCGTAACGCTCTTCATGATGATCTATTACGGCCTGTCCGGATTGGTCGCAGACATAGCGATTATGCTGAACATCCTTTTCATCATGGCGGGTCTCGCCCTGTTCGGCGCCACCCTGACCCTGCCCGGAATTGCAGGAATGATTCTCACCATCGGCATGGCCGTGGATGCCAACGTTCTCATCTTCGAGCGGATACGGGAGGAACTCCGTCTGGGCAAACCCCCCAGGGCCGCCATCGAGGGAGGATACTCCAAGGCGATCGTTACGATCCTGGATGCCAACGTGACCACCTTTATCGCTGCACTCGTGCTTTTCCAGTTCGGCACCGGTCCCATCAGGGGATTCGCGGTGACCCTCAGCATCGGGATCGTAGCCAGCTTCATCACCGCGGTATTCATGACACGCATCGCCTTCGACTTTTTCTACGTTCAGAAGAGGCGGGCCCGCATCAGTATTTGAGCAAACTGACTCAGCACTCGGAGATCCCAGATGGAATTCATCAAACCGGGCATCAACATCAACTTCATCGGAAGACGAAAGATCGCTTTCGTTCTCTCGATCACCCTGGTCCTCCTGACCGCCTTCCTGCTCATCTGGCGCGGCGGCCCCAACTACGGCGTCGACTTCAGCGGAGGAGTGCTGATTCAGGTCAAGATGGATCGACCTCACACCCCTTCTGAAATCCGTGAGGCCTTCACTTCGCCAGTGCTAAAGGACAGCATTATTCAGGAGTTCGGTGAGGACACCGGGGACGAGTACCTGATCCGTGTCCGCCAGACGGACGTGGAGCTGGCCGGATTGACCGAGTCGGTACGAAGCCGGCTGGCTGAGCGGTTCGGAGAAGACGTGGAGATTAGGCGGGTGGAGATGGTAGGCCCCAAGGTCGGCGAAGACCTCCGCCAAAAGGCCCTGTTCGCCATTTTCTACGCCATCCTCTTTATCGCCATTTACATATCCGGACGCTTCGAGCTCAAGTGGACCATGAGCATCATCATGGCCCTTTCCCTTGCCATGGTGGTATACGTGTCATCGATCCTGGGTATGAGCGTCACCTGGCTCATTCTTCTCGCCCTTATCGTCACGCTGGGGCTCTGCTGGTACCTGAAGCTGAAGTATGCCATGGGGGCCATTGTCGCACTGATCCATGATGTGACCATCACCGTCGGGGCCTTCGCACTGACCGACAGGGAGATTTCCCTGAGCATTATCGCAGCCTTTTTGACCATCGTGGGCTACTCTTTGAACGACACCATCGTGGTTTTCGACCGAATCCGCGAGAACACCCGGCGATTCCGAAGAAGAAGCTTTGAAGAGGTCATGAACTCCAGCATCAACGAAACCTTGAGTAGAACGATCCTGACCTCCATGACCACACTGATCGTGGTGATTTCGTTGTTCGTGCTCGGGGGAGGGGTGATCCACGACTTCGCGTTCGCCATTCTGATCGGTATTCTGGTAGGCTCTTACTCCTCCGTGTTTGTTGCCAGCCCGATCCTCCTGGTGTGGCAGGATCGCTTTGCGGACAGCAGATAGCCCGGAGGGAACACGCCTTCAGAGACCCTGAATCGAAAGATTCCGGGAGGAGGGGTACGGCTTGGCTCGAAGGAGGAGCGGAAGACCGAAAGGCCGACGATCCCTCGCATGGATCCTGGTCCTCGTGGTCATCGGGGCGGGTGCCCTTTGGCTCTGGAAGGCCACGCATCCTGAAACACCGCGGTTTCAAGCCATGCTGATCCTGAGAAACGGGGACCCCATCCGTCTTATAAACGGAGAATCCCTGTCCCTTCGTCCGGAAGACCACATCCGCATTGCTGACATATCCACGAACATCGCCTTTAACAACGATGTACGCATCTTCTGCACCGGCCTGGATGCCAACGCCCTTCTCTTCGAAGAGCTGGCCGTCCGGGACCTCCTTTTCGACGACCACACTTTCGACCACCACCGCTTCCGCATCGAAGTGAAGCGCGGAGGAACGCTCCTGGGCCACGTGTCACTGGTCATCGAGCCCAGTGTGGAGGACTGGCTGGCCAGGGCGGACCGAATCATCGATCAGGAAAAACGCATACAGCTTCTACAGCGGGCCTTGGATCTTCATCCGGAGGAAGCGCGGATTCGGGACAGAATCATCCAGGAGAATATCGACCTCGAACAATGGGAGAAAGCCTCATCCCTCCTGGAGGAAAAGGTGGAACAATCCCCCACGGATGAGGACGTTCTCCAAAAACTGCTCTCGATCTATGAATCCGCAGGAAATCGCGAGGGTGTCCTCGCCACTCTGGAGCGCCTAAGGGATATACATCCCCAGGATCCGGTACTCGGATACCGCCTCGCCCGACGGCTCGAGGAGGCGGGCCGGACATCAAAGGCCCTGAAGGAATACGAACGGGTCCTCGGACTCCTAAAAGAGGACCGGGACCGGGCGGTCGTGCTCAAAACCCTGGGCTTTCTCTACTCCGAGACGGGCGACACGCACAAGGCCATTGAACGCTACTCCGAGGCCGTGGAAATCGACAAGGAGGACGCAAACCTCTACTACAATCTGGCAAGCCTCCACGACCGGGCAGGCAACCCGCAAAAGGCCGATCAATATCTGAAACGCGCCGTATCCATGGAATCCGAGGACACCGACGGACGTCTGCGGCTTGCTCAAAACGCCATGGATCGGGGTAATCTTCAGGAGGCGGAGAACTACCTGGAGCAAGTACTGTCCCGGGAACCCGACTCCCTGGAGGCCATGCTGATGCTGGCCAACGTGCTCGACGAACTCGGGGAAAAAGAGCGGCTCAAAGAGCTGTACCGAACCATCCTGCCCCTGGCTCCTGAAAACGACACCCTGGTTCATAACCTTGCCGTGCTCGAGTACGAGTCCGGGGAGTACACAAGCTGCGCAAAGCATCTCGAGGAGTATCTGCGTTCCAGGCCCGAAGAGCAGGAGGCCCGCGAGTTGCTCTTTGACACCTACATCAAGCTCGAACAATGGGAAAAGGCCTACCGGACGGCCCTGACCCTGCTGGACCACGACCCTGAAAACATGGACTACTACGACTTCATCTTCGACGGACTCAGCCGCCGGGAGCGCTACGACGAGCTGGTGCCCCTTTTGAAAAAAGGCCTGCGGGCCAACCCGAACAACCCTGTCCTCACTGATTATTCGATTCTGGTCTACCTCGAAACAGACCGGGAAACCCTTGCCATGGATCTGATGAACCAGGCCTTGAAGTCCCGTCCCAAGGACATCGACCTCATGCTTCGGTTGGCGGAGCTGGCGGACAAACAGGGAGAGACTGACCGGGCCCTTGACACCTACCGCAAGGTGCTGGAGATCCGGCCCGAGCATTCCCGGGCACAGAAAGGCGCAGTCCGCATCCTGCTCCAGCGTGCACAAAGCCAGGAGGCCGCGGGTGATCTGAAGGCCGCCATGGGAACCTACAAGGAAATCATGGAAATCGCTCCGGGCACTGAAGAGGCCGAGGAGTCCTATCTGCGGCTGCGCCTGGAGACGGTGGGAGGGTGAGCCTCGACTTCGCCTGCCGGCTCACAATATAAGGCCCTTTTTCTTCGTGGACTGCAAAGGGCAAAGAGCACATCCACTCCCGAACAGTCGACCCGCCGGGCCGGAAGGGGCGGCCGAGGCGCAACTCGGCCGCCGCATTGCCTCTTTCCTGCATTCAGGTCTTGGCCATCGCGCTCGAGTAAACCGGAAAGCGCGTTGAGATCCAGACCGGGGTGGATGGAAACTAGCCCAACTGCTCCTTGAGAGCCTCCACCACATTGAACATGTCGTCCACGACACCGTAGTTGGCCACGCGGAAAATCGGGGCCTTCTTATCCTTGTTCACGGCGATGACAGTCCCGGCGCCGGTAATACCGGCCACGTGCTGAAAAGCCCCGCTGATGCCGAAAGCCAGATAAATCTTGGGTTTCACGGACTTCCCGGACGTACCCACCTGGTGATACTTCGGAAGCCAATTTTTGTCCACGACCGGCCGGGAGCAGGAAAGCAGGCCGCCCATTTTCTCGGCCAGTTCTTTCAACGGGTCGAGGTTATCCGCCTCGCCCACACCCCGGCCGACAGAGACCAGCAGTTCCGCCTGGGTGATGTCCACCGCTCCGGCGCCCGCGTCCTCGAAGGCCACGAATTGCCGGCGCGGTTCGGGGAGATCAGCGGGAACGTCCACCTTGACCACCTCGCCCTTGCGGCCTTCCACCTTGTCCGGCGGAAAGGCACTGGCGCGAACCGTGATCAGATAGCTCTCCGCGTCCCTGAACGCCACTTTGGAGAAGATCTTCCCGTTGTAGATCTGGCGCACCACCTTGGGCTTGCCATCCTCCACCAGGATATCCACGCAGTCCGTGGCGAGAGGGAACCCGGTCTTCACGCTGAGAGTCGGGGCCAGATCCATGCCCCAAGGCGACTGCGGCATCAGTGTCATGAAGGGCTTGTTCTCCTGAATCAGCGAAAGCAGGACACCCTTGTACAGGTCTACGTTGAACTCCTTGAGCCGATCATCCTCCACCACTAGGACCTTGTCGGAGCGCTCTGCAATCTCATCTACGAACGGTTCGTCCTTCCCTCCCAGCAGGATTGCGGTCAGGGTATGGGAGAGGTCGTTACTGAGCTCGTTCGCCTTCCAAAGCATCTCATAGGAGATGTCCCGAAGCGTTCCTTGCCTGTGTTCCACCAGTACGAAGATCTCGCCCATTATATGCTCACCCCTTTCTCCTTTATGATCTTCAAAATCTGTTCCGCCACCTTGGCTGCATCGCCCTCGAGGATCTCCGCCCCCTCGGTCTCGGGCGGAAAGAAGTACTCCTCCACAGTGGTCATCGGCGTTAGGTCTTCTTCGCCTAGGCCCAAATCGGCCAGCGCCGTCACGTTGAGCTCCTTCTTGGCGGCCTTACGAATACCCATAATGGAGACGTACCGAGGCTCGTTGATCCCTGTCTGGATGCTCAGCACCGCAGGCAGGCTCACCTTGGACACCTCGTCCATCCCCCCTTCGAGCTCCACCTTGACCGTTGCTTCTCCCTCCTGGGGATCGATCCCGGTCACCACCGCGGCATGGGGGGCGTCGAGCTGCTCGGCCAAAAGGATTCCCACCATTCCGTCGTTGACATCGTCCGATTGAACGCCGGTCAACACCAGATCATACTCCAGGCCCTTGATCACTTCCGCGAGGATCCGGGCCTTCACCGCACCGTCCAGGGGCAAATCCCCCGGATCCACCCGGATGGCCTTGTCTGCGCCCATGGCCAGGCACCGCCGGAGCACCTCCTCGTCATCTTCCGAACCGATGGTGACCGCCACGACGGTTCCTTCGTCCTTCTCCTTGAGCTGAATCGCCTCTTCCACAGCATAGTTGTCCCATTCGTTGAGGACATAGGCCAGCATGTCGACTTTCAAGCCTTTTCCGGACGCATCAATCTCCAGATCCACCTCCTGGGTCATGGGGACACGCTTCACACAAACCACAATATTCATGTCATTTTCCTCCTCACCTCATTCGATTCCACGCTTCTTCTCCACTCCGCCCAATCCGGCGGCCCATATGCCATGGCCGCCGGCCGGAGGATCGGCCCTTTATACCGGATCGCGCGGAAATGATCAATAGGCGGCCCTTGAGCCAAGCCAAAAATGAATGAGCTCTCATTCACGACCGACTCTAGCACAGGCCTGCGCTGTTCGTCAAGCGCCTGGATGGTCCTACTTGGAGCGGAGGTCTTCCTTGGCCTTTTGAATCTTGTGCAGCAATTCCATATCATGTCGGCCCAGTTCCTCGGCCTTTTCGAAATGGAAACCAGCCTTGCCCGGTTTGCCGGTCCGCTGGAAAAAAACCCCAAAATGGTAGTGTGCCGGAGCAAGCCGATCCATACGCCCGTAGCACAGACCGAGATTGTAGTAGATTTCCTCTTGAACCGGTTCCATGTTCAGGAGCCGTTCGTAGATGGTCGCTGCCCGGGAATAGTTTTCCAGGTTCTGATATGAGACCGCTGTCAGGAAAAGGGCACTTCTGTTGTCCGGATCACTGTCGAGAACGGCCTTGAGCACGGGAAGCGCCTCTTCGTAGCGACCGGCCAACTGATAGGCCTCCCCGAGGTGGATTCGCGCGGGCACCAGGTCCGGTCTGCCTTCCACGGCCTGTTTGAGGTGGCGCTCAGCCGTTTCGTATTCCGCCTCCTCCTTTTTCAGCAGCCCGAGCCCGAAATGGGCCAGGGCTGCGTCCGGATCCGCTTCGAGTTGCCTTTTGAAACGCCGCTCAGCCGCTTCCGGATCCCCATACCGGGCCGCCAGCAGGGTCCGTACGGCCGGGTATTGCCTTCTCAAGGACTCCGACATGCGTGTGGCCTGGACAGGGCCTCCTCCTTCAAGAAGGCTGTCCATGTTCGCCATACGAACAGGCCCTGTGGGATGGGTCCGAAGATAAGCGGGCACCTGATCCGTCCCATAGACCTGGGCGCTCTGCATGCGCTTCAAAACCTGAAGCATGGCCGAGGGATCGAACCCGGACGCCCTCATGTACTTGAATCCCAGCTGGTCCGCCTGTCGTTCGTCGGATCGGCTGAAGGCGAGCTGCGCCTGGACTCCGGCCGCCATGGCCCCGGTGGTGATGGCGCCCATGGCCTCACCTCCAATCAGCACCCCTGCGAGAATACCCGCCATGGTGGCCATGCTGATTTTCTTGTTCTGTTCGATCCGCTTGGAAAGATGCCTGGCCGTGATGTGGGCGATTTCGTGGCTTGCCACCGCAGCCAGCTCGTCCACTGTCTCCATGGCCTCCACCAGGCCCGTAAAAAAGAAGATGTGCGCTCCGGGCCCGGCAAAGGCATTCAAATCGTTTTTCTGAATGAGGTAGAACTTGAAGGGAAAGGGCTTTGTTTGAACCGCCTCAGCAAGGTGCCGGCCGAGCCGGTTCAGGTAGTCCACGGCGAAGTCGTCCTCCACCAGGGAGAACTGCTTTTTGACATCGATCAGGAACTCACGGCCCAGCTTTTCCTCTTCCTCCAGGCTCAGCCCGGAGGCCTGCGGAGGAACACCGGCGAGGACCGCCGCCGCCAGGCAAAACAGCAGCAGGCATCTGAAAAGCTCAGCCGGCCGTTTCATCCGGTTGTCCCTCTTGGCTTTCCCCACGGTCCCCGATTCGAGGCGCCTCCACCCACAGCCCCTCCAAATCGTAAAACCATCGAACGGACTCGTAAAAAACATGAATCACCAGGTCCCCGTAATCCAGAAGCACCCATTGCCCCTCGTCTTCGCCTTCCACACCATGGGCGCGCCACCCGGCTTCCCGCATCTTCCCCACAAGATGTCGGGAAATGGCCTGCACCTGACGGGTCGATCCCCCGGACGCGACAAGAAAATAGTCCGCGTAGGAGGTCAACGCGCTCACGTCGAACAGGACCGGCGAGACGGCTTTGCGTTCTCGAACGAGCTTCAGGGCATACCTTGCCTTATCGATACTCTCCATGCCGGCGATACAACCTCTTCTCCATGATATGTCGTTCCACTTCCGGGGGCACCAAAAATCGAATGGACCGATTCCCGGCCACCGCCTCTCGAATCTGTGTCGACGAGATTCCCATGAAGGTGCCTTTTTGCCGAATCAACCGGTTACCCGATCCCTCGACCCGGTACTCATCCGGTCCCGAACGCTGCAACCCGAGATCCAGAGAGTCGAGAAAGGTCTCCAGAGAGGCCGGGGGCACACCGGGCCGCTCGAACAGGACGAAATGCGCATAATCGAAGAGCGCGCGATGGTCTTTCCAGGTTCGAATCTCCAGGAAGGCGTCCGCCCCTATGACAAAGTAAAGCTCGAGGTCCCCGCCGTATCGGCGATGAAGCTCCTTGAGGGTGACAATGGTATAAGAGGCCCCTTGTCTGCGGCCTTCCAAATCAAGCACGTCCAGGAGCGGGACCTCCTCCACCGCCATGCGGATCATGGCGAGCCGATTGGAAAAAGACGCCCCGGGCTCCACCTCCTTGTGCGGCGGAACCGAAGCCGGCATGAGGCACACGCTATGGAGTTCGAGTTCCTCCGCCGCCTCCAGAGCCATTCGAAGATGCCCCAGGTGAACCGGGTCGAACGTCCCTCCCAGAATACCGAGCTTCAATGCCCCTCCTTCAATCTGTCAACACCCCGCAACAGTTACGCAGGTCTTTTCAAAACCTCTGTCACTTGGTCAACCGGCAGATTCCGTCGGCCTCCTCCAACTCCAGCGTCACCACGAGGTTGTCCCGGTGAATCACCTCGTCGTCGTGCTTGAACCCGAGCACGGCCTCGATCTCGTGGCTCTTGACGCCCATAATCTTACGAATATCCCCGGAGTGGTAGTTGACCATGCCCACGGCCAGTTCGTGTCCGCTCTCATCGGTGACCGCCACCTTGTCTCCCAGGCTGAACCTGCCCCGGACCTCGCGAACGCCTGAGGGGAGGAGACTCTTCCCATTGCCCAGTATGGCACTCTGCGCTCCCTCGTCGATCACCAGCACTCCCCTGGGGGCCTTGGTGAAGGCGATCCAGTGCTTTCGGCTGCGCAGGGGTATGTTCCGGGGCAGGAACAGGGTGCCCACCTCTTCCCCCTGAAAGATCCGGCCGAGGATGCCCGGCTGAAGTCCGTTGGCTATTATCGTGGGCGCTCCTCCATGGGCCACCTTTTCCGCCGCCCGAATCTTGCTCGCCATGCCCCCTGTGCCCAGAAAACCTGGAATGGAGCCGGCGTGCTGAATGATCTCACGGCTCACCTCATGCACCACGCTGATGAGGCGGGCGTCCTCGTTGGCCCTCGGGTCCTTGTCATACAGCCCGTTGATGTCCGTAAGGTTCACGAGCAGATGAGACTCGGTGAGATTCGTAACCATAGCGCTCAAATTGTCATTGTCGCCGAACTTGATCTCATCCACCACCACCGTATCGTTTTCGTTGATGATGGGTAGAACGCCCCACCCCAGCAGTGCAAAAATCGTGTTCCGGGCGTTCAGATAGCGCCTCCGGTGAGTCAGATCGTCCCGAGTGAGCAGAATCTGCGCGACCTTCTGGCCCTGCCCCTCGAACCCGCTCTCCCAGACCCGCATCAGGTTGCTCTGCCCGATAGCGGCCATGGCCTGCTGCTGGGAGACCGAGTTCGGGCGCCTGCTCATGCCCACCTTCCGAAGACCGGAGGCGATCGCCCCCGAGGAGACCAGGATAACCTCCTTGCCGGCTCTCCTGAGGGCGATGATCTCATCCGCAAGATCGCTCATCACCTTGACGTTCAAGCCGTCCTTCAGGGTAAGGACACCGCTTCCGACCTTGATCACCAGCCGCTTCACCGGGCTCAGAATCCGCTGTCTGCTCATAACATCAGTCTCTGTCGTCTTCATGCAAAAGCTTCCTTCGCAACACGTCCCTCAGCTCACCCAGTCCTTGTCCCCGCAGGGCTGAAACCGCCAGGCAGCACATCCCTTCGGCCTCGAACAACCGGCGGAGAGCTTCGGCCTCGAGTAAGCCCTCGGCCGACAGGGCGTCGATCTTGTTCAACAGGACGAGGTGGTCCTTTTTGAGAAGTGCAGGGTTGAATCGCTCGAGTTCCACTCGAACGGAGCGATACGCTTCCATGGGTGAAGGTGCAGGGGGCGGCGCGGCCATGTCGATCAAGTGCAGGAGGATCCGGGTCCGTTCAATGTGCTTGAGAAATCGCACCCCGAGTCCCTTTCCTTGGCCGGCGCCCTGGATCAGTCCGGGGATATCGGCCACAGTGACGGACTCCCCGTCTTCGTAAAACAGGGTGCCCAGGTTGGGGGTCAGGGTCGTGAACGGGTAATCGGCAATCCGGGGCTGCGCCGCGGTCAAGCGGGAGAGTAGAGTGGATTTTCCTGCATTGGGAAGGCCTACAAGGCCCACCTCGGCAAGGTGCTTGAGGGAAAGTCGAAGCCTCCGTGTCAGGCCCGGAAGCCCCGGCTGGGCGAACTTAGGGGCCCTGTGGGTGGATGTGGCAAAGTGCTGATTCCCTTTGCCCCCGCGCCCGCCCTCGGCGATGGCGACCCGTTCGCCTTCATGGACCAGGTCGGCGATGACCTCTCCCGTTTCCTCGTCTAGAATGACCGTTCCGACCGGGACCTCTATTACCACGTCCCGACCGTCCTTTCCGGTCCGGTTGCGTCCCGCGCCCGGCCGGCCGTTTTCGGCCTTGAATCCACTGCGGGAGGTGAAATCCGCCAGGGTGTGCAGCCGGCCGGTAGCCTCGGCAAACACGCCGCCCCCTCTGCCGCCGTCACCTCCGTCCGGCCCCCCCTTGGGGATGAACCGCTCCCTGCGGAAACTGACGCTGCCCCTGCCGCCGTCACCGGATCGGACCGTAATGACCGCTTCATCCACGAACCGCATGCCTGCATTTCCGGAGTAGGTTGACCGAGCGTAACTGTGAACGCGGCTGGAGAGGTGGGGTTTCCTGTGGAATTGATCGGGATCGAAAGGCCTGAAACACAAAAGAAGGCATCAGGCCGCGTAAACACTGACCCTTTTTTTGGTTTTGCCCAGCCTTTCAAAGGAGACTACGCCGTCTATCTTGGAAAATATGGTGTAATCTTTTCCCAGCCCGACATTCATTCCCGGATGAATCTTGGTCCCCTTCTGGCGAACCAAAATGTTTCCCGCACGCACCGCCTGCCCTGCATACCGTTTGATCCCGTATCGCTGCCCGGCACTGTCCCTGCCGTTCCTGGAGCTTCCACCTGCTTTCTTGTGTGCCATGATTCCCTCGTGCACTGCTGATAAAGTCGTAAAACTGTGTTTTCTCGAAAAGACGCCGAAACCTTCACGGTTGACGCGAGATTTTAACTTTTTGGATGCGAGGCCCCTCTTGTGCAAACACGAGCCAAGAACACGGATCACGGATTATCCGCCATCTCCACGCCCTCGATCCGCACCAGTGTGTAAGGCTGCCTGTGCCCTCGCGTATTCCGGTATCCCTTTCGCCGTTTGTACTTGAACACGACGATCTTTTTGCTCTTGTCCTGTCGCGCGATTTTGCCCTTCACGCGAGCATCCCCCAGATAAGGGCTCCCGACCTGGACGCTCTCTCCGTCCGAGGCCATAAGGACCTTGTCAAAAACCACGTCCTCCCCCACATCCCCGGAGAGCTTCTCCACCCTGATCTCTTCGCCGGTGGATACCTTGTACTGCTTACCGCCACTTTGAAACACCGCATACATGGATTTTCTCCTCGATTGAAGTCGTAAACGGTTATATTAAAGCCTGCAAAAGGGGTTGTCAATTCGAAAAATTCGGCTGAGGAGAGCATGCGATCATTCATCACCGCCGGATTTCATGATCCAGGGCGAGGAGCGCGGCAGGTAGTGACGCGTGATCCGTTCGGCCTCGGACAAGGTGGGCGCTCATTCCCAGGAGCTCGTCCATCACTTGGTTCATGGTTTCCGAAGGTACGCCGTAATACAGGAAATTGACGGGCATAAGATCCGCGAGCAGGTGAAGATGGACCAAAGGCGCCAGGTTGATTTCTCCCTGCAGGGCCACCGTGGACTTGAGCACAATCAGGCCTCTGGGCCGGCACAGGGACATGGCCTAGGCGATCCCCCCTCCGGAGCCGGTGGCATCCACCACGATATCCGCGCCCGGCGACACCCCTTCCCCTCGCAAGGATGTCTCAATCCCCCGCCACCGGGCGATATCCGGTTTTTCCGGGTGATGGCCCACGAGGGTCACCGTGGCGGTGACCGTGGCCAGAGCTCAGGCACAGAGAATCCCCAAGCGCCCGTCACCCAACACAATGACCCTCTCCGTCCCCTCCAGGGTGAGTTGTTCCAGGATTTCGCAGGCCGCGGCCAAGGGCTCCGTAAGAATGGCACGTTCGTCGGAGATGCCCTGCTCAACGATATGCAGGTTTTCCGTCGGCAGGATACAGAACTCGGCCATGCATCCGTCATGATTGACAATGCCCAGAGTGGTCCTCTGCGGGCAGTGCCGTCCCAGTCCCCGGTCGCACCATTCGCACCGGCCGCAGGCCGCGTTGATTTCACCCACCACACGCCGGCCCACCCAGTAGGGGTCGTCACAGCTCTCCACCCATCCCAGGAACTCATGCCCGAGAACACCCTTGAACCCCATGTATCCCTTCATTATCTCCAGATCGGTCTTGCAGACCCCCGCCATTTGCACCCTGATAAGCGCCCAACCTGGCTTGGGCTCCGGTCGGGGCCGGTCCTCGACATATCTGAGCCCGTCATCAAACACCAACGCTGTCATGCTCTCCATACACACACACACCTCTTTGAATGCTCAACGAATAGGCGGTATCGCAAAAAAACCGCTCAGCCGCCTTACCAACGGAGGCTGAGCGGTTTTTTGCCAA
>CAZQCK010000076.1:0-16096 GCA_964591925.1 uncultured Desulfobacterales bacterium
GGCGGTGCGACCGGTTTCCATCGTTGCCTCCGATCCAATGGGTTATGGATGGCTTTGCACCCGTCCCAGGTTTTCAATTCATCCCATAAGGGCATTCCTGCAAATTAACTGGCCTTGCCAATGGAAAGCCTCCCTTGTCCATATAAAGCGAGTGCTAATGGTGAGAGCATATGCGGGTTGCGTCGAGACCCCATAGGCATCGAATCGGGCAATAGCATTAAGAGGGACAAGACGGTCAGGTTGCGGGTGAGTCTGTGGTTGTTCCATGCGCGCTACGGATCTCCCCATGTGTTTCTGTAAAAGAATGGCCGGTTTTCAGAAGGGATCGCAGGATAACCAAGTCAGGCATTCCGTCCCCTGAGGGTTGCATTGGGTTCAAACAGAATTCGAGAATAACAATAAAGGTGATAAGAAGTTGCTTTCTTGAGTATAGAGTTTAGATGAAACGCTCTTGGGTGTCAAACAAAATGTAACCGCAGGATCTTTTGGTCGAAGCGGGGTTCTTCACTATCGAGGTTTGAGTTCAGGGATGGGGTGAACGTGGAGTAGGCGGCCCAAAGGGCGTAGAGCAGAGGGGAGGCGTGCCCCTTGGAGAAGACCAGGCGGTCGTTGTGGGGGTGCTCGGGTCTCTGGACATCGTAGCGGAACAGGCCTCCGAAGAGCAGGCCGACCATGAGATCGGCGGCCGAGAGGCTCGGGGTGGGGTGCCCCGAGCCGGCTCGGCTCGTGGCCACGAGAATGTCCCTTCGGACCGAGCGGGCGATGCGTGAGAGGTGTCCGGACGACGTCATGGAAGGACTCCTCACGAGGACAGCATCCGGCCGCCGATGTCGAGGGTGCGCTCTCCGAGCATGTGGGTGAACGAGCCCAGCTCGTTGTCGTACCAGCCGTAGACCACCACCTGGTGTACCGGTACCTCCACGGTGCAGGCGTTCTCCGATGACAGGGCACCTTCCGGATAGATTCGGCAGCCGGGGGTCACAGCGACCCGCACCCGGCCCTTCTGTACACGCGTCTCCTTCCCCTCCACCACCGCGGCCGAGGCTGTGCCGATGATGTCCGAACTCACGTTCTGGGACTCGGAGTAGGAGATGTAGGGGCTCAGGTAGCCGTTGGCCGCGTTTCGATACATCTCGTTCACCACCTCCCGGTTCACCGGCTGGTTCGGGTCCTCCTGAAGGTTCACCATGAGGATTACGATGGATCCGGTGGTGTTGGGAACCCGGACGGCCTCGGCCACGAAATCGATCCGCTCCATCTCGGGAATCACCAGTGCGGCCGCCTTGGCCGCGCCGGTGCTGGTCAGGATGATGTTGTCGAGCACGGCCCGGTTCTTGCGGAGATCGCTCTTCCCGGCCTTGGGAAGGCTGTCCAGCACTCCCTGGGTGGAGGTGGCGGCGTGCACGGTCACCATGGAGGCCCCCAGCATGGATGTGATGCCGAAGCGGTCCAGCAGGGTCTTGAACAGAAACGCCAGACAGGTGGTGGTGCAGGAGGCCGTGGAGACGAGATGGTGACGCTGGGGGTCGTACGCGTCTTGGTTGATCCCCTGAATGGTGGTAACGGCGTCCTCGGGCATGCCCTTGGACTCGTCCTTGATCTTGAAGGGGGCCGAGAGCATGGCTTTCTTGGCACCCGCCTCCAGGTGCCCTCGAAGGCTGCCCTTACCGGCGTCCGGAGGGGCCGTGGGATCCCGGAAGACCCCGGTACAGTCCACCACCAGGGAAACCTTGCTTCCGGGCCAGTCGATGTCTTTGGGGTTGCGGTGGGTTCGTAGCACGGTGACCGGCGTGCCGTTCACCCGCATGGTCCCGGCCCGTTCGTCCAGCTCCTCGATGACCCGTCCCCCTCGGAATCCGTGAATGTACCGGTTCAGGGGGCCGTAAGTGCTGTCGCGGCTCAAATAGTCGGCCAAGTCCTCGAGCCCTTGCCCCGCTTCCCGTCCGATGTTCGCCACGATTTGCTCGAATCCGCCGCGCGCTGCGTGGTGCCACAGGAGCAGCTTGCCGATCCGGCCCAGTCCGTTGATGCCGAGGGGCATGGGAAGCGGGGCCCGGTCCTGAGAGAAGATGGGATGGTCTTTGGCGTCCAGCATGTCTTACGCTCCTTTCAATGCCCGGTCCCGAGGAAAGCCCGGGTAAAACCCTTCGAAAGCCCGCTTCGGGTTTCGTTCCGTTTTGGACATGATGCCCTCCGCCCTATTCTAAGCGCGTTGACGTTGTGCCTCCATTCTCTCAAAAGGGTGTGCCTTCACAATGGGGTCCAGACCCTATTCCAGGGAGGGGCGGTATGTAGGGGAAAGGGCTCAAGGAGATTCCGGACTTAGCCCCCCGCCTTCACCGAGCCGGCTCGACTCCTGCCGGACCGAATCCTTTGAAGAGGTTTGGCCTTGTGCATCCCGGACCGCCGATTTATGATACTCGATCAAAGTCCTGCGGCGCCGGGTTAAAAACAGGGGGCCTTTCACCCCTGCACGGGCTGAATGGAGGAGGGACCGTTATGGCCATGTCGGAGTGCGAGGCGGAAATTACGGGTAACCGGGGGATTGCGCCGGGCGTCTATTTAATGACCCTGCGAGCGCCTTCCGTGGCGGGACAGGCCCACCCCGGGCAGTTCGTCATGATCCGCGTCCAGGCCGGTTTGGATCCCCTGCTCAGACGTCCCTTCTCCGTTTGCGGCCGGTTTGAAGACGACGAGTTCGGCGTGCTCTACAAGGTGGTGGGACGGGGCACCACCCTGCTCTCGAAAAAGCGGTCCGGAGAATGCGTGCAGGTCCTCGGGCCGTTGGGAAACGGGTTTCAAATCGACGTTGCTTCTCGGCCCTTGTGGCTCGTGGGTGGGGGTATGGGCACGGCCCCGCTCCTGTTTTTGGCCCAGACGCTTCTTGAACGGGGGAAGAATGGATTTTCATTCCTCACGGGGTTTTCCGGACAGGAGGACGTTCTTCTGCCGGGGGCCATTCTTCCATGGAATGTAGCAACAGACATTGCCACGGATGACGGGACCATCGGGTATGCCGGGCCCGTAACAGAACTTTTGAAGAGCCGGATGACCGCGGTTGCGGAGACGAAGGGGCCGGGGACCATCTGTGCCTGTGGTCCTTCAGCCATGCTACAGCAGGTGGCGGCGCTTGCCGAAGCTGCCGGGGCCGTTTGCCGGGTATCACTGGAGGCGACCATGGCTTGCGGCATGGGAGTGTGCCTGGGTTGCACCGTACCCGGTGTACCGGGAGAGAGGCGTCCTTATCTTCGAGTGTGCACCGAAGGCCCGGTTTTTCCGGCTGAAGCCGTGGATTGGAACCGCATGCCCGGCCAACCCAAGGCGGCTTGCTCATGAAGGACGATTATTCGGATCTCAGCGTCCGCGTAGGGCCCCTGCATCTCAAAAATCCGGTTCTGGCCGCTTCCGGGACCTTCGGGTACGGCCGGGAGTTCGAGCCTTTGTTCGATCCCGCCCTATTGGGCGGCATCGTGGTCAAAGGCCTCTCCCTGAAACCGCGGGATGGAAATCCGCCTCCGCGCATCGTGGAGACCCCGTGCGGCATGTTGAACGCCATCGGCTTGGCCAACCTCGGGGTGGATCGTTTTCTGGAGGAGAAGCTTCCCTGGCTTCAAAGCCTGGACACTGCGGTCGTGGTGAACATCTACGGGCACAGTGTGGAGGAGTACGGGGAAGTGGCGGGTGCGCTCAGGGGCGTGCACGGGATCGACGCCCTGGAGGTGAATATCTCCTGCCCGAACGTGAAGCAGGGAGGTATGGCCTTTGGCACGGACCCTGCGGCGTCGGCGCGGGTCACTGAGGCCGTGCTGTCAAAATCGGACAAGCCGGTCATTGTCAAGCTCTCGCCCAATGTGACCGATATTCGCGAGTCCGCCCTGGCCGTGGAAAAGGCCGGTGCCCACGCCCTGTCCCTGATCAACACGATCACCGGTATGGTAGTGGATGTGGAGAACCGCCGTCCGGTGCTGGCAAATGTCAAGGGGGGACTCTCGGGCCCGGCCATACGACCTGTGGCCGTACGGATGGTGCACGAGGTCGTGGAGTCCGTGAGTATTCCGGTAATCGGCGTGGGCGGAATCGTGACTGCGAAAGACGCCCTGGAGTTCCTGATCACCGGCGCTCGCGCAGTGGAAGTGGGCACCGCCGGTTTTGTGGATCCTCTGGCCACCCTGAAGGTTGTGCAGGGATTGGAGGCGTTTTGCCGAAGCCGGGGGATCGAGAAGGTGGAGGATCTTATCGGGACGCTTAAAACATCCCCTGTGCCTGGATCTACCGGCGGTACATGGACTCGATCAGATCGCTGAAGGCCTCGTTGACATACTTGCGTTTGACCTTCATGGTGGGGGTCACCTCACCGTCTTCCTCGTAGAGCTTCTTGGGAAGAATGGTGAACTTCTTGACCTGCTCGACCCGGGCCAGGGTGTCGTTCACCTTGTCCACCTCGCCTTGAATGAGGCGGATGATCTCGGGGTCCATGGTGAGGTCCTTGTAGGTGGAAAACTGCACCTTGTGGTCCTGCGCATACTTGACCACGTTGTCCTCGTCGATCATGATCAAGGCCGTAATGAACTTGCGCCGGTCTCCGATGATCACGGCGTCATTGATGTAGGGGCTGAACTTGAGTTTGTTCTCGATGTACTGGGGCGTGATGTTTTTCCCGCCGGCCGTGACAATGATATCCTTTTTTCGGTCTGTGATTCGCAGGTACCCGTCCCCGTCGATTTCTCCCACATCCCCTGAGTGGAGCCATCCCTCCTTCAGGGTCTCCCGAGTGGCTTCCTCATCCCGGTAGTAGCCCTTGAACACGCTGGGGGAGCGGACCAGTATCTCTCCGTCCTCGGCGATGCGGATCTCCGTGCCGGTGAGGGGTGGTCCCACGGTGCCGAACTTCACCCTGTCCACACGGGAGACGCAGGTGACACCGGTCCCCTCGGTCTGACCATACCCCTCGATCAGGTTGATCCCGATGGACTGGAAGAAGTGGAGCACGTCGGGAGAGATCGGGGCCGCGCCGCTGTATGCGATGCGCATGCGCTCGAATCCGAGGCGTTCCTTGAGCTTTCGAAAGACCGCAAGGTACGAGAGTTGGTAAGCGAGCTCCAGGGTGCGGGGAACGTCCTTGAACCCCATGCGGAGGGAAGCCCGTTTCTTCCCGATCTTGAGGGCGAGGCCGAATGCGATCCGCTTGAACCAGGTGGCGTCGGACATTCGAATCATCACCGCCGACAGGTACTTCTCCCAGATCCTCGGAACTGCGTAACCCACAGTGGGGCTGACCTCCATCATGTTGTCGGTTACGGTGTCCGGGCTTTCGATGAAATTTACCACATAGCCGTAGCTGATATGGGCGAATACCGAGAAGATCCGCTCGAAAATATGGCAGAGGGGAAGGAAGGAGAGAACCTCGTCCGTGTCGTACATGGGGTTGTCCGTGGTGATGGCACGCCCCATCCAGGTGACGTTGGCATGGGTCAGCATGGCCCCTTTGGGCGGGCCGGTGGTCCCCGAGGTGTAGATGAGGACAGCGAGGTCTTCCGGCGCGACGGACTCCAGTCGTTGTTCAAAGAGATGGGGCGATCGGTTTGCAATCTCCCCGCCTGTCTCGAGCAGTTCATCGAAGGTCATGACCATGGGGTCGCTGAAGTTCCGAAGACCTTCCAGATCCCAGACGATCACCTTCTTGAGTTTGGGAACCCTGTCCCGAAAATGAAGCCACTTGTCCAGCTGCTCTTCGTTCTCCACGAAGAAGAATCCGGACTCGGAATGGTCGATGACGTACTCCACCTGCGGCCAGGCGTTTGTGGCGTAAACACCCACCGCAACGCCGCCCGCACACTGGACGCCCATGTCGATGATGGCCCACTCAGGGCAGTTGTCGCCGATTATGGAGACGCACTCCCCCTTCTCCAGCCCCATGGAAAGAAGGGCCGAGCCCACACAACAAGCCCTGCGGTAGTACTCGTTCCAGGAAATGTCGTGCCAGAGTCCGTACTCCTTGTACCGCATGGCCGTCTGTTCGCCGTACTTCCGGACGGTTTTCCCGAACAGGGCCGGTGCTGTATCCGTGTCTTTCATGGCCAGTCTTCCGTGGGTCGTTTCTTAATAAGCTTCTTGGTGAGAAGAAGTCGTGTTCGTACACAGCCCGCTTACCGCCACCGTTTCTTCCGCTTCCAGCGCTGGTACCCCTTGGCCGAGGCCTCGCTTCGGACTCCCATATAGAACTCCTGAACATCCTCGTCATGTATGAGGTCCCTGGAGCGACCTTTCATCACGAATCTGCCGTTCTCCAGAATCAGGCCGAATTTTGAGATGGATAGGGCCATGCGGGCGTTTTGTTCCACGAGCAGGATGGTGACGCCGCCCCGATTGATGGTCTGGATGATGCCGAAGATTTCCTTGACGAGAATGGGACTCAGCCCCAGGCTGGGTTCATCCAGGAGCAGCAGCTTCGGACGACCCATGAGGGCGCGGCCGATGGCCAGCATCTGTTGCTCTCCGCCGGAAAGCGTGCCGGCCCACTGGTTATCACGGCTTTTGAGGACCGGGAAGTGTTCGAAGACCCGCTCGAAGTCCTCTTTCACTCGAATCCAGTCTTTTCGAGTATAGGCCCCCATGAGGAGATTCTCCCGAGTGGTCAACTCCTCGAAGACCTCACGGCCTTCCGGGACGTAAGAGATGCTCAGTCGCACGATATCCTCGGTGTCTTTTCCGTCGATGCGCCGGCCTTGGAATTCGATGGTTCCCTTGTCAGGCTGGTCCTCGATGAGACCCATGACCGTTTTCAGGACCGTGGACTTGCCTGCACCGTTGTTTCCGAGGATGGTGGTGATGGTTCCTTCCTCCACCGACAGGGAAACGCCTCGAAGCGCGTAGATCAAGTCATAGTAGGTCTCGATGTTTTTGATCTCGAGCAGCATGGCTCTCCGTCTTGCCCGGCCGCAGGAATGGCGGTCCCGGCGAAGGATTACGCTGTGGACGAGCCGTCCGGGTCCGAAACAGGTGCGTTGTCTTCTCCCAGGTAGGCCTTGAGCACCTCAGGGTGACGCTGCACCGCCTCGGGGGGGCCATGAGTGACGGCGCTTCCGAAGTTGATGACCAGAATGTGGTCTGAGATGTCCATGACCATTTTCATGTCATGCTCGATGAGCAGGATGGTCACGCCCAGCTCGTCCTGAATGTCCTTGATCCAGAAAATCATGTCCTGCTTTTCCTCGGAGTTCATTCCGGCACAAGGCTCGTCGAGCAGCAGTAGCTCGGGTTCCACTGCTAGGGCCCGCCCCAGCTCCACCTGCTTCCGGGTACCGTAGGGCAGTCCCCCCACGAGCTTGTTGCGCACGACCTGGAGGTCCAGCAGGTCGATGATTTCCTCTACCTTGCGACGGTGGGCGACTTCCTCCCGCCCGGCAAAGGAGCGTCCGCCCCACATGAGCGCCCCCCGGAACAGTCCTGTCCTGAAGTGGTTGTGCCGCCCCAGCATCAGGTTTTCCATGGTGTTCATGTGATCAAAGAGCTCTATGTTCTGAAAGGTCCGGGCGATGCCCATGCGGGCCACCTGATCCGGCCGTTTTCCCTGGATTTCCCGGTCTCGAAAGAGTATGCGGCCTTGATTGGGTTTGTAGATTCCGTTGATGCAGTTGAAGAGCGTGGTTTTTCCGGCCCCGTTAGGGCCTATGATGGCGAAAATGCCGCCTCGGTCCACGGCCAGGTTAATGTCCCGCAGGGCCTCCAGACCGCCGAAGGAGATGGAGAGATTTTGGATCTCGAGCAAGGCCAATGGCCGCAACTCCATTCACAGGGGCAAAGGTGCGAAAACCGGCCGAGGCGGCGGAGGGCTTCACCGTCCTCCCCGCCGCCTCGAAACGGGCTTAGGGAGTGCCCGGCCATAAACGAATTTTGGGCACTGCCAAGTTTCCAATTCAGAAAGGAGGATTTTTTGTCAAGATCAAGGACAATTCCGCAGGAGAGCGGAATTGGACGCCCTTCAGGGCGCCCGAAGGGCGAGGGCCATGGATGGCCCGAGTCAGACCAAGAGGTGACGCGGAGGCGTACTCTCGTACGCCGCACAAGGAACCTCGCTGATCGACGATGAGATTGGCAAAAAAGACCCTTTCTGAATGGAAACTAGGGATACTCGATGTAGGTCCAATCTGTCAACTTCTTGGACTTACCGTCTTCCAGACACTGGATCAGGTAGGTTTCCTTGACGCCCTGGCGGCAGCCGTAAGGGTCATCCGGATCCAGAGGCTTGTAGTTGACCTCACCGGAGATTCCTCGAAATCCGCGCATGGTCTCCAGCTTTTCCACCAGCCTCTCTCGGGTCAGATCCCGGCCGCAGCGCTTGATGGCCTCCACCAGGGGCTCGGCAAACAGGATGCCCGCATAATAAAACAGGCCCCAACGCTCGTCCTTGGCTGCGAACTCGCCGTATGCGTCTTCCCGGTACTTCTTCATCAGGGGGGAGCCGGAGTCGGGCAGCTCACCGAAGGTGGCGGCGATAACGCCTTTCCACAGGCCCTTGCTGATGTGCATCATCAAGGGGAAGTCCGAGCATGTGCTCGTGCTCAGCCACTGCGTGTTGAGCTGCATGGCCTTGCTGGTGCCCACCAGTCGGACCGCGTGACCCGGTGTGACCCACAGGAGCACCGCATCAGGTTCGGCTTTCTTGAGCGCCATGACATGGGGTTTCATGTCCGTGTCCGTAATCTCCACCGGCACCTGGGCCACGAGCTCCAGGCCCTGTTTCTCCAGCTCGTACGCAGCCCCCTTGACGCCGTTCTTGCCGTAGTCGTCGTTCTGGTAGGCGATGGCGATCCGCTTGAGGCCCATGTCCTCCACGGCATAGCGGCACAGGGCCTTGGCCTCGATGTAGTAGAGGGGATACACACCGAAGAGGTACTTCTGGGGTGGTTCGATCCAGTGCAGAGAGCCTGCCGAGGGCCCGATCCAGGGGATCTTGCGATCCATCAAATAGTCTTTGACCGCAAGCCCGGGGGCGGTTCCCACTCCCGAGACCCAGGCGAACATGCCGATGTCTTCTTGGAGCTCCTTGACGCCCGCCTTGGTCTTGGCCGGATTGTACGCGTCGTCGAACATGTGGTGGATGAGCTTACGACCGTGAATGCCGCCGTCGGCATTGATCATCTTGAAGTAGGCGTCCGTTCCGCGGGCCACGGCACCCCAGGGGGCGGCCGGACCGGTCTGTGGCCCCCACTGCCCGATGTGGATCTCCGTATCGGTGACGCCCTCTTCAGCAGAGACTCCGAAGGCCGGCCCCAACCCCACCACCGTTATCATCAGCAACAGCCAAAAACCTTTCTTCTTCATAATATCCTCCTCGAAGACAATGAAGGTTGCGGTTTTCGGGTACCGCGGCCGGCGACTCGGGTTCAGGGTAAAGGTTCCAAGATCCCGAGGCCGAGCCGATCGGCGGCCCCCGGCCCGGAAACATCCTCCGGGCTAGACTTTCTTTACATAATGGCGGGCAAACAGCCCGCTTGGTTTCACGCAAAGCACCAGCACGATGATAGCAAAGGCGACCACCGATTTGAACTCGATGGACACGTATCCCCCGAAGAGGTTCTCGACGATCCCCAGGATGTAGGCCCCGAACACCGCACCGGGGAGTGAGGTCATTCCCCCCATGACCGCGGCGGCGAATCCCTTGAGTAAGGGATCCCACATCATGTAAGGGTGCATGATGGTCGGTGCGATAAGCAATCCGGCCAGGCAGCCCACCACCGAGGAGATGGCCCAGGTGAACATGAGGACGCGTTTGGTTCGAATGCCCATGAGGCGGGCGGCCGTAAAATTCTGCTGGGTGGCCTTCATGGCCACGCCCAGCTTGGAGAAGCGCAGAAAGAGGAACAGGATGACCATGACGCTCAGGGCCACGATCAGGGTGAGTATTTCGAGGGAGCTCACGAACATCCGACCGATCATCACACTGTTGTAAGGGGAGATGGGGAAGGGCAGGGTCTTGGGATCGGCCCCGAACTTCCAGGAGACCAGGCCCATGAGGATCATTTCCAGACCCAGGGTGATGATGATCATGCCCAGCACGGTGGGCTCCTTGGCCCGGCGTAGTACGGCGAATTCCAGCAGTGCGCCCAGAAAGGCGGCAAAGGCCAGGGCCCCGGGAAAGGCAAGGTAAAAGGGTACGCCGTGGGTTTCCAGGAGGAGGTAGGTGAAGAAGGTGGAGATCAGGGCCATTTCCCCTTGGGCGAAGTTCAGGACTTCGGATGTCTTGTAGATGATGACCATGGCCAGGCCCATGAGGGCGTATGAGCTTCCCACGGCAATACCGCTGACCACCATCTGAAGGAAATCGAGCATGGAGAACCACGTGTTTGAATGACAGGCCGACTAAAAGGGCCAGGTCTTCCAGTACTTCTTCGTCCTGATCCAGAACCCGAACAGCCCCAGCGGTTCGAACAGCATGATCAACACCATGATCAGCCCGAACACGATGAACTGGATGTTGCTGACCCCGGTGATGGAGAACCAGGTCTTGGAAAGGGCATCCAGCCATTCTCCCACATAGGGTATGCTCAGTATGTTTCGAAGCTGGAGATCGAGCCAGCTGAGCAGACACGCGCCCGCGATGGAGCCGAAAATGGAGCCCAATCCCCCCACCACGACCATGGCCAGAAACAAAACCGACATCATGAAGGTGAAGACTTCAGGCTCGATGAACCGGAGCACGAAGGCATAGAGGCCTCCGGCGATTCCCGTGTAAAAGGCGCTCACCGCAAAGGCCAGGGTCTTGTGATACGTGAGATTGACGCCCATGGATTCGGCTGCGATGTCCGCGTCGCGTATGGCGATAAAGGCCCGCCCCACTTTGGTCTTGATGAGGTTGCGGGCGGCCAGGGTCAGGAGCACGGTCAGTGTGGCGACCAGGTAGTAGAAGTCGCGGTCCGTGTTCAGGTGCCAGGGGCCGATGACGAGCTCCGGAGCGTGCAGGCCCTGGCGCCCCCCGAACAGCTCGATCCGGCCGATGACCTTGGTGATGGTGAGCCCGAAGCCCAGGGTGGCGATGGCGAGGTAGGGCCCTTCCAGCCGCAGGGCCGGAAGGCCCAGAAGGAACCCGAAGACCGCGGCGGTCAAGGCGGCCGCAGGCAGGGCCAGCAGGAACGGGAAATGCAGCTCGGACATGAAGATGATCGTGCCGTAGGCCCCGATGGCGAAGAACCCCGCATGACCCAGGGAGACCTGACCGGTGTATCCGACCAGAATATTGAGTCCGATGGCCACGATCACGTTGATGGCCATGTAATTGGCCAGGTAGACATAGTAGTTTTTGAAGAGAAAAGGGAAAAAGGCCAGAAAGAGTATCAGAAGAATGAACCAGAAGACGACGACCCTGGAGCTGAACAATTGAACATCTTCGTAATAGTCCCGCTTCATGTCCATGGAGCGTTTCTCCCGCCCGAGCGTTCAGAAAAGCCTGTCACGTCCTCATTTGGCTCCCAGCTTGTCCACCACCTTCTTGTAGTAGATCTCGTCCTCCTCAAAAAGCGGCGATCCTCGACCCATGGTGTTCAGCTTCATGATCTTGTAGTTGATCCTCCGGATCTGAAGCACCTTTTCCTGCTCGTCCGGAACGGCGTCCAGCATGTCCTTCATTTGGCGGATTTCCCTTTTCAGTTCGATTTCCGGCGGAAGGCAGTTGGCGTTTTTCAAGACCTTGTACGCCATGCGAAGGTCCTCGGGAACATGGCTGTCGTCTTCGATCCGAAGCGGCCTTCCGCTGCCGGGAAGGTTGTCGAAGTCCCCATTGGCCATGGATTCCCGAATCCGTTGTTCGATGATATCATCAAAGCCTGGAATCACGATCTGCTTGATCCTCCGAACTCTCGGATAGCCGATTCCGTCCCGCTTGAGAGGTCGGGGGACACCATACTTAATTCATGACGCATATTGCATCATACAAGACGGTGTTGCCCCCGAATTAAGGATGGTGTCCCCCGAACTCCTCCGCCTCTCGACGCAAGATAGCCGATTATGTCCCGCTTTGCAAGCACTCACGAACCCCGCTCCGGGCTTTCATGCTTGACAACCCCTGAGGGGTATTATTGGATGTTGCGGGAAACCGGCTTCACCGGCCGGTAGAAAAGCCAAAAGAGCAGCCGGCCACGGGCTTTCTGCGGGAATACGTTCGTGATCGACGACATAGACAAGCAGGTCATACGGTTGATACAAGGGGATCTTCCTCTCAGTGCCCGGCCCTTTTCAGAACTTGCCGATCGCGCGGGTATGTCTGAGGAGGAGTTGGTGGACCGCATCCGTTCACTCAAGGAGCGGGGTGTAATCCGCCGCTTTGGAGCCACCCTCAGACACCAGGAAGCGGGGTTCAATTCCAACGCCATGGTGGCCTGGCTCGTGCCGGAGGACCGGATCGAATCCGTGGGAGAGGCCATGGCGGGGTTCCGGGAAGTAACCCACTGCTACCAGCGGCGGCCTCAGAGGGATTGGAGATACAACCTCTACACCATGATCCATGGAGACAGCCGGGAGGAGTGTCACCGCATAGCCGAGAAGATGTCGCGGGAAACGGGTGTGGAGGCGTACGCGCTGCTCTTCAGCGAGCGGGAGTTTAAGAAGACAAGTATGTCTTATTTTTGACGGTTTGATGACTTCGCAAAAAGTCAAAATATTCCGCCGCGCTGCAAAGACCGCAAAGTGAACTAACTGATATTAAAAGGTTTTTCCTTAGCGTCTTGGCGTCTTTGCGAGAGAATACAGTTTTTACGATTTTGTCACTAAGGAGGTTTGGTGCATGTCAGCCAAGTCAAAGGAGCTCTTTGATCTCGCCGTCCAGCTGATCCCTGGAGGGGTGAACAGCCCGGTGCGGGCCGGGAAGTCGGTGGGCGTGGATCCCCCTTTCATAGACCGGGCCGAAGGTTGCTATCTGTGGGATGCGGACGGCCGGCGTTACATGGACTATGTCTGCTCCTGGGGGCCGATGATTCTGGGGCACAGTCATCCGGACGTTCTTCGGGCCCTGGAGGAGCAGCTTCCCAAGGGAACCAGCTACGGAGCGCCCACGGAGCTGGAGACCGCATTGGCCCGGGCCATTGTGGACATGGTGCCTTCCATCGACATGGTGCGCATGGTGAACTCGGGAACCGAAGCCACCATGAGTGCCGTTCGATTGGCGCGGGGGGCCACTGGAAGAGAGAAGATCGTCAAGTTCGTGGGGTGCTATCACGGCCACGCAGACAGCCTCCTGGTTTCAGCCGGATCCGGGGTTGCAACCTTGGGCATTCCCGGGTCGCCGGGGGTCCCCCCGGGAATCGCTTCCCACACCGTCTCCGTACCCCTGAACGACCTGGAGGCGGTGAAAACCGCCTTTGAGCGCCACGCGGGTGAGATCGCCGCCGTGATTGTGGAACCGATTCCGGCCAACGCCGGCGTGATTCCTCAGGGAAAGCCTTTTCTCGAGGGGCTGAGGCGGCTGACGGAGGAACACGGAAGCCTGCTCATCTTCGACGAGGTAATCAGCGGTTTTCGGGTGGCCCCGGGGGGCGCTCAGGAGCTATACAATGTTCTGCCCGACCTTACCTGCATGGGCAAGATCATCGGAGGCGGACTGCCGGTGGGGGCCTATGGGGGAAAGAAGGACCTGATGGCACGCATGGCCCCTCAGGGAGACATCTATCAGGCAGGGACCCTCTCCGGCAACCCTCTGGCCATGGCTGCGGGGCTGGCCACTTTGACCGCCTTACGCAAGACCGGGGTGTACGGTTTTCTCGAGGAAAAGGGCCGGAAATTGTTCGAAGGGTTGAAACAGAGGGCCCTGGCGGCCGGTGTGCCCGTGACCGTGAACTACATCGGCTCTCTGGGCTCCCTGTTTTTCGCCGACCGGCCTGTCAGGGACTTCTCCTCGGCCGCGGCGAGCGACACATCCCGGTTTCAGCGGTACTACGCGAGCATGCTGGAGCAGGGGATCTACCTGGCTCCTTCACCCTTTGAGGCCGCTTTCGTGTCCACGGCCCACTCGGATGAGGTGATCGAACACACTCTGGACTGTGCGGCCCGCGCGTTACAGGGGCTTGTAAGCGGTCAGAAATAGATTGACTTTGGAAAAAGTCCTGTGTTAGAGACAAGCCCATTCCGACCGTCTGGGAGCCTTTCAGGCACCCCGTTGTATTCTATGGAAAAGGACACCAAGAACATGTTCAGGACCCTCGGGTATCTCAGCACCGTGGGTCTGGCTATGGCCTTTTCGATTGGCATCGGCGCCTGGGTGGGGTACTATCTGGACAACAAATTCGACACGACACCCTGGTTGTTTTTTGTGTTTTTGGCCCTGGGTATTGTGGCTGCGTTTCGAAACTTGTACATTATGTACAAGCGGGGACAAAAAATGCAGTAACTCCGTGCAGGAGTTGGGCGCAAAAGTATGACCATCGATTTGGATTGGAAAGCCGCATACCGGGAGATCAGACTGTTGAACTGGGTTACGCTTCTGGTTCTCTCCCTGGTGAGCGTCGCCATTATGGACAATGCGTCGACGTTGGGCATCATTCTGGGAGGCCTGCTCATCATAGCCAATTTCGGTGTTCTTCAGCACACCATTCGGCGGGCCTTTTCCAGTGAGGGCAACATGAAGGGGACCAAGGCGTCCGTGATCGTGAAGTACTACCTCCGGTTGCTGGCGCTCGGAGTGGTTATCTTCCTGCTGCTCAGCAGGGGATGGATCAATCCACTGGGCCTTGCCGTCGGTCTGTCCACGGTGTTCATCAGCATCGTCGGGTTCGGGATCAAGCGGGCCTGCAAACTCTACATCTAGGGAGGCGATCTAAGGATGGAGCATCACTACTTCTTCATCAACGAAATCCTGAAGGGAATCGGCCTCGGGCACTTCGGCCACGAATACCAGGCCGCGACCCACTCATGGTTCATCATGATTCTCATGATTGTCGGCATGGCCGTTCTTGCAAAAGGGGTCACCTTACTGCCCACCAAAGGGCAGAACGTGCTGGAAGTGATCATCGGGGGCCTGGAGGACTTCATGGTGGAGATCACCGGCCCGGAGGGGAAGGCCTTTTTCCCGTTTATCGCCACGATTTTTCTTTACATTTTCGTGTGCAACCTGATCGGACTCGTTCCCGGCTTCTTCTCTCCCACCGCCAGCTTGAACACCACGCTCTCCATGGCGTTGTGTACATTCATCCTCACCCATGCCATTGGAATAAAGTTTCACGGCGTGAAATACATCAAGCACTTTCTGGGCCCTATCTGGGCCTTAGCCCCTCTTATGTTCGTCATTGAAGGGATCGGGCACCTCGCCAGGGTTATGTCTCTCAGCGTGCGGCTCTTTGGAAACATCTTCGGCAAGGAAAAGATCCTGGGCATCCTCTTCGGCCTTGCGGGGCTCTACCTGGTTCCGCTTCCGATCCTGTTTCTCGGCATCCTGGTCAGCTTCATTCAGGCGGTTGTGTTCATGCTGCTGGCCATCGTGTACTTCACCGGGGCCATGGAAGAGGCCCATTGATCGAATCAGGGAACGGTGAGTCGGCCCTGACAGGCGCGGGGGCGGACTCTTTGAAAGAAGGCGTGTGACAATTCATTATTAAAGGAGGTTGACATGTCAAAGAAGGGAGTTGTTGGTGTTTTGACTGCGATGCTGTTGTTGGGGACGGCCTCTACCGCTATGGCGTCCGAGGCTGCCGCCGCGGGCCTGTGGTCGTTCTTCGGCATCGCCATTGCGTGTGGGTTCGGGATCGGTGTGGCTGCGTTCGGAACCGGTCTCGGCATGGGGCATGCGATCAACGGAGCGCTCCAGGGAACGGCGCGGAATCCCGAGGCGGGCGGAAAGATCATGACCACCATGATCATCGGTCTGGCCCTGATCGAGTCCCTGTGTATCTACGCTCTGCTCATCTGCTTCATCATGGTGTTCAAGATTCCCGACCTGGCTCCGATGCTGGACGCCATCGTCAAATCTTTCTAACGCCTGAACACGGGGGGCCGGCCTGCGGTCCCCCGTGTTTTTTACTAAATAATGTGCACAATTTCACAATCCAGTCGTCGATGAAGGAGGCCGGCAGAAATAAATTGGACAAAATTGCGCTCAGATTTGGGTCATATT
>CAZQCK010000077.1:0-13470 GCA_964591925.1 uncultured Desulfobacterales bacterium
GGCTTCGCCATGGCCGTGTTGTTTCAAAACGCCTTTGAAGCGGCCCTGATCGCCCGCCTGGGCCGGGTGCCGGTCCGTGTGGGTTATGACACTGACGGCAGGCGGTTTCTTCTGAGCCACCCCGTTTCCAGACAGCACATCCCGAGGGGTGTCCACCAGGTGGAGCATTATCTGACCCTTGCGCGATCCCTGGGCTGGCAGGGCGAGACCCGGCCCCCCCGCCTGCACGTGGCCGGGAGGGAACTGGAAGCCGCGCTGGCGCTTCTTCACTCGGAAGGTGTCCGGCCGGGTCAGCGTGTCGTGGGACTGGCTCCGGGTGCTGCGTTCGGGCCGGCCAAGCGATGGCCCCCGGAGCGATTTGCAGCGGTGGGGGATTGGGCCTCCGAGCGCTGGGATGCAAGGGTCGCCGTTCTGGGAAGCGAGGTGGATCGGCCCGCCTGCCGGGCGGTCGTATCAGCCATGCGCCGGAACCCCCTCGATTTTTGCGGGCGCACCGGGCTGGGTCGGGCCATGGCCTTGATTCAGGCGTGCAGCCTTTTTCTGACGAATGATTCGGGCCTGATGCACGTCTCCGCGGCCCTGGGTGTCCCCACATTGGCTGTATTCGGCTCCACCGACCCGGTGGCCACAGGGCCTGTGGGACCCAGGGCCAGGGTGGTTCGAAACCCGGTGGATTGCGCTCCCTGCCTGCAGCCTGTCTGCCCGCGGCAGGACTATGGCTGTTTGCTGGGTATCTCCACCAATACGGTGTGGTCGGAGATGTGCGCCCTCGTGGAGCACGACCCATGATTCGGGAGACGATAGAGTTCATTCGGGACAAAGAGGTTGACGTGATGCGGCCGGCCGTGTTCCTGGATCGCGATGGAACCATCAACGAGCAGATGGGGTACATCAACCATCCCAGCCGGTTCGTCCTTCTGCCGGGCGCGGCTTCGGGAATTCGCCTGCTGAACGAAGCGGGGTTTCTGGCTTTGGTGGTCTCCAACCAATCAGGCGTAGCCCGGGGATACTTTCCCATCGACCTGGTGCATGAAGTGCACGGGCGTATGCACAGGGCCCTTGGGGCCGCGGGGGCCGAAGTGGACGGCGTGTTCTTCTGTCCTCACCATCCGGCCGGCGAGGTGCCGGAGTATGCGGTGGAATGCAACTGCCGGAAGCCGAAACCGGGGCTGATCCATCAGGCCGAGTCCAGGTTCCGCATTGACATGACCCGCTCCTGCGTGATAGGTGACCGCGTTTCGGACCTGGAGCTGGCCGCCGGCTGCGGACTCGAGGGGATTCTGGTGGAAACGGGGTATGGACGGGGGGACCGCCGATACGTTCTGCCCGGAAAACGCGTGCAGCCGGTTCACGTGGCCCGGGATTTGGAGGCCGCGGTCCGCTGGCTTCTGCACAGGGAATCCCCTGTACCGGAGGCCGTCTTGTAAGACGCGCCGCGATCGTGTAACATTCACTTGAATCCGGAGGATACCATCATGGCCATCAGCAAAGAACTACTGGACATACTGGCATGCCCTAAGTGCAAGGGCGACATTCATCTGAACGAGGACGGCTCCGGATTGATATGCGACCATTGCAAGCTCGTTTACGAAATCCGGGACGACATACCTGTCATGCTCATCGACGAGGCCAGGCCGCTCCGGTAGAACCATTACGACAACGTTTTTTCTGAGCAGGATGAATCTGCCTGCGTTCTGCGGGCTTGCGCTGTTTCATCAAGGAGGAATTCATGACCTACCGGAACATCATGTTTGTTTTTCCGGGACAGGGTTCTCAGTATGTGGGAATGGGAAAGGAGTTCTACGACGAATTCCAGGAGGTGAGGGACATCTTCGACGAGGCCGGCAATGTCCTGGGGTACGACCTGTCGGATCTGTGCTTCAAAAAGCACAGCTTCGGCAGGATCATGCACCGCTCAGCCGATCTGAACAAGACCGTATACACCCAGCCGGCGGTCATGACGGTGAACTACGCCTGCTTTCGCGTGCTGGAGCGGCGCTGCAGCGAAGAGGGCATCCCCCTCAATCCCTACTTGACGGCCGGGCACAGCCTCGGGGAGTACACCGCCATCCTGGTGACCGGCGCCATGGACCTGCCCACCGTGCTCACGCTGGTCCAGAAACGGGCCAACTACATGACGGAGTCCGGAAGGGCCTATCCCAATGCCGGGCTCATGGCGATCGTGGACAAGAACGGCGATCTGGACTACGATCGAGTGTGCACGCTTTGTAAAGATTTCGGTGTGTATGTGACCCTGAACAACACCAGGAACCAGATCGTCGTTGGAGGGTCCAAAAGGAGATTGCAGGAGCTGGCCAAGGAGCTCAAGGCTGAGGGAAAACTTTCAAAACTCCTCAAGGTGGAGGGCCCTTATCACACCCCCATCATGAAACCCGCGGCGGACAAGTTTCGAAAGGAGCTCAACCGCCACCAGATAAGGATCGCCTCAAAACCCATCATGGCCAATGTCTCCGCCGAGGCCATTGTGGATCCCAACCACATCCGCACCGAGCTGTACGAACAGATCTACAGGGTGGTTAACTGGCGGGGATCCGTGGAAAAGGCGGTTGAAAACGGAGGAGATCTGTTCCTGGAGGTGGGCCCCAAGAAGGTGTTGACCAATATGATCCGGGAGATCAATACATCCATTCCGGCCTTGAACATCGAAGACATGGCCTCCCTGGAGGCCGCGATCCGCATTCTCGGGGACCGTCCTGAAGAGCCCCACGAGGAGCCGGAAGAAGACTCCAGCGAATGACTGCCGGTTTAGCAAGTGCCCATCCATAAACGAATTTCGGGCGCTGCCGAGTTTCCTTCCAGCAAAGATCCGTTACACCGTCGCAGGGAAGGCTGTAGTCTTGAAAGCCTCTGAACCCAAGGTCCTGGTTACCGATGTCACCCTGAGGGAGTTCGGGCAGAACGTTCCCCGGGTTCACACCAACACCTTCTCTCCTGAAATGCGCGTCTACCTGGCTGAGCAGCTTCTGGCGGCCGGTGTGGTCTCCATGGAAGTCTTCTCCTGTGTGCACCCCCGGGTGGCCCCGGCCATGGACCCCGAGGCCCTGGGCCGCGTGGCTGACGGGCTCGGCCGCCCGGCGGGGGTGGAGCTGATCACCTTGGTACCCAACCGGGCCGGATACCGTACCTTTCTGGACCTCGGACTCGGACCCTACGGGTACGGCCATGTGCTGGGGATGTTCGTCTCAGCCGTGGAGGCCCACAACCGCGCCAACCTGGGCCGCGGCATTTCGAAGACCCTGGAGGCCTATGAGGAGATCGCCCGGGATGCGGCCTTGCGGGGGATTCCCTTGAAGGGTTATGTGTCCGGGGCTCTGGGTTTCAGGCCGGGGCCGGACCGGGAGGTGATCACGGCCTCTGTTCAGGAAGTGAACGACCTCATGGACCGGTTCTTTGACATGGGAGCCCGCATCGTCACCTTGTCCGACCTCCAGGGCGTCGCCGACACCAAGACCACGGTCAGGTTTCTGGAGCGGCTCCTGGAGCAAAGAAGAGGAAATGACACCGCGAGAATAGGGTATCATCCCCACCATGCCTTTGAAGACAGGGCCGTGGACAACAGCCTCGCCGTGCTGTCCCTGGGCATTGGGCGTTTCGACGCCTCCCTGGGAGGAACCGCAGGCTGTGTCACCGGAGCACCTGGCAACCAGCCCACGGAACTGCTCGTAAGGCGCCTTCACCACGCGGGCGCACACACCGGCATCGACCAGACACGGCTGGCTGCGCTTTCACGCTGGATAGACGATAATGTGTACGCCCGTATTCCGCCGGGTTCTTGAGACCCAGGGTCTTGCAAACACACCCCCGGCCGTAGACGTCACAGTGGTGAAAATTGCTTTCTGCGAACGGCTTGCCATGATACCATCTTCAATGTGAGCTTGTTCCTCCGGTCTTGAAGGCAAGGACGATCCCGAAGCCAAGCACCTTCGTGCTTGCCTGTTCGACAAACTCGACAATCGCTAAATTCGGTTCGAAGGAGGATTGGAAATGGCCTGCCCCAAGTGTGGAAGTAACCGCTTTTATGTAAAGGACCCCAGCGACGAGTACGATACCTACTCGTTTGATCTGGAGGCGGGCGGCATTGTGTTTTCCGAGGATGTGGATGAATCGGAATGCCCGGAGGTGGACGGGGACACCCCCACCTATTGCTCCGGTTGCGCCTGGCACGGCCGGTTTAGAGAGCTCGGCAAGGCGTGCAAGTGACTTGGGGACGCCCTTTATATTTTTATATTTGCGGTTATTCTCCAATATGGAAAAACTATATCCTCTCGCTAAGACGCTAAGACGCAAAGAGAACAGATCAATCTTTAAGTTTTTTCTTAGCCTATTTGGTCGTCTTCGCGAGAGGATACAGTCTTTATGAATTCGTCATCTTTGAATCTTTTCTCAGCGTCTTGGCGTCTTTGCGAGAGAATACTGTTTTTAAGATTTTGTCACCCTTGTAAAAGCGCGCCTTGTTCAAGGGTGGGTCGGAAGAGGTGCAGGACAAGGAGGGTGTTGTGCAGACAGCCGTGGTCATCGGGATCGTACTGATCGCCGGCCTCCTCCTGCTGCGGTCCTTTGTCAAAAAGGCTCGTGGAAAGGAAGGATGCGGCTGTGAGTCGTGCGAAATGGCCGCACAGTGCGAAAGCCAAAACAAGGACTCCAACCACTGCGACCGGGATTGAGTTTCGTAGAATACAGGCCCCGGAGGCGAAGCCGCCGGGGCCCGGGTATTCCTGTCAGGACTTTTGAGACACCGCTTCAGGCACCTCCGCCTTTTCCGGCCAGTCTTCCGGGATATTCTGGTCGGGACGTTCGTTTCTCTTCTCCTTGATCCTGGGCAGGGCGGGGCGCTTGAAGTCCTCCCGCGGTTCCTTGGGAATGCGGCCGTTCAGGATGGACTCGGAGCGCAGTCGCCTTCCGATGCTCTTTTCGATCAAATTTCCCAGCTCCAGGATTCGATCCACGTCGATCCCGCCGATGTCAATGCCCATCTCATCGAGCATCACGCACATGTCCTCGAAGCAGACCAGGCCGACCACGTTGGGGTCCTTGTAATAGTAGGACCCTGTGCCCGGGACCGGAGTCCGGTCCAGGAAGTTGGCCGGCTGACCTCCGGTGCCGCCCAGAGTGCCCTCGAAAATGTCTATGCCCGCCTGAAGCGCAGCCAGGACATTGGCCAGGCCCCAGCCCCTGGTGACGTGAAAGTGGCCTATGTGCAGGTCAGTGTTGGGAATGGCGTCCAGGATCATGGAAAAATAACGGTACACCTGGTCCGGCGGGGCGGATCCGTCGTGGTCGGCGTGTTCTATGTCGTCGGCGCCGATGCTCAGCCACCGCTTCGTGAACTCCACGGCGTCCTCAAAACGGGTGGGCCCGGAAATGGGGCTTCCCCAGATGGTGCTCACCGTACCGCACATCTTGATTCCGGCGTCCTTGCACTTCTTGATGCACCTCTCGGCCTCCTTCCAGTACTCGGGTAAGGTGGAGCCACTGTTGGCAAAGTGGTGCTGCTCGTCCGTGGACACCATCATGAGTAGGCGGTCCGGCCCCCGCCCCTCCTCCTTGAGCCGAATCGCCCGGTCCACCGAGGGCTCGCGGATGGTGATGGCGGTCCACTCGATGTCGTCGGGGTTGATGCCCCGTTTGGCGAGACGCTTCAGAAAGATCTCGTCCCGAAGCCCCAGCAGGACCTCCTCGGCGTCCTTGAACTGGGGCATGATGCGCGGGTTTCCCAGGTTGGTGGCTTCGATGCGTCGAACCCCTGCAAAGGCCAGCTCCTGGAGGTAATAGATCTTGGCTTCCGTGGGAATGAAGACTTCCTCATGCTGAAAGCCGTCGCGCACCGTGATGTCCCCCAGCCGGACCTGTTTCGGCATACGTGGAAAGACCTTGAATAAATCGTGTTCACTCATGTTTTCTCCTCCTCATAGATTTTATCGGCTGATAATCGGTTCTTGACGGCTTGGCAAAAAGAAACAATCTCTCGCCAAGCCGCAAAGACGCAAAGAGAACAGATCCATCTTTGAATCTTTTCTTAGCGCCTTAGCGTCTTACTCCACCACCTCCACCACCTCAGCCCGCGATGGACCTCGGCAGGAGCATCTGGTGATGCGGGCAGAGGCTTCCGGGGTTCTGATAGCAGCTTCGAGTAAAGGCCACAAAGGTGTCCCGCAGCCCTTGCAGGGGCACGACCTCGTCCACAAAGCCCGCCTTGGCGCAGAAGATCGGCCGGGACTGATCATAGTACTGCCGGGCCAGGGCGTTCATCTTGTCTATCACGGGCTCCAGGGGCTTGCCGGCGTCTTTCTCTTTGACCAGACGGCGGGCAAAGGCGGCTGCAGCGGCCGTTTCCCCGTGCATCACATAGATCTCCGTGGTGGGAACGCCCACGGTGAAGGCGTTGTTGCGGGTGGCCTGAGGCCCGCCCATGATGTAATGAGCCGCAGCGGTTCCTTTTCGCAGGACCACGGTCATCATGGGTACGTGGGAGGCCTCGATGGAGTAGATCAGCGATTGCCCCAGGCCCAGGAGCTCGGCTTCCTCGGCGATGTCCCCCACATCAATGCCCGTGGTGTCCTGGAACCAGATGATGGGCAGGCGGTCCCGGCCGCAGTACATGACCAGCTCGTTCATCTTGATCAGGCCTTCGCGGTAAAGCTTTCCTCCGATGCCCGTGTACTCGCCTTTGGCGTACTTGGGGTAGCCTGCACCGAGAAAACCCTGGCGGTTGGCTATGACCCCCACGGGAAAACCGTCCACTCGGGCCAGACCGCAGTAGACCTCCGGCGCATAATCCGGCCGGTACTCCAGGTGCTCACTTGCGTCGAAGAGGCGGGACATGACCTGTTCGATCTTGTACACCCGTTTCTGGTTGTAAGGCACGATGCGGTCCAGGTCCTCAGAGGGCCAGCGCGGCTCCTTCGGCTCGGCCACTCGGAAGGTGTCCGGGTCGTAAAGAGGAAGCCCGGCCATGAAGGAGCGCATGGCGTCCAGCACCCCTTCTTCCGTGTCGAACACCCGCCGCATGAAGCCGGTGCGGTCGTGGTGGATGCCGGGGCCGCCGGGCGGAACCTGTTTGAACCGGCGTGTGGCGTCGATCAGGGCCTCGGCCCCTTCCAGGTCGAATCGGCCCTTGGGCGACATGCCGCTCACGATTCCTCCTCCGCCCACGGCCATGTTGGATTTCTCGTGGGCGAAGATCACGGCCGGGCTTATGGCGTGATAGCCGCCTCCGGCCGGGTTGGTACCGTACATGCCGACGACCACCGGAATGCCCTTCTCTGCGAGCTCCGCGTGGCGAAAGAAGGTGCGTCCACCGGATCGCCTTCCGGCGTAAACCTTTTCCTGCTCCGTGAGCTTGACCCCGCTGCAGTTTAGCACCCACACCAGCGGAATGTTGAGCTGCTCGGCCATGTCCTGGGCGCGAAATACGTGCTCACGCTGTCCCGGGATCCAGGCGCCGGCCAGCACCCGATTGTCCGAGGCGATGATGGAGGCGTATCGTCCGGAGATCCTGCCCAGCCCCGTAATGACCCCGGTGGTGCCTTCCTGGTTGAACTCGGGGTCGTATAGGCTGTTCAGCGGAACAAAGCTCCCCGGGTCCACCAGGTGCTCAATGCGTTCGAGGGCGGTCTTTTCCCCCCGCTTGTAAATCTTTTCCGCGGGGAGCCCCTTGTTTTTTCGCTCCTCCAGGGCGGATTCGATGCGTGCCTGCTCTTCCCGGATTTGACGGAGATTGTCCTCTGTCGCTGCAATGTCTTTGTCCGTGAGCGGTGTTCCCATGGTAGCCATGTTCTGAAAGTACTGTTTCATGCGCTCCTCCACGCTGATGTCCGATTCAAAAAAGACCCTTTCTGAATGGAAACTAACGGAAGTCGGCCACTGTCTGTCCCAGCGTGGCCGTCAGGCCGGCGCGGAACCGCGGGTCCCGGTACAGCCGGCAGTCGGCCTCCGCTTCTCGCTGAACAAAGGCCCGCTCGTCAATTGATTCGGAATCGACGTCCTGAAAGAGCTCGTCCAGGGCCTCCACGGACTGGGGCGCCAGGGGTCTTCCCAGCCGCCCTATCTCCTCCCTGACCTCCTTGAGGGGCTTTGCCCACAGCCCGGCATAGGTCTTGGGGTCTTTTCTGCGGGTCACCTCCTCAGCCACGGCCTGGTCCGGGGCCATCACCGGACGCGCCTCCGGGGGGACCCTGGGAATTTCTTCCTCAGGACAGGTGGCGATTCGAAGCCCTTCAGGCAACACCCTCACACCGGTCTCCCAATCGTGCTCGGCCAAGGCGGCCATGAAACGCGCCTTGTCAGCCTCGGGATCGTCCGTGCGCTCCTTGCGCGGAAAGGGCATGGGAACCTCCACCATCACGTTGTAGATGCCCATTCGAAGAAGGTCCGGGGCCTTGACCTCCCTGGTGGTCTTGGCCATGAAGGCGGCGTTTACAGGGCCGGCCTTGACCACGGCGCGGGCGACGCCCCCCCACCCCGGAATGAGCCCGATCATGGCCTCACTGAAGCACATTGCGCTTCGCGAGTCTCCCACCAGATAGTCGGCCATGAGCGGAATCTCCGCGGATCCCCCGTATCGGGTTCCCCCCCCGCACACCGCCACGACCCTCAGGTCGGAGGCCAGGTCCCGCACAGCGCCGTGCAGGGTTATGCCCTTGTCGATTCGCGCATCGGCCCAGTGGTAGAGCCGGTCGATTTCCTCGGGAGAGGCCCCCGAGGCCCTCTTCTCCTCAGCGGCTTCCAGGGTGCGGTCCAGCCGGGTCAGGCTCTCCTTGAGGTCCCCGCCCGCGTGCACCGGGTCGTTGGATCCATATAGAATGAGGAAGTCCAGATCTTTGCGCTGCTTCGAGACCCGGCCGAGCCCTTCGAGGTAGGCGTCGAGCCCGGGGTTGCCCACCTGGTGGACCGGTGGGTTGTAGTAACACAGGACCGCGCCCTGAATATCGCCATAGGCCACGCGGTCGATGATCAGATAGGCCTTGGCTTCCTCCCACTCGTAAATGGGGCTCAGGTTGCGGTATTCGGGAAACGGCCCCGACCTCACGCCTTGGATTGGTCCTTTCATGGAGATCCTCCTGTACTTTGATTCACAGCCGGGTGTTTGGAAGCATATTCGGCTCACCTTTCCCGGTCCACCGCCGGGCAAAGGCAAGGGCGATCCAATTCAGGTTGGAAAACAGTGCAATTGGTTATACAATGAAACGAAACCGGTTTCAAGCGAAGCCGAGCCTTGCGGATCGACAATCCAGAGGGCCGAGGCTTCCGCTCCCCGGTCATGTGCTGCGGGCGTTTTCACCTTGACAATCCGGAAGCCGTTTTTCTATGGTCACTTCGTAGCTAAAAAATAGCCACGCCGCAAGGGGTCCCTGCATGGCCGTTTTTTGGAATTCTGCATTGAGTGATGACCCCGCAAGAAGAAGGAATCTCTCGCCAAGCCGCAAAGCCGCTAAGAGAACAGATCAATCTTTAAGTCTTTTCTTGGCGTCTTTGCGAGAAAATATAGGTTTTCCATATTGGAGAATGACCGCAAATATAAAAATATAAAGGGCGTCCCCAAGCCCAGGGGGGGGTAAGTGATGAGCATTGTGGAAGAAATCAAGGAGATCGTTGGTGAGAAAAACGTCTTTGACGACCGGGTGGAGTGTCTGTGCAACTCCCGGGATATGTCGGTTCACCAAGGCGTTGCGGACGCCATTGTGTTCGCCGAGACCACCGAGCAGGTTTCGGCCATCATGAAGCTTGCCCACAAGGACAAGGTGCCGGTGACGGCCAGAGGGACGGGATCCAGCGTGACAGGGGCCGTGCTTCCGGTCCGCGGCGGAATCATCCTGGACCTGCACAACATGAACAACGTGCTGGAGGTGAACAAGGCGAATTTTTATGCCCGGGTCGAGCCGGGCGTGGTGTGCATGCCCCTGAACGCACAGCTGGCCAAGGACGGGCTCATGTTTCCGCCCAACCCGGGGAGCGAGGCCATCGCCACCATCGGCGGTATGGTCTCCACCAATGCCAGCGGACACCGGGCGGTCAAGTACGGGACCACGCGGGACTATGTCAAGGGGCTCAAGGTGGTGCTGGCGGACGGAACCGTGATCGAAACAGGCACCACCGCCCCCAAGTCCAGCCTCGGATACGATCTCACCCACCTGTTCACCGCGGCCGAGGGGACCCTGGGTATCATCACGGAAGTTATTGTCAAGCTGGAACCCAAGCCCGAGTACGACGCCATGGCCCTGGCGATTTTCGGGGATCTGTCCGCGGCCGGCGATGCGGTCACCGAGGTGATCACCTCGGGCATCAAGCTCGCCGGGTGTGAGATCCTGGACAAGTACAGCCTGAAGGTGGTGGAGGACGCCCTGGGCAAGGACGTCAGCAAGATCGAGGCCCTCCTGATCATGGAGGCGGACGGGGCCAGGGAAGTCGTCAGCCGGGACATGAACACCATCAAGGAGACGTGTGAAAAATACGGGGTGCAGGAGTTCGAGTGGACGGATGATCCGGCCAAGCGGGCCGAGATGATGGTGGCCCGGGGAAGGCTGGTTCCTACGCTTTCCAGGATTCGGCCCTTCAACCGCCTGATTGCCATTGCCGAGGACCTGGGGGTCCCCAGCACCAAGATCCCCGACACCATCCGCATGGCCCAGTCCATATCCGACAAGCACGGAGTGACCATCGCCACCTTCGGGCATGTGGGGGACGGAAACGTGCACACCACCTTTGTAGGGGACGTGCGGAGCCGCGAGGAGTGGGACCGCTTGAAACCGGCCGTGGAGGAGCTCGTGGACGCGGCCCTGGCGGCCAAGGGTACCTTGAGCGCCGAGCACGGGACCGGCATCACCCGGTCTGCGCACATCGAGAGGCAGCTGGGCCCGGCCATGGACGTGATGCGCAAGATCAAACAGGCCCTGGACCCGGACAACCTGCTCAACCCGGGCAAGATGAACCTGGAGAAGCCGGACAAGCCGGCCGACATCTACGACCATTTCGCGTTTCAACCCCTCCTGGACAACCCCGAGGGCGCGGACTCCTTCGGCGAGGACGTGGACAACGAGATCCTGGCCTGCATTCACTGCGGGTTCTGCCGCCTGGGGTGCCCCACCTTCGAGGTGACCCAGCGGGAGTCCAGAAACGCCCGCGGCCGAAACGCCCTGGCCTTTTATATGCTGAACAAGACCGAGGAAATGGACAAGGACCTGGCTGAGGCCTTTTACACCTGCACCACCTGCCAGGCCTGCACCTACTTCTGCCCGGCCCAGATTCGAGTGGACGAGATCGTGGAGGGAGCCCGCAAGAAGCTCTACAAGGCGGGGCTGGCTCCGGAAAATGTGCTGGGCGTCAGGGACAACATCCTGAAGACCGGCAATGTGTATGCCGAGGCGGCGGCAGGGCGCATCGAGATCTTTCCCAAGGAGCTCAAGGAGAAGGTCCAGGCCGGGGAGCTCAAGGACAAGGCCGAGACCCTCCTCTTCATGGGGTGCGTGCCGAGCTACCTGGACATGAAGATGGTGCCCAGCCTGCTCAAGCCTCTGGACGCGGCCGGCGTGGACTACACCACCCTGGCCACCAACGAGAACTGCTGCGGTTTCCCCATTTACCTGACCGGATCGGACGAGTTCGAGGACCACGCCCGCGGGGTCATCGAACGCCTTCAGGCCACGGGCGCCAAAGAGCTGGTGACCCCCTGCGCAGGGTGTTACAAGACCTTTCGAAAGCTCTACCCCGAGATCGGAGACCTGGGCATGGAGGTCTACCACTCTGTGCACTACCTGCTGAAGCTTCTGAACGAAGGCCGGTTGAAGCTCAAGGGAGACATGGGCAAGAAGGTCACCTATCACGACCCGTGCGACCTGGGACGGACGTTCAAGATTTTTGAGGAGCCCCGTGAGATTCTTCAGCAGATCCCGGGCCTCGATTTCGTGGAGATGGCCCGGAACCGGCTTCAGGCGCGCTGCTGCGGATCGGGCGGGGGCCTTCAGGCCAATGATCCGGACATGGCCGCCGACATGGCCGCGGTGCGGGTGCGGGACGCCCTGGCCGTGGGCGCCGAGGTCATTGTCTCGGGTTGTGCGGCCTGCAAGGACAACCTGCGAAAAGGGGCCAAGCGGATTCCCAAGCAGGAGCGCGGCAAGATCAAGGTAATGGACATCACCGAGGCCGTGGCCGGCGCCATGGAGTAAGAATTGCCGCCGGACTTCACCTCGAAGAACACGAAGCGCCGGTCAACATGGGAGGATCTATGTCCGAAACCAAGGAAGCCCCCAAGAAATCCATAGCCGCAGCCAAGGTCTGCAAGAAGATCATGGCCGACCATTTTTACGAGATGGATGCGGCCGCAAAGAAAGGCTCGCCCAAAATCGCCTGGTGTACCAGCGTGGGACCGGCCGAGCTCCTGCGGGGCATGGGGTTTCTGGTGTACTACCCCGAGAACCACGGGGCCATGCTGGGAGCGACGCGCATGGCCACCGACCTGATTCCCTATGCCAACGCCATGGGGTACTCGCCCGACATCTGCTCTTATTTGACGAGCGACGTGGGTTCTTATCTCCAGAAGAAGACGCCGCTTACCAAGGCTTACAACATCGAGTCGGTCCCCCGGCCGGACGTGCTCGTGTTCAACACCAACCAGTGCAGGGATGTCCAGGACTGGTTCGCCTGGTACGCGAGGGAGTTCGAAGTGCCCCTGGTGGGAGTGCACACCCATCGGGACATCAAGGACATTCGGGAGTACGAGATTCAGGACATCGCCAGGCAAATCCAGGACCTCATTCCGCCCCTCGAGGAGGTGACGGGCGAGCGCTTCGACATGGACCGGTTCAAGGAGGCGGTGGAGTTCTCCCGCAGGACGTCGGTTCTGTGGCGGGCCTGTTTGGAATCGGCTGCGGCTGTTCCCTCGCCCTGGACGTTTTTCGACGCCACCATCCACATGGGGCCGGCCGTGGTGGCCCGCGGCACCGAGGAGGGCGTGGACTACTACGAGAAGCACCTTTTGCCGGAGCTCGAGCAGCGGGTCAAGGACGGTGTGGCCGCCATTGAGGGCGAGAGGCACCGCCTGTACTGGGAAGGGATGCCCATCTGGGGAAAGCTGCGTCCGCTGTCCGAGCAGTTCGCCTCCCTCAAAACGTGCCTGGTGGCCTCCACCTACTGCAATTCCTGGATCTTCGACCAGCTGGATCCGGCGGAGCCGTTCGAGAGCATGGCCCGGGCCTACACCGAGCTGTTCATTGCGCGGGACGAGAGCTACAAGGAGCAGTACATTCAGGAATGTCACGACAAGTTCAAGTTCGACGGTATAGTGTTTCATGACGCCAAGACCTGTCCCAACAACTCCAACAATCGCTACGGCATGCCCGAGCGCCTGTCCGAAAAGCTGGGTCTGCCCACCCTGACCATCAACGGCGATTTGTGCGACTTGAGGTGCTACTCCGAGGAGCAGGCCAAGACGAACATCGAGGCCTTTGTGGAGCA
>CAZQCK010000077.1:13570-16046 GCA_964591925.1 uncultured Desulfobacterales bacterium
TGAGGTGCTACTCCGAGGAGCAGGCCAAGACGAACATCGAGGCCTTTGTGGAGCAGCTGGAGGAATAAACAGGCTTGCGTCTTAGCGGGATATTATGAACGAACCCTTATTTGTCGGCGTCGATGTGGGTGCATCCCGCACCAAGGTGGCGGTGCTGGACGCCTCCCGCGTGCTCCTGGGCTATGATGTAAAGCGCTCGGGCACGGATTTCGAAAAGACCGCGCTGCAGTGCCTGGAGCAGGCCCTGCTGATGGCGGGCGCGCCCGGCCGGAACGGTTTCCGCTGCGTCTCCACGGGATACGGCCGCAGGAACGTGTCCTTCAGCCAATCCACGAAAACAGAGATCGGGTGCCACGCCCGGGGCTGTTTTCATTACTTTCCCATGGCCATCACCATCATCGACATCGGCGGGCAGGACAACAAGGTCATCAAGCTGGACGAGCAGGGCCGGCGGCTTAATTTCAAGATGAATCGCAAGTGTGCGGCGGGGACCGGTGCGTTTCTGGAGGAGATGGCCATGCGGCTGGACGTGCCGCTGGAGGACATGGACGGGCTGGCCCGCCGGGCAACGAGCATGGTGGAGCTCGGCAGCTACTGCACCGTGTTCTCCGGGACGGAGGTGCTCGAGAAGATTCGGCAGGGAATTGAGCTTCCGGACCTGGTGAAGGGGATCTTCTACTCCGTGATCAAGCGGGTCCTGGAGATGGATGCACTCACCGAACGGGTGGTCATGACCGGAGGTGTGGTGGCCAATAACCCGTACCTGGTGGAGATGGTCCGGGAGACCGCCGGCCGCGACATTCTGGTTCCGGAGCACCCCCAGCTCACCGGAGCCGTGGGCGCTGCGCTTTTCGCCATGGAGGATTAACAGTCCGGGGGACTTTCAGCTCCGCCGGAGTGAAGACACCAACCATCGAGGGGAGGAGGAAGATGATGGCACTACAAAGTCATTGGATGCACATGGGCACGGTCCTGAAGATGCACGCCGCCAATTACCCGGATAAGCTGGGCTGGCAGGACAAGAGCAGGGAGTGTACGTTCGAGGAGTGGAACGAGCGGTCGTGCCGGGTGGCGAACGGCCTGGGCAAGCTCGGCTGCGGGCACAAGGACGCCTTTGCCGTGATCGCCTTCAACCGGGGCGAGTGGATGGACATCTATGCCGGGTGTGCGAAAGGCGGGCAGATGGTGGTCCCCATCATGTTCCGGCTGGCCGGTCCCGAGATCGAGTACATCGTGAACCACTCGGAGTGCAAGGCCATGATGGTGGAGGCGCCTTTCGTGGAGCTCATCGACGGCATCAAGGACAAGCTCCCGGTTCCCAAGGACGCCTACGTCTACCTGGGTGACGGCCCGGTGCCCGAAGGCTATGTGGGGTTCGAGGACTGGCTGGCCGCGTCCTCGGCCGAAGAGCCCGACTACATGGTGGACGGAGCGGACATCTGGACCATCATGTACACCTCCGGCACCACAGGTCGGCCCAAGGGCGTCATGCGCACCCACGAGAGCTACATGGCCCAGTACTATTTGAACGACATCAACCTGGGGGTGCTTCCCACGGACAAGGTCATGCTGGTCATGCCCATGTGCCACGTGAACTCCATCTACTACTCCTTTGCCTACACCCTGGTGACGGCTCCGGTCTTCGTCTACAACATGGTGAGCTTTGATCCGGAGGAACTGCTGCGCACCATTGACGAGTACAATATCACCTTCACGTCCCTGGTGCCCACTCACTACATCATGATGCTGGCCCTGCCCGACGAGGTGAAGAAGAGCATAGACGTTTCCTCCATCCGCCAGCTCCTGATCTCCTCGGCGCCGGCCCGCAAGGACCTCAAGACGGCGATCATGGAGTACTTCGAAAACGCCGAGCTCTGGGAGGCTTACGGGAGCACCGAGGGCGGCCTGGTGACGCTGCTTCGACCGGAGGAACAGTTCAAGAAGCTGGGCTCCATCGGCCGCGAGATCTTCGGCACCGATCGTATCCGTATCCTGGACGAGGACCGGAACGAGGTGCCGGACGGGGAGGTGGGCGAGCTCTTCTACCGTACGCCCATGCTGTTCAGGGAGTACCTCAAGGAGCCGGAAAAGACCGAGGAGGCCTTTGACAACGGCTGGTCGTCGGCCGGGGACATGGTCATGCGGGACCCCGACGGGTACTATGTGCTCGTGGACCGCAAGGCCAACATGATCATCACGGGCGGCGAGAACGTCTATCCCTCCGAGGTGGAGAGCGCCGTGGGAGGCCACGAGGCGGTGCGGGACATCGCGGTCATCGGCATACCGGACGAGAAGTGGGGAGAGGCCATCAAGGCCGTGGTGGTGCTCCACGAGGGGTATGAGCCCGGCGAGGAGTTGGCCAAGAATATCATTGACTTTTCACGGGACAAAATTGCAGGTTATAAGCGGCCCAAGACCATTGATTTTATCAAGGACGAAGAGATGCCCAGGACCCCCACCGGCAAGATTCTTCATC
>CAZQCK010000078.1:0-16005 GCA_964591925.1 uncultured Desulfobacterales bacterium
TGCTCTGCCATCTGAGCTACGCTGGCGCCCGTCCCTCGAGAAGAGAAATGCTAACGATAACTCCGCAAGAAACGAATTTCAATACAAAATATGGCGTTTCTTTCGAAATTTCCCTGACGGACAGAAGGCCTACGGTTTCGGGGGGTTCCATTCCGAAGCAACCCCAGGATTTTCATAAGCTGAAAAATATCTCACAGGAACAAACTGATTGCAAGAAAAAAATTTCCTTCACCCGCTTCATCTCCCAGAGGCGCCGGATCCCCTGCAATACCATTGAATTCGATATCTTACGTCCACCAGGATCATCTCGACCGACATTGGGCGTCTTTGGTGCGCCCCGCCGAGACCGGCGCTTCGTAAGATTTTGGTTTGACATTTATACTCGAATCCGATAATCATTTACTCATTGCGCTTGAGGAGCCGCGGTTTTTATGTAATTGTGTATCCGTTCAAAACGCCCTGTCGGCTGAGACAGAAACAAAGGAGGAGGTTGAATATGATGGCATTGGTTGGTGGATTGGTCGCCTTGGTTCTCGGTATCATCGGTCTGGTGATTTGGTTTCCACTCTTCATCAAGGCCCTGATGGCCGGCGTTCCGGTCATGCTGGTTCTGGGCGGAGCCTTGGCAACCTATCTGGGAATCGAGGAGATCAAGGACAAAAAGGCATCCGAGAGCTTCGAATCAAATCGCGAAGAGGAACTGAAGCGGGAAGTCGATAACCTGAAGGAAGAGGTCAAGAACCTGAAGGGTACCGAGTCCGGAGACTCGGAAGAACCGTCGTCCGCCTCCTGAACCGATTTCCGGTCACTGCGATAGACTTGGCCCGCTCCCGAATGACCACTTATTGAGTCCGGCCGGTCATCGGAACGATGCCGGCGGGGTTTCACACCCCGCCGGCATCGCAGGACGCCCCGGCCCTGCGGCCGCGCGCAACGTAAATGATTGCGAACTTCGACGTTGAAGGCCCGCTTCAGGAGCCGACCATCTCGAGCTCGCCGAAGAAATACCCGATCTCGAATCGGGCCGTCTCCTGCGCATCTGAACCATGGACCACATTTTTCTCAATGTCCGTGGCAAACGCGTGCCTGATCGTTCCCTCTTCAGCCTCCTTGAAATCAGTGGCCCCCATCAGGGTCCGGTACCGCTGAATGGCCTGCTCTCCTTGAAGCACCATGACGATGCATGGCCCGGAGGACATGAAATCCGTCAGGCTCTCGTAGAAAGGCCGGCTCTCGTGCACCTTGTAAAACCCCTTGGCTTGCTCCTTGCTCATCCGGATCATTTTCATGGCCACGATGCGAAGGTCCGCATCCTCGATCCTTCGAATGACCTCTCCCGCCAGCCGCCTTGATACGCCGTCGGGCTTTACGATCGACAAGGTCCTTTCCTCTTCCATGTGCAATTTCACCTCCTGTTTCTAACATGCTCCGCTCGCGCACTCACCATCCTCCAATGCCCATTCGGAAATGATCATTGACCCTGATATGCATGTGCTGCTATAGACCTCTCTCATATCGGCTGAGGTGGGCCCTCGTCAAGTGAATTGCCTTTTCAGGGAACGAATCTTCTCCATTGAGGGATTGGTGGACTCGTAAAAAATCAAACTTTCGCGCCAAGACGCAAAGTGAACTGATTGATATCAATAGGTTTTTTTTCTTAGCGTCTTGGCGTCTTTGCGAGAGAATACAGTTTTTACGAATTAGTCAGGGATTGCAAGAATAATCAATGAAAGGAACTTTTAATGGACGAAAATATCAATAAAAACGATCAAAAGGAAACCATAAAAATGGATCCGGACCAGGTTTTTCATTTTCATTGCGGGCCTGGGCTGTCCTGCTATACTCAATGCTGCCAGGATGTTACCATTGCACTGACCCCCTATGATGTCCTTCGTCTCAAAAGCGCGCTCGGCGTGACCTCCCAGGAGTTTCTCGACGCGCACACCGTGATCCTCGGGCGGGAAAACCAGATGATTCCTCTGGTGTTCCTCAAAATGAACGAGGAGGATAAGCGATGCCCGTTCGTTTCAGACGAGGGTTGCCGCGTCTATGCCGATCGACCCTGGGCTTGCCGTATGTTCCCGCTGGATATGAGCTCGGACGGCATGTTCGAGCTGATCGCAGACCCGGAAAAATGCAGGGGCCTTCAGGAGGAAACCCCCACACGAATCGGAGACTGGCTGGTGGAGCAGGGCATTGTCCCTTACGACCGCATGAACACCCATTTCGCCGAGATCACCAACCCCATGAAGGCCGTCCAGTCGGACATAGAAAACCCTGATGTCGGAAAAATGGTCTTTATGGCCCTTTACAACCTGGATCGTTTCAAGGCGTTCGTGTTCGAAAGCTCGTTTCTGAACCGTTTCGAGGTGGACGAGGTCACGGTGGAGAAAATCAAACGCAGCGATGAAGAGTTGCTCAAGTTCGGTATAAACTGGATCAAGTTCGGGGTGTTCGGCCAGATCCTCTTTCGAGTGCGTCCGGACGCCGCCCAGTCCGAGTGAGCAAGTTCGGGGGACACCATACTTTGCAAGTTCGGGGGACACCATACTTAATTCGGGACGCATATTGCATCATACAAGACAGCGCCGCCCCGGAATGAAGTATGACAAATTCGTAAAAACTGTATTCTCTCGCAAAGACGCCAAGACGCTAAGAAAAAACCTATTGATATCAATTAATTCACTTTACGTCTTGGCGTCTTGGCGCGAAATTTTTATTTTTTAGGAGTCCATCACATTTGAAAGGAAACACTCGAATCATGCAGAAACCCCGTCAAGACGACACCTTTGTCCCTCTCGAGGAGGAAACCTTTCACTTCGCGTGCCACAAAGGGGTGCCCTGCTTCACCGAGTGCTGCGCGGACCTGAATCTGATTCTCACACCCTATGACGTCGTTCGATTGAAGAACCGCCTGCAGATATCTTCAGACGAGTTCATCGATCAATACACCGAGCCGAAGCTGGACGAGGCCTACCGCTTTCCCGTCATCCGCCTGGTCATGAACGACGACGAACGCAGAAGCTGCCCGTTCGTGACCGGTGAGGGGTGCACGGTCTACGAGGACCGTCCCGGGGCCTGCCGCATCTATCCGCTGGGCCGGGCCGCCATGCATCTCGACGGCGCCGGCGAAGGGGCCCGGGAGAAGTTTTTTCTGGTTCGGGAACCGCACTGCCGCGGGTTCGAGGAAGAACCGGAGTGGACCGCTCAGACCTGGATGGCCGGTGAGGGCGTGGACGAATACAACGCCATGAACGACCGCTGGCTGCGCATACTCACGAGCCGCAAGGGCCTGGGCAGCGGGGCCGATGCCCAGCGGAAGCCGGCCATGTTCCACATGGCCTCATACAATCTGGACCGGTTCCGTACGTTCGTGCTCAAGGGCCCGTTCCTCGAGCGGTTCGAGGTGGACGAAGACACGCGAAAGCGCCTGGCTTCGGACGACACCGCCCTGATGCTGTTCGCCTTTGACTGGCTCCAGTTCGCCCTGTTCGGTGAACCCACCATGCGTGTCCGGAAAGTGGCGGAGTAGGCAAAGGCGTCGAAGTGCGCTATCCCTGTGAATCCCTCTCGCTGGGGTCGATGTATCCCGGCAGGTCCCGAATCCTGTCGTACACCTCTTGCTGGTGTTCGGCCAGAAAGGTCAGAATGGCGTTGGAGCCGGTGCGAATGGACGGACCGTCCTTTGCGTCGATCAGCTTTCCCTTCAGGAGACGGCCGTTCTCGTAAAGGAAATCAATGATCGCGTCGTCTGCGCTGAGCTGGACGTCGAAGAGTTCCCTGAGGTAACGGAGCCAATATCCGAACTCCTCCAGGTGCTCCAAATGCTCCACAGGGACGTCGAACTCGTAACTCAACGGGTCCTGCAGGCCGGGCATCTGTCGCGAGCCCGCCAGGTAGTCCAATACGTGCGCCAGCTGGTGGATCAGGCTGGAATCGTCGATGTCCCTGGAAACAGCGATGTACACGTGCTCCGGATCGGTTTGCTGCGTCTTGTGGGTGTTGATGAAGACGCTTCCCCCCTTCTCGTCTGTGGCCCTGCCCCCACCGGTCCCGTAAAAGTTCAGCCCCTGATAGGCGCGAAGGTCCACGAAACGGACACCCATGTCCCGGCCTGTGAGGCCTTGAATGTCGAGGGCTTCGCTCATCTCCCGGCAGCGTCCGTAGTTCACCTCGGGCAACGAGGTGATCATACGGCTCATCTCCTCGGTGAATGATTCCATGCCGTCGAAAGTGAGCTCATCTTCCCGTCCGAGATGGCACTTCTTGAACTTCTTTCCACTCCCGCAAGGGCAAAGATCGTTTCTTCCAACCTTCACCATAATTCAATCGTCCTCGATAATATTATTTTTATGGGCGTCATACGACCATGCAGGCAGAGGACCGGATCTTCCGGTCTCCGGATCGACACAGTGACGATAAGAGGCCTTGACGTTCTGGCTCTCCATCATCCAGTCCCAACCGCGTACGAAATAGGGGCACTCGTCATTGAAGCAAACCCATTGGTACTCGCTCTCCCAGGTGGACATGGGCGGGGTCTTCCATTTCTTGAGCTCACCGCCGCAGTGCGGACAGGTGGAGCGTTCTTCCTTGGTCATGGTCTTTTCCTCCGAAAGCCCTGCGTGAATAAAAATGAGGTTACCCTCACATGGACGTTTCAAGCCTCGGGAGCACCGGCGGCCCTTATTCCCTAACAAACACAAGTTAAGTCGTTTCACGGAAACGTAAAGAAGAAAAGAGCCAAACCCCTGCGACATTGAACCGCTCCAGGGTTTGGCTCCGATTTGCTGCGGGGTTCTTTACCCCGAATCACGCGCCTTGGGCTTTAGCTTTTTGCTCCTCTGCGTAGGCCTCCTTGACCTTCACCAGGAAAAGCACCACCGGGCGGTAGGCCAGGTGAGCCCACTTGGCAAAAGGGACCTCCAGGACCAGCATGGGAACCGCCACCATGAGATGCACCACGTAGAGTACGTACGTGGACATGGGCCAGTCAAGCAACCGGGTGAAATGGATAAAAATTCCCGTCAAGGTGGTGAGCTGGAGCAAAATGAGGAACATCCAGTCCGTGGGATGGGAGTTCTTATACGGGCTCTTGCTCCGCTTTAGCCGTCCGATCAGGGCATAGGTGGTTCCGTACATGATGGCAAAGGTGGCATAATAGCCCAGAAGTCGTATGGGGTGGAAAAAGGGGTAGATCACGTCCCGCTGAAAGGCGATCTTGTCCCAGGACAACCCCACCACATGGATCCCTCCGGCCAGAAACACCACCACCAGCATGAAGGCCGTGCTGTATCCGGTCATGATCAGAAGATGCACGATCCACTGGGTCCGATCGGTGCACTCTCCGAACCGTTTCTGGGTGATGAAGTGGACGACCAGCTCCTTGGCCTGGCGGATATAGATCTCGAGGGGGATCTTTTTCAACATGTCCCCCATGGTGAACTTCACGCAGCGCCAGGTGTTGCTGAGCAGCAGGAAGGTAAGGACAGCGGCCATGATGAGGTCGGCGACCTCTATGGCCGGGGCCGGCCACACGGAATTGAGAAAGGCATGCTCCATGTTGGGGTCGGAGGCTCTAAACACAACCAGGGCAAGCCCCACGAGAACGGCGACGATCGCAATGGCTACGATCTCGAAGGTCTCGGAGGTGTAGAACTTTCGCGCGAACCCGGTCCAGTCGTACTTGGAGGTCAGGTATCGCCGCATCACCATCATGGTCTCGCCCGGATCAGCCCCTCGAGGGCATGTATCGGAGCAGTCCCCGCAGTAGTAACAGAGCCAGGGCTCGGGACTCTCGAGGATCTTGTCCGCCATTCCCATCTGGGCATACTTGACCAGTTTTCTGGGAAACGGATTTTCCGGAGTGGACAGTGGGCACACGGCCGTGCAATTCCCGCAATGAAAGCATTTGTTGGCGTCTTCCAAACCGAATGCTTTCAAATCCTTCATCAGATTCGGATCAACCTTGACACTCATACGCATCGTCCTCCTGGTCGGGTCTCATTCCGCATGGTGGCCCCGTCCGCCCGGTCCGGTTCGCGGAGCCCGGGCTGTCGGGATCAAACAATATACCGGGAGCAGCCTACCAGCCCTTGAAGGGATTGGGGCCCACTTCCTCGATGGTTTCCATAAACTTCTCGAACATCTCAGGCAGATTCTTGTAGTCAATAATGGACACCGTGTCGAAATGCACCCGTTCCGACTCGAGGGCCAGGCGGTTGAGGGTCTCGGACACCTTGCTCAACCGGATCTGGCTCAGCTCGCTCCCCTTGATAAAGTGGCACTGGTAGTCGTCCCCACTCTGACATCCGAGCAGCAGCACGCCGTCGATGCCCTTGGAGAGCGAATCCGCAATCCACACCAGGTTCATCGAACCCAGGCAGCGGAGCGGAATGACCCGCATCCAGGGGTTGTAGGACATGCGCCGCAACCCGACCATGTCGAGGGCCGGATAGGCGTCGTTCTCGCAGGCCAGAACCAGGATCCGCGGTTTCTCCTCGTCCTCCTCAGGGACTTGAATAGCCTTGATCATGTTGCCGATCATGCGGACCGAGTAATTCTTGAACGAGATGATGCGCTCGGGGCACGCGCCCATACATACGCCGCACCGCCGGCACCGCGTGGGTTGGGGAAGGGGATTGGCCTTCTCGTCCTCGTTGATGGCACCAAAGGGGCACTCCACAGTACAGCGCTTGCACTGGGTGCAGCGCTGCATAGCGAACTCCGGAAAGCTCATATCACCGGCGCGCGGATGAACCGCAGCACCCTCGTGGGTCAGCTCCACGCACTGAATAGCCTTCATGACCGCGCCCGTGGCGTCCTCCACGGCCGTGCTCCTGCCCATGGCCCGCCGAATGCAACCGGCGGCGTAGATGCCTGTTCGACGGGTTTCATAGGGAAAGCAGATAAAATGGGAGTCCGGAAAATCATTGCCCAGGGCCGGCAGCTCGGGTCCCTGCCGGTAGGTCAGATTCAGAATGTTGGATCGCCGAATCACGTCCAGGGGCACATCTTCCAGCTCGTCCTGGTCTGACTCTTCCATCTCCTCTTTGGCCACGTCCCGGCCGAAGGAGCTCACAGGAACCATGCCTGTGGCCAGGACCACCATATCGAGGTTGTCCAGGGTCACCGTCTCTCCGAGGAGCTCGTCGTCCGCCTCCACCTTGAGGTCGGCTCCGTCCGCCTGAACCTCCGGATCCTGACAGCGTATAAAGGTCACCCCTTCTTCCTGGGCCTTGCGGTAGAGGTCTTCGGACTGCCCGGGGGTTCGCATTTCCTTGTACACCACGAACACATCGGCATCGGGGTCCTGGCGCTTGATCACCAAGGCCTGCTTCAGGGCCGTGGTGCAGCAAACCGAGGAGCAATAAGGAAGGTGGTTGGGGTCACGCTGGCCCGCGCACTGGAGAAAAGCGGCGCTCTTGACCTCTTTTCCGTCACTGGGCCGCGTCACCTTGCCGCCCTGAATGTTGTCCTCGAACATGACATTGGTGACCACGTTGGGCGACTTGCCGAATCCCAGTCTCTCGTCGAGCTTCTGCGGATCATAGGGAACCCAGCCGGCCGCGTTGACAACGGCCCCGATACCGTGCTCCTTGCTGGTTCCGTTCTGTTTGACGGAGACCGTGAACACGCCCGGGCCGCCGTCGATTTTTTCCATGGCGGCACCGGTGTACACGGTGATCTTGTCGTTTCCATTGACCGCGTCGATGAGCTGGTTCAGATCATTGTCCTTGATGTCCTTGTAGGGAAAGGTGGCGATCTGCGCGACTTTCTTCTGGAACCCACCCAGCTCGGGCTCCTTTTCCACCAGGACCGCATTGTAGCCGGCTTTGGCGGTTTCGAGCGCCGCGGTCATGCCGGAAACACCTCCTCCCACCACGAGGATGTCCTTGTACATCTCCTCCTCGGGTTTGTAGGCCTCCGGCAGGTCCATCTCATCCACCTTGGCCAGAGACATGCGGAGGTAGTCCTCGGCCATCATCTGGGTGTCCTCGTCTTGAGGCGGGTGGCACCAGACCACCTGCTCCCGCAGGTTGACGCGGTCCACAATGCATCCCTGAAAATCGAAGACATCGTACATCACGCGAGGAGAACAGGCCGCCACCACGATGGTGTTGACACCCTCGGCCTCGATGTCGTTCTTGATGAGTTCCACGCCTTCCTTGGAGCAGAGGGCCTGGTGGTTCTTGCAAACGGCGACGGTGTGGTCCTCGGTTCCGTCTTCGCCGAGCTTCTCTATATCCAGGGCATCGCCGATGCCGCATCCTGTGCAAATATACACTCCAACCTTTTTGTCTTCCATTGAGCTTACCTCCTCGCGATGGATTGAATGGCCTTCAGGGCTGCCGCCGTCCCATCCTGGACCACCTCAGAGACCGAGTTGGGGGTTCGCGCACATCCGGCCGAGTAAACGCCGGGGGCGGCGTTCTGGGAGGCCACGAACCCGTAATCGTCGTAGGGAACCTGGATGGGAAGCGGCGTGTCGGCCGTGTTGGGCTCCATGCCCGTAGCCAGCACAACCAGATCCGCGGGGATCTCGTTCAATTCTTCCGTAGCCGTGTTTTCCACCCGAAGCATCAAACCCCGGCCCGACTCGTCCTGGGTGACCTTGGCCACCTTGCCCTTGAAAAACTGGATGTTCTCGTCCTCCTTGACCTTCCAATAGAACGCTTCGAGCCGATCCGTCGCTCGAATATCGATATAAAAGATGATGATCTTGGCGTCCGGGTACTGCTCCCGCACGTAGGTGGCCTGCTTCATGGAAGCCAGGCAACAGATACCCGAGCAGAAAGGCAGGTGGTTTTCGTCTCTGGAACCGGCGCATTGCACAAAGGCCACGGTCCGGGGAGCCTCGCCGTTGGAGGGTCGAAGGATGGCACCTCCGGTGGGGCCCGAGTAGGAAGCCAGCCTTTCCATCATCACGTTGGTAATCACATCGGGGTAGACGTTGAATCCGTAAGTGTCCAGCTTGTTGGCGTCGTAAGGTTTCCATCCGCTGGCCCATACGATGGAGCCGACCTTCAGGTCTACGGTCTGCGCACCCATGTCCAGGTCCACGGCGTCGTATAAACAGGCGTCCTTGACCTTCCGGGCCTCGTCGCTCTTGGCCAGGGCCGGATCGATCACGTAGCGCATGGGAAAGGCCAGCTCATGGGGCAGATAGGCGGCCTTCATCTTGTCCATTCCGTAATTAAAGGGATTGTCGATCTCCATGGTGCAGGCTTCGGCGCACTTTCCACAGCAGGTGCATTTTTCGTTCACAAAGCGGGGGTTCAGCTTGACGGCCACGTCGAAGTTCCCTTCCTCGCCGGTGACCTTCTCCACCTCAGCCAGGGTGAAAAACCGAATTCTCGGATTGTTCTTGATGCGCCGGAAATTGATCTCCAGTCCGCAGTAAGGGGGGCAAAGTTTCGGGAAGTAGTGGTGAAGCTGGGCCACGCGCCCTCCGAGGTAGGGGTTTTTCTCTACGATATAGACGTCGTAGCCCGCCTCGGCTGCTTCAATCGCGGCGGTCATCCCGCTCATTCCGCCACCGACCACCAGAATACTTTGGGTCTCATTGTTTGCCATGCTCATCCTCCTAGGCTAATTGGGATATCCAGGAAGCGGCCCCACGTTTGAAACCGCTTTCTCAATGCAAAATCGCCGGTTTGCTTCGGCGCACAGCGGTGGTAGGTACCCCGAACCGGAGTGGGCTCTATATACAAAAAGTAGGTCGGGAATGCAAACAAAAAAAGGAGGAAAATCTTCCACCAGCAATACCATTTACGGAAACGTGTCACCCCGGCCCGGAAACCGGCTTGACAAATTCGTAGAAGCAAAAACCACGGCGCACAAAAAAACCGGTCGCCCCTTCACAGGGACGACCGGCCGGATCATTCACCTACAGGAGATGAGCGCCCGTAAATACGGGGCTTAGACGCCGGGCAGGGCCCATACGTCCTTCTTGGTCATCTCCCACTCGCCGGATGCGGGATCCCAGCGGCAGTTGGCGAAGCACTTCCAGTTCTCCTCGTCCATCTTGGGCGTATCGGAACGGAAGTAGTAGCCGGGCCACCGGGTCTCTTCCCGGAAGAGCATGGTGCGAAGGTGGGATTCCGCAATCCACATCCGCTGGTTGTTCTCCCATACCCTCATCAGCTCGTGCAGGTCCCTGGCACCCTGCTTGTCCGAGTCTTCCTGGAGCCATACCATCAGCTCCAGGCCGCGCTCGAGCAGGGCCTTGGAGGTCTTGAACGCCGAGCTCACACCGCCCGCATACTCGTCCATGAGCTTCTGCAGACGATGCAGGAACTGCCTCGGCAGGATGTAGTTGGTGTTCACCTCGACATCGGTGAGCTCGTCCTTGTACTGCTCGACCAGGTCAAGCGGCTTGATGATCTTGGCCTTGAGCTCTTCCGCCTTGGCCATGTCCACGTTGGGCTCCGCACCCTTTTCGACGATGTACTTCACCGCGGCCTTAGCGGCGATCCGTCCCTCGGTGTGAGAACCGGAGGAGAACTTGTGGCTGGATGCGCCTGAGGCATCACCGATGGCAAACAAGCCGTCCGCCGTGGTCATGTTGGCGTATCCCCACTTGTAAGGGGTGTCCAGATCTTCGGGACCGCTCACCCAGGCGCCGCTGGCACCGGAGTGCGAGCCGATGAAGTAGGGCTCGCAGGCTGCGATCTCGGAGTGGTTCTGCTCAGGATAGACGTTCATGGACGCCCAGAGAATGGCCTGGGAAATGGTCATGTCCAGGAAGTCTTCCCACGCCTCGCTCTCGAGCTCTTTCATCTTCTTCTTGAACGCCTTGGGGTCGTCCTTGTACTGGTCGGCCAGCTTCTGAATGGCCTCGTGGGTCTCCATGTACAGGGGGCCCAGACCGGCGTCCACATCCAGCATGCCCAGGTAGTTCCTCAGGTTGGCCGGAATCGGCTTGGCCAGTCCGTAGGGAGCCCAGTTGTTCAGCTCTTCCTTGCGGACCACCATGTACTCACCGCCCTCGGCACTGATGGCCCGGGACTTGAACAGCAGGAACCACGCGCCCACCGGGCCGTACGCATCCTTGAACCGTACGGGGATGAAGCGTATTTCCTGGCAGGTCATCTCGGCGCCGGCCTGGAGTGTGAAGTAGGCGCTGGAGCCTGAGTTGAACGGAGGATACCAGGAGCGGCCGAAGCCCTCACCCACGGAACGCGGACGGAACACATGCACCGCACCGCCCAGGCCCACGATCACGGCCTTGGCCTTGAATACGTAAAACTGGTTCTCACGGGTGCTGAAGCCCACGGCGCCCACGCACTTGTTGCCGTCCATCAGGGGATCCACGATGAAGATGCGCTCGTAGATCTCGCCGCCGCAGTCGGCCAGGGCGTTTTTCGCGGCCTCGGCGATGAGGATCTTGTAGGACTCGCCGTTGATCATGAGCTGCCAGCGACCTTCGTGGACGTACTTGCCTTCCTCGTCCTTCCAGATCTTGAGGCCCCATTTTTCGAACATGTGGACCGTGCCGTCCACGTGCCGGGCGATGTTGTAGACCAGGTCCTCCCGGGAGATACCCATGAGATCCTGGCGCACGTACTGGACATACTCCTCGGCGGTGTTGTCACCTTCGCCGATGCCCACGTACTGGTTGATGGCCGAAAGACCCATGGCCACGGCGCCGCTGCGGTCCAGAGCCGCCTTGTCCACGAGCGTGACCTTCAGGTTGTTCTTCTTGGCCCAGTAGGCCGCTTCGGTCGCCGCACCGCAACCGGAAAATCCCCCACCAAGAATGAGGAGGTCGGTGCTGACTTCTACGGTTTCAAAGTTTGCCATAATTCAATCCTCCTTCTTATTTCGTGGGAACTGCGTCCATGTTCAGGGACGCGGGTTCGGTGGCCAAAGCTTCGTTGTTCAGGTCGTCATGAGTCGCATAACCGCCCAGGGGATCGGCCGAGCCTTCCGGCGTGGTCCGAATGGGGAACTTGAACCGCTTGATCGATCCGTCCCGGAACTTGACCGTCCACATGATGTCCTCGGAACCCCTCAGCGGCGTGGCGCTGGCGCCCAGGGGCACGAAGTCGGCGTAGCCTCGGACGTCCATGGCCTGCTGCGGGCAGATCTTGACGCAGCACATGCACTCCCAGCACATCTGGGGGTCACGGTTATAGGCCTTCATCCTCTCCTTGTCCAACACCATGAGGTCGTTGGGGCAGATGTACATACAGGCCGTCTTGTCCTGCCCCTTACAACCATCGCATTTTTCGGTAATCACATAGCTTGGCATTTGCACACCTCCTGAAATGTCAGTTTGGTAACCTACACAAGTGTCTTAGCGAATCGTGGTATAACTTGTTGGGCACCTCCTTTCTTGCAATCGTTCAGGATCAACGGTTGAGAGGCTTCTCAGGCCGAGAAGCCTCCGCTATTCTAGTGCAGTAACGCTACTTCTTGTTTCCCTCGCCGGTGGCGGCGCCGTGCAGCTTGACCTCGACCTTGTCTTCCAGGTTCTGGTAGTACTCCTGCAAAATGGCCACGACCTCGGGATGGGAGAACTCCTTGGGCAAATCTCCGCCTTCGGACAGGGTCTTGCGGACCAGGGTGCCCGACAGGAGAAGGCGGTCCTCCTTGCCGTGGGGGCAGGTCTTCATGGAGGCCATTCCCATGCACTTGTAGCAGTGGAAGGTCCAGTCGATATTGAGATTCTTGCACTTGAGCGCGCCCTCGGGGATCTCCTCGAAGATCTTCTGGGCGTCGAAAGGACCGTAGTAATCTCCTACACCGGCATGATCGCGCCCGATGATCATGTGGCTGCAACCGTAGTTCTGCCGGAAGGTGGCATGGAGCAGGGCCTCCCTGGGTCCGGCGTACCGCATCTCCATGGGGTAGCCGCCCTGGACCACGGTGTCCTTGACAAAGTAATTGTCCACCAGGGCCTGAATGGCCCGGACGCGCACGTCCGCCGGAATGTCGCCCGGTTTCAGCTTGCCCACGAGCTGGTGAATGTACACGCCGTCCATGACCTCCACGGCGATCTTGGCCAGGAACTCATGGGAGCGGTGCATGGGGTTGCGCAGCTGAAGCGCCGCCACCCTGCTCCAACCCTTGTCGTCGAATATCTTGCGCGACTCGGCCGGGCGGTGGTAGATTTCCTTGAACTGTTCGGGGTAAAAGCTCTCACTGATGACCTTCACCGGACCTGCCAGGTTGTACTTGGCCTGACCCATGACCTTTTCCACCCCGGGGTGCTCCATGTCCGTGGTGCCGAACACCTTCTTGCACTCGTGCTCCTTGTCCACGGCGTACTTCTCGGTCACCTGCATGGTGGCGATGATCGTTCCGGTGTCCGTGTCTTTCAAGGCCACCTCGTCGCCTTCCTTCACATCCTCGTCGTCCGTGGAGAAGGTGATGGGAATGGGCCAGAACGTGCCGTCCGCCATGAGGTACTTGTCGCATACACCCTGCCAGTCCGCCTTGCCCATGAACCCGGTCAGGGGCGTGAACGCACCGATGCCCAGCATGATGAGATCCGAGGTCTCCCGGGACGTGGAGGTCAACTGCTTGAGGGTCTTTGCCTTTTCCTCTTCCGCCTTGAGAGCGTCGCCCTCGAGCAGGAGAGGGATCAGTCTTTCTTCTTTTCCGTGTGGGGGTACAAGCTTCGACATGTACAGTCCTCCTTTTGTTTTTGGCAGTCGTAATGATGGCGCACTCGCGCCGAAATCCTATATATGATAACCGGTTATTATTTGTGCAATTTAGAACAAGCCTCTTTATATCGAAATTCCGGAGACTGTCAAGAAAAAATGAACAGGAAAATCCGGGGTTGAGCGGCGGTTTGCCGGCCGGTTTGGGGAGGAGGCCTTTAGCGGTCTACTCGCTTGTAAGGACTTGATATTACAAATTATTCACGGAATAAAAAGTGCCGGGGCCAGAATTTTTTCTGCGCATCCCAGGAGCCCATTATCATAACATATCATAACTTTATGGAGAACTTATCATGCATCCATTATCACCCTATATTCTCGTTATAGGCTCAGGCACCTCTCAGCCCTCGGTGGACCGAGCCGGCCCCGCTTTTATCCTACGGTTCAAGGGGGAAATCACCCTCATCGACATGGGACCGGGCAGTCTTCGACAGCTCGCCCGGGCGGGCATTCATCACAGCCAGGTGGATCAGATACTCATCTCCCATTTCCACCCTGATCACACCGCGGACCTGATCCACTTCCTGTTCGCCACTCGGCATCCCCCGGTGCCGGCGTCACGAACCCCGTTTCGATTGGCCGGTCCGCAGGGACTCTCCTCTCTCCTGAACGCATTCAAGCAGGCCTACGGCAGATGGGTGGACATCCCCGAAGACATCATGAGCATCCAGGAGTGGCCTCTGGATGAAACCGCCGCCCTGCCGCTCGGCTCCCTCAGCGTGCAGGCCCGTCGCATGCCCCACACAGAGCACAGCCTTGCCTACCGCATCGAGACCCCCAACGCTCGAACCGTGGTCTACTCCGGGGACACCGGACCCTGTGACGCGTTGATTGACCTTGCAAAGCACTGCCATCTCCTGATACTGGAGTGTTCGTTTCCAGAGGAACAAAACGCAGAGGGCCACCTCACGCCGGCGCAAGCCGGGGAAATCGCCTCAGAGGCGGAGGTGGACAAGCTCCTGCTGGTCCATTTTTACCCCGAGGTGCTGGCTGTGGATATTGCGGCAAGGTGCAGGCGGGCTTACAAAGGTGATCTGGTCCTGGGCCGCGACCTTCTGGCCGTTCACATCTAGTTTCCATTCGGAAAGGGTCTTTTTTGCCAATCTCATCGTCGATCAGCGAGGTTCCAAAAAATCCTCCTTTCTGAATTGGAAACTTAGCAGTGCCCGAAATTTGTTTATGGATGGGCACCATCCAGTTTCCATTCGAAAAGGGTCTTTAGAGGCCGTAGCCGGGGAAAAATTGCAGGAAGACAAGGATCCGCTCATGCCTGCCAAGCACAAATCATCAGCCACCATGATCACAGTGGACCAAGCCGTGGGAAAGGTTCTTGCCCATGACATCACCGAAATCCGTCCGGGCCAGTTCAAGGGCCCGGCCTTCAGAAAAGGCCGGATCATTCACCAGGAAGACGTGGCCCACCTTAAAAGGCTCGGCAAGGAACATCTCTACGTCCTGGAACTCGGCCCAGGCGAAATGCACGAGGACGAGGCGGCTCTGCTCCTGGCAAACGCCCTGGCCGGCCCGGGAATCCATTTTCACCGGCGGCCCGCCGAAGGAAAAATCGCGCTCCTGGCTGCCCGCCGCGGTCTTTTCAAGGCCGACGTGGACGCCCTGGTGGAGGTCAATCTCGTTCCAGACATTTCCTGCTCCTCGAGACACACCAACACCATGGTGGAGGAAGGAGACACGGTGGCCGCCACCCGGGCCATTCCCTTGATCATCGATTCCGCCCGTGTAGAGCAGGCCGTCCGCATAGCAACGGACTGCGGCGGCGTTTTTTCAATCCTGGAAACGGCCCGGCCCGACACCGGCATTGTCATCACGGGCAACGAGGTCTACTTCGGCCGCATAGACGACAAGTTCGCCCCCATCCTAAAGCAAAAGATTTCTTCTTTCGGGTGCCGCCTCCAGGATATTCGTTTCGTGCCCGATGATCGCCGCCGGATCGAAGACGCTGTCCGCAGGCTTCTGGAAGGCGGGGCCGGCCTGATCATCGTAGCCGGAGGCATGAGTGTGGATCCGGATGACGTGAGCCGGCTCGGAATAGCCGATGCAGGGGCGGAAGAAGTGGTTTACGGCACCCCAGTGCTTCCCGGAGCCATGTTCCTGTATGGGCGCATCGGTGATGTCCCCATACTGGGCGTGCCGGCGTGCGTGCTCTTCTACCGGGCCACGGTCCTGGATCTCCTGCTTCCCCGTGTCCTGGCGGGCGAGAGAATCACCCGTAGAGACCTTGCAGCCATGTCCCACGGGGGCCTCTGTTTGAACTGCCCATCCTGCAACTTCCCGGTCTGCCCGTTCGGAAAGTAGGGGGTTGCCTTCCCTGTTAGTG
>CAZQCK010000079.1:0-15935 GCA_964591925.1 uncultured Desulfobacterales bacterium
GGCTCAATTCGGGCACCTTGTCTCACGGGCCTATTATGGAACCTTACAGATGGGCGGTCAAAGAGTGTTTCGAAAGTAGAGAAAGGATCACCATGCCGGTTTCGCTCGGTCTTCCGAATCTAAGAAAGATTTCGATAGCTGTCCCAGAGGTCCATGTATGCCTTCTCGAAGGATCGTCCTTCCGAGTACCTCCGGGCGCTGTGTTTCATGGCGTTGAGTAATTCCGGGTCGTCGATGAGATTCAGCAGGGCACGGGTGAATCTTTGTTCGTCGTGGGCCGGGATGACGAATCCCGTTTCTTCGGGAATCAGGTTTTCCTTGGGCCCCCCCTCGTCCGTGACCACCACGGGCAGACCTGAGGCCTGAGCCTCGAGAATCACGTTGCCGAAGGTGTCTGTGGTCGACGGAAAGACGAAGATGTCGCTCGAGGCATAAGCCTGGCAAAGGTCTTCCCCATCCAGAAATCCCGTAAAGGTAACGGGGAGATCGGCCACACGTCGTTTCATTTCCCGGAAGTACGGCCCCTCCCCCACGATGACCAGATGAATGTTGTCGCGGGCTTCATGCAGTTGCCGAAACACCTTTTCGAGCAGATCCACGTTCTTCTCTTTGGAGACACGCCCCACATACAGCAGTTTCAGAAGCCCCTCGTTGAGCTGGTAACGGCTGCTGAAAAACCCGTTCCTCTTGGAGGGGTGGAAGGTGAGGCTGTCGATCCCGCGGGGATAGAAGCGGATCTTGTACTCGGGAATCCCCTTGGACTGGAGCTCATCCCCGATGGCGTGCGACGGGACGTAGATGGCGTCCATCTGATTGTAGTACCAGAGGGTGTACCGCCACATGAGCTCTTCCATGGCTGCGTCCTCGGTGAACTGAGCCACGTACTGAGGGAGGGCCGTGTGATAGGTGCTGCAAATCGGGCGCTTGAGGATGCGGGCGATGGCCAGGGCCGCGAGGCCGATGGGGCCCGGTGTGGCGGAGTGAATGTGGGTGAACGACTCCTCATAGCAGTAGTGAAGCATTTCCAGCAGGGGAGGATAGAAAAGCTTCATGTCCGGATACTCGGGCATCTCATAGGTGCCGATGGGGGAGAAGTTGACCACTCCGGTGGTGTCGGGTTCGGGGTTGCATGTGAGAATGACCTGCTGCTTCTGGTTTTTCAGGGCCATTTTTACGTGCAGCTGAAGCGTCTTGGCCACCCCGTTGACCTCGTAGAACGTGTCTGTGAAGTGGGCGATCTTGAGCCGTTTGGGAGTGTCGCTTCGATCGCCGTGCAGGTGATCACGGCAGTGATCACAGAATCGGCGGTCCTTGGTGAAGACCGAGTAGGCGACGAAGTAAGGCGCGAGCATGGTGTAGAGAGACCCGGCCGATCCGATGGTGTGGAACAGATGAAAGAGGTTCGCGCCGGAAAGGCTGGCCATGATGGCGTCCGCGAACTGCCGCAGGATCTTGTTAGACATGTCCACCACAAAGCCGTACCAGGCCTCCTCGCTGTTCAGGGGACCTTGCGCGGGTTTTCGAAGAAAACGGTTCATCCGCTCGTTGCCGACAATGACCCCCTTGGCCTCCTTCTGCAGAAGCCCCGTCAAGGTGCTCGGCGAGGGCCGGTTGAACGGCAGCCTCGGCATGTGAACGGCCAGGGTGGTTTTCAGCCGGTCCACCAGACGCTGCTCCTCGCCACCGGACGGCTTCAGGGCCCGATCCACGAAGCGAAAGAGAAGCTCCCGGCTGATGAAGCGATCCAGAGAGAGCTTCCGGCCGTAGAACTGGTAGGCGATGCTGTAGATGTTGTGGGCCAGGGTCTTGGGGGACGAGGACCGGCCCTCCACAACCCCTCTTCCGCGAGCGGTCCCGGAGAGGAACTCGCCGACGGTGTCCGCACCGTCCACGACCGTCCAAGTGCTGGCGATGTTCAAGGCACTGTGGTCGTCCGATCCTCCGATGAGGCGCTTTTTCCAGGGATGGACGCCGAAGGGGGAAACACCGTGCTTGCTTTCGAGAAAATCCAGGTCCTCCTCTGTGAGCCGGTTCAAGATTTCGCGAAGAATCCGGTTCTGGTACTCATCCCTCGATCCGTTCAGCTCGAGGATGTTGAAGAGGAGCAGGAGCTTCTCCACATGATCTTTCGTGAGCCGATCGTTGACGCTGTACAGGGGATGGGCCACGGCGTGAGCGATTCCCTCCCGGTTCAGGTAGGGAACGAGCTCGAATACGTTTTCCCGAAGGCGGGTGATGTCCTCGTGCTGGGCTTCCGTGATGTTGTGGACCAGGACATGGAGCTTGCAGCTGTCCTCCGGAAAGTAGGTGGTGACCTCCTCGCTGACAAAGGTGTTCTCCAGGTGCGCGATCTCGAGGCTGCCGGCGATGGTGTTGTGGTCTGTGATGGTGACGAAGTCCATCCCGCGAGCCCTGGCGATCGCGTAGAGCTGGGACGGCTCAGTGTAGCTCTCCGAGCACCCGATTCGTCGAAGAATCCATTCGGAGGGCCTGGTGGAAAACTTGGAGTGAACGTGGAGATCGGCCCGCCTCGGCCTGGGTTTCATGGTTTTGTCCTCCTGGTTCGAAATGCAAGGGGGAGCCCGGCCGGCCCCCGTCATTGAGTTTCGCACCATGTAGAACCTCCGCATTGTATATGCGTTAGGATTGTGTGCGGATTGTGTTGATGTTCCTCCGAGGCCCGTTTCTCACAGAAATTTAATGCGGGCCTAATCGAAGTCGCACAGCAGAGAGGCATAAGCGGGGTATGACGTTGAGTGCGAGTACAGAACAGAGACGGCGTTGGATGGGCATCCTGGCCAGGGCTTCCTCTTCGGTCCTGGAAGCCTCGTGGAAAGCCCTTCAGGATCGCCCGGAGTATCGATTGCTGCGGCCGCCGGAGACCGGGTTGATTATGGTTCGCGGAAGGGCCGGCGGCACCGGGGCGCCGTTTCATCTAGGGGAGGTGCCCGTGACCCGCTGTACCCTCGAGCTCGACAGCGGGCATGTGGGAACAGCCTACGTCATGGGCCGGGAGCACCGGCATGCCGAGCTCGCCGCTTTGTTCGACGCCCTGCTGCAGGATCCGCACATCGCACCCCGAGTTCGGAAGCAGGTTGTCGAGCCTCTTCACAGGGAGCAGCAGGCTCGAAGGAAGGCAGTCCGGGAAGAGACCGAGCGCACGCGGGTCGATTTCTTCACCATGGTGCGGGGCGAATAGCATGAACATGGAGATGCCAAAGCACTTTCGTATGCCTCACGGTTTCATGTCTTCAGCGGAATCTCAGGAAGCCTTCCGATCCATTCTGAAGGCCATGTCCCGTCCCGGACGGATGACGGCGGCGGGAATGACGCTGGCTCCGCCCGAGCCCGTGCATCCCGCCTTCGGGGCGGTGTGCCTGACCCTTCTGGATTACGAAACGCCTTTCTGGACGGACCTGCCGGATCAGAGTCCCGCTCTGGCCTGGCTGCGTTTTCACTGCGGTGCTCCAAGAACGGGGGTAACCCGGGACGCCTGGTTCGTGCTGATCACCCGGTTTTTGTCTCTCAGTCCTCTAGACCGCTTTCATCCCGGGGAGGAAGAGCGGCCGGAACGGGGAGCCACCGTGGTGGTCCAGGTGGAGGACATGGGGAACGAGAGAGGTGCCAGGCTGAGCGGACCGGGCATAGAGACGGAGGCCCGCCTTTGGGTCAAGGGTTTGCCTCCATTGTTCTGGGAAGAGCGGATGAGCATGGCCCGCAGATTTCCGCTGGGCCTGGACTTTATTTTCGCTTCCCGTAACGATCTCACGGCATTGCCGCGTTCCACACGAATCGAGGAATGACCCATGTATGTCGCCGCCAAGGGAGGGGAAAAGTCCATTCAGGAAGCCCACGAGCTGCTCGCCCGAAAGCGACGGGGGGATCCGTCCGTTCCGGAGTTGACCCTGGACCAGGTGGAGAGCCAGCTAGGCCTGGCGGTCGACCGGGTGATGAGCGAAGGTTCCCTCTACGACCGCCGGCTGGCCTCCCTGGCCGTCAAACAGGCCCAGGGAGATGTGGTGGAGGCAGTCTTTCTGCTTCGCGCCTATCGCACCACCCTGGTTCGGTTCGGATGCTCAGAGCCCCTGGATACGGGGCGCATGGTGGTGAAGAGGCGGGTGTCGGCCGCCTTCAAGGATCTGCCCGGCGGGCAGGTCCTGGGACCCACCTACGACTACACCCACCGTCTGCTAGATTTCTCCCTGATGGAGGACGAATCGCGCGGGCGGTGCGCAGAAGGAGAAGCGCAAGCCCCGAAACCTTCGGGGGCGGAACAGCTTACCATGGCTCGGATCACGGATCTGCTGCGCCTAGAGGAGCTGGTGGAGGAGGAGCCCCGGGAAGGTCCCTCACAGGAAGTGGGAGACCTCACCCGGCAGCCGCTGCTCCTTCCGGCCGGCAGGGACGTCAGGCTCCAGAACCTCTCCCGGGGGGACGAAGGGTTTCTTCTGTCCATGGCCTACTCCCTTCAGCGGGGGTTCGGGTACGATGCACATCCGTTCCTGGGAGAGATTCGATACGGCGAGGTCGTCGTGGAATGGATCCCCGAGGAGCTCGGGTTCCCGGTGGTGGTCGGAACCGTAGAGGTGACGGAGTGTACCATGATCAATCGGTTCGCCGGAAGCTCCGAGTCCCCGCCGGAGTTCAAGACCGGGTACGGACTCGTCTTCGGTCACTGCGAGCGCAAGGCCATGTCCATGTCCATGGTGGACCGCGCTCTCCGCTGCCGTGAGCTGGGCGAAGACGCGGACTACCCGGCTCAGGACGAGGAGTTCGTGCTGTTTCACAGCGACAACGTGGAGGCCTCCGGATTCGTGCAACACCTCAAGCTTCCTCACTATGTGGATTTCCAGTCCGATTTGAACCTAATGCGGCGTATGCGGAAGGCGTATTTTGCAGAGCGGTCGGCAGGTGGGCCCCATGAAGAGGAATGAGCCGGCGCGGGACGGCTTCGGCAAACATGCAAGCGGGTTCACGCCGCTTGCCGGGTACAGCTTCGCCTACCTCGACGAGCAGACCAAGCGGATGATCCGCCGCAGCATTTTGAAGGCCGTCGCGATTCCGGGTCATCAGGTGCCCTTCGGCAGCCGGGAAATGCCCCTGCCCTACGGCTGGGGCACCGGGGGGATTCAGGTCACAGCCTCCCTGATCGGTCCGGAGGACGTCCTCAAGGTCATCGACCAGGGGGCGGACGACACCACGAACGCGGTCAGCATTCGACGGTTTTTCGCCCGAACCGCGGGTGTGGCCGTCACCACTTGCACCCGGGAAGCCTCCATCATTCAGACCAGGCACCGGATTCCTGAAACCCCGCTATGCGAGGACCAGGTAGTGGTTTACCAGGTGCCCATTCCGGAGCCGTTACGGCTCATCGAACCGCGCGTCGACGAGACACGCCGAATGCACGCACTGGCGGAGTATGGCGTGATGTACGTCAAGCTCTACGAAGACATCGCCAGACAAGGCAGGATCGCCACCTCGTTCGACTACCCGGTCATGGTCAACAGGCGCTACCTTATGAGTCCATCGCCCATTCCCAAGTTCGACAACCCCAAGATGCATCGCATGGCCGCACTTCAGATCTTCGGCGCCGGCAGGGAAAAACGCATCTATGCCGTGCCTCCCTACACTACTGTAGAGAGCCTGGATTTCGAGGACCATCCGTTCGAGGTTGAGTCCTGGCCCAGGGTCTGCGCGATCTGCGGCTCTGGAAACAGCTTTCTGGACGAGATCGTAGTGGACGATCGGGGCGGCAGGCTCTATGTATGCTCGGACACCGATTTCTGCCGTCAGAGGACGCAGAGCGGACATCGAGGGACTCAGGCTGAATCGCAGGCCTTGATGACATCCACCCGGCGCCACGGCCCGAAGGAGACATGAGTGAGTGGCGAGCCGGAAAGCCCCCTTCTCGAAGTATCGTCCCTGAGCCGGTTGTACGGTAGCGTCGTGGGATGCAGGGGCATCTCCTTTCGCCTCTGGCCGGGTGAGGTTCTCGGAATCGTGGGAGAGTCGGGCTCCGGAAAGACCACGGTGCTCCGGTGCGCCTCCGGTCGCATGGCGCCGTCCGAGGGCCTCGTGCGCTATCGGAGCCGGCAACACGGATGGCTGGATCTCGGTGAGACGTCCCTGTCCCTGAAGCGGCGGGTCATGCGGAGCGAGATGGGCTACGTCCACCAGAACGCACGCGACGGCTTGAGAATGAGGATCAGCGCCGGCGGCAACATCGGGGAGCGGCTCCTGGCCAACGGCGTGCGACATTACGGTCGCATTCGCGGGCAGGCCCTCGAGTGGCTGGAGCGCGTGGAGATCGATTCCGAAAGGATCGATGACCCGCCGGGCACCTTTTCCGGAGGCATGCAGCAGCGCCTTCAGATCGCCCGGAATCTCGTCACCAGCCCCCGGGTTCTGTTCATGGACGAGCCCACTAGCGGCCTCGACGTGTCGGTTCAGGCCAGGCTACTGGACATTCTTCGACGGCTGGTCATGGAGCTCGGGCTCTCAATGCTCATGGTGACCCACGATCTGGCCGTGGCAAGGCTATTGGCGCACAGGTTGTTTGTGATGAAGTCGGGAGAGGTGGTGGAACGCGGCCTCACCGACCAGGTTCTGGATGATCCACATCACCCCTACACCCAGCTCCTGGTCTCCTCCATCCTCCCGCCGTGAGGTGTGTATGAACACGCTCGTCCGGGCACGTGGAGTTCACAAGCGGTTCGTCCTGCACACGCAGGGCAACGTTCACATCCCGGTGTTCGAGGACTTTTGTTTCGACGTCCTGCCCGGAGAGAGCGTGGCCCTGGTGGGGGTGTCCGGTGCCGGCAAGAGCACCCTGCTCAGGCTTCTCTATGGGAACTATCGGCTGGAGCAGGGGAGCATTCGAATCCGCCACAGGGGCGGCGCAGTCGATCTCGCCGCTGCGGATCCCCACACCGTTCTGTCGGTTCGGCGATGGACCGTCGGTTATGTGAGCCAGTTTCTTCGCGTGGTTCCGAGGGTCCCGGCCTTGCAGGTGGTTGCGGAGCCTTTGCGGGAGCGGGGGGTGGACGAGGGCACGGCGCAAGCGCAAGCCGAAAAACTTCTCGTACGGTTGAGAATCCCGAGGCGCTTGTGGCGGCTTTCTCCTAGCACGTTTTCCGGAGGAGAGCAACAGAGGGTCAATCTGGCGCGTGGCTTTGTGGCAGACTATCCTATCCTGCTGCTCGACGAGCCCACCGCCTCGCTCGATCCTTTGAACCGGGACACGGTGATTGAAATGATTCAGGGTAAGATCGACGGAGGCAGCTCGGTGATCGGAATTTTTCACGACGAGAACGTCCGCCGGCGCCTGGCGGCCCGTATCGTAGAGATCGCGGGACCGATGAAGAACGACTATGGGGCCGGCGGGTATTCGACCGGGGAGCAGGTCTAGTAGAGGGGAGTGCAGCCATGGTGGGAGCTGATCTTTCGGGGAAGAGAGGACTGAACTTCGGAACCGGCGCGGCTGTGGGGGCCGGTGCGGTGGTGACCCGTTATGTGTCGCCCTTTACCAAGGTGGCGGAAATTTCGGCCACGCCGGTTCGAAAGCGCTTTTCGACGGCGGTGGAGGGGTACTTGAAAGGAGAGTTCTGTGCGTGAAGCGGCCATGAACCTCGAGGAAGTCCCTGGTTGCATCATCGTGAACGGTACCGTGGTGAGCCCGGACGGCTTACTGGAAAACGCCTCGGTGGTGGTGAAGGCAGGCAGGATTGCGGTTGTCGGCACCGGAGACCTGTCCCTGAAGCAGCCCGTGGTGGATGCCACAGGTCTCTTGATTCTACCAGGGTTCATCGATCTGCACTCGGATGCTGTGGAATCCGAGATTCAGCCCAGGCCGGGCGGGCGGTTCCCCGTGGAGATGGCGCTGATCGAGCTGGACAAGCGGCTCGCCGCCTGCGGCATCACCACCATGTTCCATTCGCTCTCCTTCAGCGCTACGGACAAGAATGAGATGCGCCGGGCGGAGGTGGCTCGCTCCGTGGTTCTGGACATTCACGCCCTGGCCGGCCGTCTGACCGTCCGGAACCTGATTCACGCCCGATACGAGATCATCGATACGGAGTGCGCTCCCCTGATGGAGGTGTTGATTCGCGAAGGGCGGGTCCACCTCTTCTCCATCATGGACCACACCCCGGGGCAGGGGCAGTTCGTGTCCATGGACCATTTCAAGGCCTATTACGGTACCGTGGACCACATGACGGCCGAGGAGCTGGAGGTCCTGGCCGAACGCCGTATGGAAGCGCGGCGGAGTCTGAATATGGTTCATGTGGAGCACCTGGCCGCCCTGTGCCGGAAGTGCGGCGTCCCCATGGCCAGCCACGACGACGACAGCGCTGAAAAGGTTACCTGGCTGCGGGATCTTGGGATCCGCTTCTGCGAGTTTCCGGTCAATACGGAGGCCGCACAAAGAGCCTCCCGTCTGGGACTGCATGTGCTCATGGGCGCACCCAACGTGCTGAGAGGGGAATCGCTCACCGGCAACCTGAGCGGCCGGGAGGCGGTTCGCCGGGGGTGGTGCGACATCATCGCCTCGGACTATGCACCTGCCTCCATGCTCCACGCCGTGTTCGAGCTCCATCGCCTGGAAGTGGCGCCCCTTCACGAGCTGGTCAACATGGTGAGCCTCAATCCCGCCCGTGCGGTGGGACTGGATGGGAGGATCGGCGCCGTTCGAGCAGGACTGAGCGCCGACCTGGTCCTGGTGGACGCCGCGGAAGGGGTCCCCCGCATTCGCGCCACTTTTGCGGAAGGCCGGCCGGTCTTTTCCACGTTCGCTTCTCCCGCCGGATTCATGGAGTACGCCTGAGCTCTAGAAAGCGGAGGCCATGGTATTGGATTCCCTTCCAGACATTCGGGAGACGGCTGAGAAAGCGGCCCGGGCCGCGGGAAGGCTTCAGCTCGAAGGGTTTCGCCGGGAAACGGCTGTCGATGTTGTCCGCCGTCACGATCTCAAGCTGGCCGTGGATCGCCTCAGTGAGGAGACCATCATTCGGATCATTGCGGGGGCCTTTCCGGACCACGGCATCCTGGCCGAGGAGACCGGGTATCGGCCCGGGACATCCGACCGCCTCTGGATCATCGACCCCCTGGACGGAAGCGTAAACTACTATCAAGGCCTGCCCTGCTTCTGCGTCAGTGTGGCCTGCTACGCAAGGCCGTACTCGTCCGCCGCTACAGGGGACGCCGTCACGGCTTCCATGGGGGAAGCGATCGTCGGAGTGGTGTATGTGCCGGTATTCGACGAGCTGTTCTGCGGTGTCATGGGAGGAGGGGCGACCTGCAACGGGCGGCCCGTCGCCGTGGGTATGGACACGGCGGTGGAGAATGCGGTCGTAGCCATCAGCCTGGGCAACCGTGAGGAGACCATGGAACGTATGTGCGCCATGAGCGCCTCCCTGGTCCGTGATGTGCGGAAGCTCCGAATGTTCGGATCCACAGCCCTTGACCTGACCGCCGTGGCCTGCGGCCGCATGTCCGCGCTGATTCAGGGACGGGTCCGGCCCTGGGACTTCGCCGCAGGCCGGCTGATTCTGCAGGAGAGCGGCGGGGTGTGCGACGCGGTGGAGGTGGATACGGACGGCTGGGAGATCATTGCCTGCACGCCGGGACTCTATCCCTACCTAAAAAGGCTGGCCGGATCTTCCAACGAAACGGATCGGACGCTTCGTTCGGGCTAGATGAACCGGCTGCGCAGCTTGCCGCAAAAAAAGTCGATGATGCCCACGGCGAGGATGATGATAATCATCATGGTACAGACTTCGCGGAACAGGTAGCCGTTGAGCTTGTCGAAAATGAGAAATCCGATGCCTCCCGCCCCCACGAATCCCAGGACGGTGGCGCTTCGCACATTGGATTCGAACCGCAGCAGGGCGTAGCTCACGAATCCGGGCATGACCTGCGGCAGCACCGAGAAGGCTATGGTCTGATCCACATAGGCCCCGGTGCTCGAAAGGGCCTCCACCTGGCCCGGATCAATGGCTTCGATTTGCTCGCTGAACACCTTACCGAGGATGCCGAAGGTGTGAATCCAGAGGGCCAGAATTCCCGCGTAGGGGCCGAGTCCGATCACCGCTACGAAGATCAGGGCCATGACGAACTCGTTGAAGCCTCTGCAGGCATCGAGAAAGCGTCGCACACCGAACACGGCGAGCCATCGGGCGGCCCGGGACATGCGGCCGTCTCCGGGCAGGATAAGGGGCAGGGTGTTTCGAGCGGCCAGCAGTGCCGCGGGAACCGAGCATATCACTGCGAGTAGAGTTCCCCATATGGCAATGGCCACGGTTTCGAGGAGCGCAACAATGTATCCCTTCAGCCTCGGCCATGCGGTTTCCGGTGGAAAGTAGCCGCCCTGTTTTTCCTGCAGCGCGTATGTACGGGCCTGTTCGCGAAGCGCCGCTTTCTCTTCTTCGGTCATTTCATCCAGGACCTCCCGGACCATGGCCTCGTTCTCTTTCATCTTTGCTTCGAGCCCGGGCTGCTGCTCCACAGGGACTGCCCGGTACTTGTTGTCCTGGATCTCCCGCGCCTTTCCCTGGGCCTGGATCTCCGGAGCCCGTTTTACCTGATCTTCGATATACCGGATATCCGATTCGGACAGGTCCCTTCCAAACAGATACTCCCGGGCGTTTCCGCGGTTTTCCCAGACCCTCGTCGGGCTCATGTCGCACCACGTGTAGGTGAAGATGAGAATGCACCCTGCGAGGAGGCATGCGGCGGCGATCTTGAGCTCATGTGTGTGGGTCCAAGCCGCGCGCAGGTCGTCCAGGGATTCGGCCTGGGAAGGACGGCAGTTGTCCTTCGAGGCTTTGCGCAAAGGGCCTTTGGGCTTGGCGCGCAGAAGAGGGGCCGCAACCGAGAGGAGCAGACCGGATAGCGTCCCATAGAGACCCGGCCCGGTGTGTTGGAAACCGCTCAAGGCGACCTTTTGTCCCTCGATGGTCAGGCGGACGTATGCAGGCGTGTGCTTGTCGAGTACCAGAGCGAGGGTGCCGTCGTCGTAGTTGACCACCATGCAGAAGAGAAGGAACAGACAGAGGAGTCCTCCCACGCCGGGCAGCATAACGGCGGCGGGGCGGGCATTGCGGTTGCGGAGGGAGAGCAGAACGGCCGAAAAGGCAAGAGCGGGCGGCACCCAGAGAAAGCCGTATCCGTACAGGCACAGGGTCCAACCCGAGACGGACACGCCGTCGGCTCGAAACCACGGCAGGAAGAAGGCCAGCAGTGTGAGGCCTGCGCCTGCCAGCAGCAGGTGGATGCCCCGGGTGAGAGGGAAGTGAATGACCTCGGTCTTTGGTTGAGTGGTATCAAAGGCCATGATTAGCGTCCAATCTTCGGCAAGGGCTGAATAAATGGGGAAGAACCCGGAACGGTCGAACCATTCCGGGTTCCCGCGTCGAGAAGGCGCATACGAAGAGGGCTAATCCCCCTGTTGCTCCTGAAGCTGGGCCTTGAGCCGCTTCATGTAGCGGACCACGTCATAGGTGCTGTCGTTTACAGGGGCATAGCCGCCGTTCTGAATCTTTTCGATGCCCTTCTTGTCGAAGTTGAAGCTCATGAGGGCGCCGGTGAATGCGGCCTTGAGGCTGTTGGGGAGGTCCTTTCGGCCGCACATGGGGGCACCTGGAATCAGCTCCGAACGCCAGATGATGTTGAAGTCGTCCGGGGAGACCGATCCCTTCTCAATCATGCGGTCCATGTCGATGTTGTTCGTGGATGCAACCTCCACCTTGCCGTTCTTGACGGCCAGAATGCTCGCTCCGTGGGAGCCGGAAAAGCTCACCTCTTTGAAGAGCTCTTCGGGTGGGGTCTCGAGATCCCTATAGAACAGGACGCTCGGCACCAGACATCCGGAGGTGGAGTTGGGATCGGTGAAGGCGAAGGTCCGGTTGTTTCGAATGGCCGTTTCCAGGGTATCGATGCCTGAGTTCTTCTTGGTGATGATGATGCCGTAGTATCCACGGGCGCCGTCCTTGTTGAGCTCGAGGGCCAGGGCCTCGGCGTTGGCCCGGGCCGAGGCCTCCGTATAGCTCTTGGGCCCGAAGTAGGCGAAGTCTATGTGTTTGTGGGCCATGGCCGTGATGATCCCGGCATAGTCCGAGGCGCTGAACGGCTCTACGCCGATCTCCAGAGTGGCTTTCAAGTGGTCGATCAGGGGTTGAAACCGTGCGATAATATCCGCGCCGCCTTCCGTAGGAATCAATCCGACCTTGATCTTGCTTGGCCAGTCGGGCGACCCGTAGGCCGCTGTTCCGAACATCAGCAGGCTGCACAGCAAAGCCGCTGCCATCAACAATCCGCTTCTTTTCCACTTCATCATGATCTCCTCCTCGTGTTTTGCGTTTCCGCAGGATGGGGGTGCGGGTTCCGCACCGGTTGAACGTGATCTTCCCTGAACGGGAACAGGGCCTCCGTTCTAACCCGAGGCCGTCGCCTTCAGCTCCTGCCGCGCGATCAGAGGCGCGACTTCCGCATTGGGCGATGGCTCCAAGGCCCCTTCTGCTTCCAATTGATTCCGTCCTTTCGGACGGCCGGTCTTCGGATCCACTTCCACCCCGTAGATCCGTTCGATCACCTCGGGCGTCAAGGCACGGCTTCCCCCCTCAAAGACCATCTCCGCATTGGCCATGCCGAAGAGACGCTTGGCGTAGCGCTCTGCCAGACCGATCTGGTGGAGGTTTACGATGACGGGGATGTGCTGTGTTTCCTGAATGTCCTGCAGGGTCTCCATTACAATCTCGGCGCTGGCCGGATCGAGGCTCGCCACGGGCTCGTCGGCCAGGAACACATAGGGCTCCTGGGCCAGTGCACGGGCGATGGCCACCCTCTGCATCTGCCCGCCGGAGAGGGTGTCCGCCCGCTGATAGGCCAGGGACTCGATGCGCACCTTCTTCAGGCACTCGAACGCGAACTCCTGCTCCCGCTTCGGAAACAGGCGAAAGAGCGACGTGGTGTGCCAGAACACGTTGCCGCAGTGTGTGAGCCGGCCGGCCAGGACATTGTCGAGCACACTGAGCCGGCCCACCAGGTTGAACTGCTGAAAGATAATGCCGACCCGCTTTCGAACGTCCTGCAGCCTCATGCCCCCGACGTGGGTAATGTCATTGCCGTTGAGCATGATGCGGCCCGAGGTGGGCTCGATCAGACGGTTCAGGCAACGAAGCAGGGTGGACTTGCCGGCTCCGGAAGGCCCCAGAATGATCAAGAGGTCCTCGCTTTTCACGGAAAAGCTGACATCACGCACGGCGCAGGTTCCGTTCGAGTAAACCTTGGTCAGATGCTCGGTGGCGATGGAAAAATATTTCATGACATCCTCCTGTGTGAATCGTCGGTTGAGGCGCTTCGGGATTCATAGATAGGCCGGCTATGTTCGAGAACCATTAGCACTAAGTGAAAATTTGGTTGAAAAATCAATCCTGGGCACGGGCGCCCTCCTTGGGTCATGGGAACCGTTTTTGGCAAGGGCTTTATGAGACGCATAAAGGCCGAAATAGGGAGGGCCTTCAGGATCTTGGGTTTCGCCTTCCAAACCTTCTCTTGGAATGAACTGTCATCCATTTGCATGCGCCATTTCATGGATTGTGTGGGTTCGGAGGAATGCTTCAGACGGCTTCTTTCCCATGTATCTGGCCAGGGTTTTCTGATCCGTACGACTGAGATCCACCAGTATCAGGGCGTCAAGGGCGTCACGGAAATCAGGGTCCACATTGAATCCCAGCACCTCGCCCCCGAGCCGCATGTACTGCCGGATGAGCACGGGAACCCCTTTTCGATCCTCTTCGATCTCGGAGATGAGGTCCGATAGATCCCGGATGTGTTGCAGTGTCTTAACTGCACTGCGGTCCTCCAAGGATTTCAGACCTCTTTTCATGAAGGGGCGCCTGGGTCGGACAAGCCGGGCCAGTTCAGTAAGCTTCCTGTTTTCTTTGAGGAATGCAACCATGATTTGAAGAGAGCGGCTTTGATAGGCACGGGTGATGCTGACAGGCCCGAAGAGATGGCGGTACTCCGGGTTAAGAGATACGAATCGTGCAACGCCTTTCCAGAGCAGGAAAAGCGGTTGGTAGTTCTTCTGGTACTCCTCCCTGACAAAGGAGCGCCCAAGCTCTATGGCCGGCCCGATCCGGTCCAGGAACCGTCTGTCATAATGAAACAGGGTGTTTGTGTAGAACCCCCGCGGCCCGAAAACCGGAAGAATCTGCCGGGAGAGGCCCATTCGGTATCCCCCGGCCACCTCCTGTTTTTCCCTATTCCACAGTATCAGCTGCTGGTAATGAAGGTCAAAGCGGTCCATGTCCATGGACTTGCCGGTCCCTCCTCCCGCCTGCCGAAAAGCCTGCTCCCGCAACCTGGCTATTTCCTTGAGCACACATGGTATTTGTCGAGCCTCCGCCCTCAGCACCTGAAATGTCTCGTTTTCAGCGAGGATCTGTTCGGCCGGGAGCTCCCTCATTTCTCGGGCAAGTCGTTCCGGCGTTTGGGCACGATTAAGGGGCATCAGCTTGGAAGTTCGAGGCCGGCCCGGGAAGGACCTCCTAATGCTTTTACGCCCTTCAGCCAAGAGGTATGTGCGGGATCGAAGAAATCCGATTCGCTCTTCATCGCCCGGAATGCGCTGAAGGCGTTCTGCTGAAACAGGACCGCCTATGCGCACCTGAATGCTCACCCCGAGTTTCTTGACGGTCTCCCTCGGAAGAAGTGCGGTCCTGAGCATGGGACGGATGAGACCTGCCATTTGAAACATGAGGCTGTTTCTGCCCGCCACGTATGCCGGTACCGTAAGCGCACCCGTCTTGCAGGCCAGTCGAGCGGCCATGGGATTCCAAGGAGGGTCGATGATGCGGGGAGGGCCGGGGCGGACATGCAGATGGGATACGGTCCCGGAAGGAAACATGCAGAGCATTTGACCCTCCCTGAGAATGTGCAGGCATCGCCTGAGAGCCTGTGTATTGTCTCTTGTTGCGCGGTTTCCTCCGAATGGGTTTACGGGGATCAGAATATCTCTCAGCTCTGGAATCCTGCTCAGCAGGTGATTGCCCATTACCTTCACGTCCGGGCGAACCGAGAGGACTGCGGAGAGGATAACCATGGGATCCACAATGCCGAAGGGGTGGTTGGATACCAGCACAGCCGGACCCACATCAGGAATACGTTCAAAGTCCCCGGGTCGTATGCTTGTTTTGATCTGCAATGTCTCAAGCGTCCGCTCCAGAAATTCTTTGCCTGAGAACGGCCCGGAAACCTCACTGTATAAGGCTCTGATTCGTTTGAGGCAGAAAACGTGTTCTATGGGTTGCCTGGCCGCACTGAGGAACATGGCTGCAAAGGGATTGGTGGTGTTTATATCCAGAGCAAGAGCGTGACTTTCCGTCGCAGTTGAAGTGGTCACGTAGGACCCTCCTTGTTATGAGGAATGGTATGGTGAAGTTCTGCCGGGGAACTTGACACAGGATTACAAGCAGTTGGTGAAGTTTTGGTGAGCCCGGAGTGTCTTTTCAATTGATATTGTGTTCAGGTGTTGTTTGGGCGGGTTGCCCCGGCAGGTGAACCATCCCCTGGCGGGGGTGAATGAAGTGCGCCGTTTGCGACCGATTCAGGCCGTGTCGCTGTGGTCCGGCACCGGTACATCAAGAGATGCCGCAATCTGCTGTGCGGCCTTTTTGGCCGTTTTTATGCTCCGTTGATTGTAAAGCAACACTCGTTTCCCGACGGGTGTGCCGAGCACCAGATTAACTTTTTATGCCTTCACAACCAGGTGCTCAGCCTCGCCTAAAGTTACACGCTAGTAATGCATGTCTATCTGCCGGGCTCCTCTGGTGTTTCAGTGTAACGTTGCTGGCAGCAAGCTCAGTATATTCAACAAAAAGAAGCTAAGGCGGGCCATCGCCCGCAACCCAACAGACGTTATGCAGGCTCCGAAGGTC
>CAZQCK010000080.1:0-15898 GCA_964591925.1 uncultured Desulfobacterales bacterium
TTGGCAAAAAAGACCCTTTCCGGATGGAAACTATCAAGGAACAAGGAGACCATCCATGTGGGAGTACACGGACAAAGTCAAAGAGCTGTTTTTGAACCCAAAGAACGCCGGTGTGATCGAAGACGCGGACGGCGTGGGCGAGGTGGGTTCCATGGCGTGCGGAGACGCCCTCAAGCTCTGCCTCAAGATCAATGACCAGGGTGTCATCGATGACGCCCGCTTTCAGACCTTCGGATGCGCCAGCGCCATCGCCTCGGCCTCGGCCCTCACCGAGATCCTCAAGGGGAAGACCGTGGAAGAGGCCGAAAAAATCACCAACCAGGAAATCGCCGACTACCTCGGAGGGCTGCCCAAGGAGAAGATGCACTGCTCCGTGCTCGGGCAACAGGCCCTGGAGAAAGCCCTTGCAGACTACCGGGGCGAACCCCTGCAGCAGGAGGAACAGGGGGAGATCGTCTGCGAGTGCTTCGGCGTGACCAACCGACAGATCGAGAAGGCCGTGAGGGAAAACAACCTCGCCACCATCGAGGAGGTCACGAACTACACCAAGGCCGGCGGCGGATGCGAGAGCTGCCACGACAATATCCGCGAGATCATCAGCCGGGTCCGGGCCGAGAAACAGCCCAAGGCTCCGCCTGGAATGAGCAACATCCGGAAAATCCGCCTCATCGAGGAGACCCTGGAAAACGAGATCCGGCCGGCTCTAAGGCAGGACGGCGGGGACATCGAGCTCGTGGACGTGATCGGAAACCGCGTGCTGCTCTCAATGCGGGGTGCCTGCGCCGTGTGCAAGGCCAGCGAGCAGACCATGAAAAACTTCGTGGAAGGCAAGCTCCGGGAATTGGTTTCGCCGGAGCTCATGGTGGAGGAGGTGCGCTCATGAAAACCATCTACCTGGACAACAACGCCACCACCCGGGTGGCCCCGGAAGTGGTCGCAGCCATGGAGCCCTGCTTCAGCGAGTTCTACGGCAACCCTTCAAGCGCGCATCGGTTCGGCGGACAGATGGCGGCCAGGTTGGAGGATTCGCGCAAGCGCGTGGCCGCTCTCCTGGGGGCCGAGCCCGAAGAGATCATCTTTACGAGCTGCGGCACGGAGAGCGACAACACCGCAGTGATGTCGGCCCTCGCCACCAACCCGGGGAAGCGCCACGTGGTTATGAGCCGCGTGGAGCACCCGGCGATCCGCACCCTGGGGCAGCGCCTGGCCGAGCAGGGATACGAGGTGACCGAGGTCCCGGTGGACGGACAGGGAATGATTGACATGGACCGCTACGCGGAGAGCCTTCGTCCGGACACCGCAGTGGTGAGCCTCATGTGGGCGAACAACGAAACCGGCGTGATCTTCCCGGTGGAGGAGGCGGCCCGCATGGCAAGGGAGCAGGAGATCCTCTTTCACACCGACGCCGTCCAGATCGCGGGCAAGATCCCCGTTCGGCTGAAGGAAAGCGCCGTGGACATGCTCTCCATCTCCGGGCACAAGCTCCACGCCCCAAAGGGCATCGGGGTGCTCTACGTGAGGAAGGGCACGAAGTTCTCGCCTTACCTCATCGGGGGGCACCAGGAGCGCAGCCGCCGCGGCGGAACCGAGAACACGCCGAGCATCATCGGCCTGGGAAAGGCCTGCGACCTGGCCGCGGTGAAAATGGAACGGGAGAACATCGAGGTCAGCCGTCTCCGGGACAAGCTGGAGAACGAGCTGACGGCCCGCGTCCCCAACAGCAGGGTGAACGGCGGCGGTGCCGAGCGCCTTCCGAACACCACGAGCATCAGCTTCGAGTTCGTGGAAGGCGAATCCATACTGCTCATGATGGACGAGCTTGGTATCTGCGCCTCCTCGGGCTCGGCATGCACGTCCGGCTCGCTCCAGCCGTCCCACGTGCTGCGGGCCATGGGGGTTCCCTTCACCATGGCCCACGGCTCCATCCGGTTCAGCCTGAGCGTGTACAATACAGAGGAGGAGATCGACTTCGTAATCGAAAAGCTGCCTCCCATTATCGAGCGGTTGAGGTCCCTTTCCCCTTACTGGGATTCCTCCAAGGCGGATTGGACAAGCGGGTAACCGGAGGAAAAGCTCTCGCCACAGGGGATGGAATCGTAAGACTGGTCCTGTCCCTGTGGTCCTATTTTATCTCTCGCCCTTGACTTCTTCGAGGAAGCGCTCGAAAAACCTCTCCATGAAGGCATGGCGCTCCTCGGCCAGCCGCCGGCCTTCCCGTGTTAGCATGCGCTCGCGAACCCTGGAGAGCTTGAGCCGGTACTCCCGGTAGGCGGTGTCCTCACGTGTGTATGGTACTGTGCTCACCGGATCGGCCAGGGGATTGTGGAGAGTGGCCCCTACCTCGCCCGCGAACTGGAAGGCCCGGCCGATCCCCACAGCGCCGATGGCATCCAGCTTGTCCGCGTCGAACAGGACCCTGGCCTCCAGGCTCTCGGGCCGCGCGTCGCCCCGGAACCGGTGGGTGCGGATGCAGTGGATCACATTGTCGAGCAACTCTCCGGCCGGCAGCCTGTCCTTCAAAAAATCGAGGGCCATGGCTGCGCCCAGTTCTGCATGGCAGATTCCGCCGTTTGCCTCGTCCTGGGCTGTTCTACCCACGTCGTGGAGAAAGGATGCGAGCTCCAGTACGAGCAGGTCCGCTTCCTCGGCCCGGCCGATGTGAAGGCAGAGGGCGTGCACCCGGCTCGTGTGTTCCCAGTCGTGGCTGCCGCGGGCTCCGTCCGCGCAGCTCATCGCATACGTCCGGACTTCTTTGATGAGGGCCTTCATACAAGAGCGCCTTATAGCAGATTTCGGTATGGATGCTAAAGTTTTGACACACCTTTGCCGTTTCACTATATTGTTTTATTGTCGAGGAAATCAGAACCCCTATCAGCCGAAAAAGAGAAAAGGCCATGGACGTACGATTCTGGGGGACCCGAGGATCTCTGCCCGCATCACTGAACGCCGGCGACGTACGCGCAAAGGTCAAGGCTGCACTGGAGAAGGCGGTCGATTTAGGGCTGTCTCCAGGCAGCGACCTGGACGGCTTCATGGACCGCCGGCTTCCCTTCAGCGAGCGCGCCACTTACGGGACCAACACCTCCTGCGTTGAGATTCGGGATGGAGAGGCCTTTCTGCTTTGCGATGCAGGATCCGGTCTTCGAGACTTCGGAAATCACATCATGGGTCTCGAACCCGACAAGCGGCCGCATGAGTTTCATGTTCTCCTTTCCCATCTGCATTGGGATCACATCCAGGGATTCCCGTTTTTTGTCCCTGCCCTGGTTCGCGGGAATCGAATCACCATTTACGGATGCCACCCCGACCTGGAAAAGGCCTTTTCCACACAACAGAGCCCGCCTTTCTTCCCCCTTCCCCTCTGTGACCTTGGAGCGGAGGTCCGTTTTCAAACGCTCGAACCGGACCACGAGGCGGACATCGAGGGCTTCCGGGTCCTCCCGAAAAAGCAGAACCACCCCGGGAAATCCTTCGGCTACCGCCTTGAACGGGGGGGAAAAACCGTTGTCTACTCGACCGACGCCGAACACAAGAATAAGACGGAAAAGGACCTGTCCCCCTTTACAGCCTTTTTCGCAGGGGCGGACCTGGTTGTTTTTGACGCCCAGTATACATTTGCAGACGCTTGCACGGTCAAAGAGGATTGGGGGCACTCCAACAACCTGATCGGGGTGGAGATCGCCCAGAAGGCCGGGGTCGAGCACCTCATATTATATCACCAGGATCCGAATCACTCGGATCAGGAGCTGGACCGCCTCCTCGAGGACACTCGAAAGCTGGCCCGTCTCCTCACGGGAGACCACACCCTTCGAGTGAGCATTGCATGGGACGGACTCATGGTGAAGGTCTAGCCCTTTGATCCCTGATATCCGGACCCGCGGCCGTTTCCAATTCAGACCTGGGGTTTTTTCTCAGGACCAAGGACTGTTCAGGTTTTCAATCGGCGGCTTTGAGCTCCCGGCACCTTTTCACATAGTCGCCGGCATCCCTGGAATCCGGGAACCGGGAAAACTGAGCAAGGGCCTCATCGAGCCGGCCCAGGCTCATGAAGCTGATCCCAAGGCCGAGACCGAGAGGTTCACTCCGGGGGTAGCGTTCAACGGCCTGCTCCAGGATCCGGGCCGCCTCCAGGTGGTCCCCTCGCTTCTGGAGAAGGATGCCGAGACCCAGGTAGGCACGGGGATCCGGGAAAAAGCCCAGGGACCGGCGATAGAGGGTTTCAGCCACGCCCTCAGGGTCTTTGACGGCCTCCATACGGCCATAGTCCCCATGGCTGAAGGTCATGGCAAGACGCGAGCAAAAGTCGGCGTTGAGCGCTTCCATGCCCTCCTCCTCCCGAAGCGCCGCATCCGCGGCGAAACCGCCCAGGAGCCGGTGGAAGCCGTTTCGCAGGATCTTTCCCCAGGCAAGCACATCCTCCTCCGTGATGTGCGGGTCCAACTCGAAGTAAGGAACCCCTTCGATCCGCTCCAGCCAGACCCCATCGCAAATGCGCCCCGCTCTCCTCATATCCTCGTAGAGGCCGGTGCCCGGAAACACATCCAGAATGTAGAAGATGGCCCCCAGAGGGCGAATCCTGCGAATCAGATCAAGGCTCTGCTCAATGGTCCCGGAGGTCTCCCCCGGGCACCCATAGATGAAGTAGCCCCTTGCCAGGATTCCGGACCGGGTGGTGAGATCAAAGGTTCTTCGAATGCGTTCCTCTCGAAGGGGCTTGTTCAGCCGTTTTCGAATATCCTCGGAGCCGCTTTCCACCCCATAGCTGATCTGGATGCAGCCGGCCCTCCGCATCCAGCCGAGCATCTCCTCGTCCACATGATCCACACGGGCGATGGCGAACCAGGTGATCCGAAGTCCCCGGTCCAGGATCCGCCGGCAGATCTGCATGACCCGTGTCCGGTCCGCTGTAAACGTATCATCCGAGAAGTAAAAAAAAGAGATTCCTTTGCGGTTCAGGCATTCGAGCTCCTCCACAAACCAGGCCGGTGAGTGGGCCCTCACCTCCCGGCCCCAGAAGCGGGGAGAACCGCAAAAAGCGCAGTTCCGTGTACAGCCGCGGGTTGCGGCCACGTGCTGATAGGTGAAATATTCAGCAGGGTGGGGAAGACCGTCCAGGTCTTGGATGCGGGCGGCTTCCGAAGTTTTGACAGGCTTGCCCTCCTTACGAAATGCAAGCCCGGGAATGTGCTCGGGGAGCCCTTGTCCCCCCTCCTCCAGGTGTTCGACGAGCTGAAGAAAGGACCGCTCCCCCTCTCCGAGCACTACATAGTCCACTTCCGGCACGTTTGCCAGAACCTGCTCCCACAAAAACGTCGCGCCGATTCCCCCAAAGGCCACCGGGACACCGGGGTTGATCTGTTTGGCCTTCCGGGCCATGTCCACCGCGCCCCAGCGATTGGCATGCAGCACGGAAAAGCCGACCATATCGGGTCGAAGCCTTTGCAGGGCCGCCTCAAACTCCTTCGGGCCCTCGACCTTGTGGTGAGCGTTGAGGATTTCCGCTTCCACGCCGTGCTCCCGAAGAAGGGCCCCCACATAGTAGACACCCAAAGGCGGCACAGCTACTTCCTCCTGATGAACACGCTCGTGGAGCACCGGAGGATAGACCAAGAGGACCCGCATGCCCTACTCCACCACACCCCGTTTCATCAGGGCCAGAACTTCCTCTTTCGACAGCCCCGATTCCTCCAGGACCTCTCGCGTCTCCGAGCCTCTCGGCCGGCCCGGGCGATCGGCCCGTCCCGGCGTGGAGGAGAGCCTGGGGGCAGGGGCAGGCTGAAGCACGCCGTCCAGCCGCGTCAACAGCCCTCTTGCCTGGTTGTGGGGATGGGCACCCGCCTCGTCGAGACCCAGCACCGGTGCTACACAGGCGTCCCGGGCCTCGAAGACGCGGGTCCATTCCTCCCGTGTCCGTGTCAGAAAGGCTTCGGCAAAGCGGGCCTTCATCTCCGGCCATCGACTGGTATCGTTTCGCTCCGGAAGGGTGTCGGGGTCCAGGCCCAGGCCCTGGAGAAACTCCGGGTAGAACCGTTCCTCAATGGCCCCCACGGCCATAAACCCGCCGTCCGCGGTTTTGTAGGTCTGGTAATAGGGGGCGCCTCCGTCCAACATGTTCTTGCCGATATCCAGTGTCATGAGGTGGTTCGCCAGGAGGCCGTAGAACTGAGTGCAGAGATAAGAGGCCCCGTCCACCATGGCCGCGTCCACCACCTGCCCCTGTCCGGTCCGTTCCCGGGCCGCAAGGGCCAGAAGGATGCCCAGTGCGCAGAGGAGCCCTCCTCCGGCGAAATCACCGAGCACATTGGAAGGAGGAAGCGGGGGGTCGCCCGGGCGCCGGAACAGGGACAGGGCCCCGGAAAGGGCGATGTAGTCGATGTCGTGGCCGGCCGCCCCGGCCCAGGGGCCGCTTTGACCCCACCCGGTGAGCCGCGCATATACGAGCCGGGGATTCTCCACAAAGGCCTCGGACGGCCCAAGTCCGAGTTTCTCCATGACACCCGGCCGATACGGCTCCAGGAGCACGTCCGCACCGCGCATCATCTTCTGCACGATTTGCACGCCTTCGCGGGCCTTTAAGTTCACCCGAATGGATCGTTTGCCTCGATCGAACGGGTTTTTCTCCATAATGTTGGGGATCTCGGGAGCGCCCTTCACAGGACGATCAACCACCGTGACTTGGGCGCCGAAGTCGGAAAGGATCATACCGCAGAACGGGGAAGGGGCGAGGCCCGCCATTTCGATCACGCGAAGGCCGTCCAGGGGCCTCATGAATCTCTTCTCCTCTCTTCCACCGTCCTATTCTCCCAGATAGGCCTTTCTCACTTGCTCGTTGGCCAGGAGATCGGCCGAAGAGTCGGACAGGGCGATCTCTCCGGTCTCCAGCACATAGCCCCGGCTGGAGAGCTGAAGCGCAATCTGGGCGTTCTGCTCCACCAGGAGAATGGTGGTGCCCTGCCCGTTGATCCGGCGGACGGTCTCGAAGATGGAATCCACGACAATGGGGGCCAGCCCAAGGGACGGCTCGTCCAGGAGCAAGAGCTCGGGCCGGCTCATGAGGGCGCGTCCGATGGCCAGCATCTGCTGTTCTCCTCCGGAAAGGGTCCCTCCATGCTGTTTCTGTCGTTCCTTGAGAACCGGGAAGAGCTCGAACACGTTCGCGATGTCCTTTTTGACGCCTTCCTTGTCCCGCCGCAGGTAGGCCCCCATGTCCAGGTTCTCGATGACCGTGAGCAGGGGGAAAATCATGCGCCCCTCGGGCACCTGACATACCCCCATCTGAACAATGTTGTCGGCCCGCACCCCGGCAATGGACGTTCCCCGGTAGAAGACATCTCCTTCAATGGGAATGAGCACGCCGCTGATGGTCATGAGGGTTGTGGACTTTCCCGCGCCGTTCGCTCCGATGAGACAAACAATTTCACCTTCATCCACCTCCAGGGAAATTCCTTTGAGGGCCCGAATGTTTCCGTAGTAGGTCTTGACGTTGTCCAGCCTAAGCAGCATTGAACGCCCCCGTCCCCAGGTAGGCCTCGATCACCTTGGGGTCGTTCTGCACCTCCCTGGGCAGCCCCGTGGTCAGCATGCGGCCGTAGTTGATCACCACGACCCGTTCGCAGACTCCCATGACCACCTTCATGTCGTGCTCGATGAGCAGCACGGTGACCCCTTTGTCACGAATCCTGTGAATCAGGTTCATGAGGGACCGGGCTTCCCCCGGGTTCATCCCGGCCGCAGGCTCGTCCAGCATGATGAGCTTGGGATCCGTGGCCAGGGCCCTGGCGATCTCCAGCCGCCGCTGATCACCGTAGGCCATGGAACTGGCGATCTCGTCTCCGCGCCCCTTCAGCCCCACGAACTCCAGGATCTCCCGGGAGCTCCCCTCGATCTCCTCCTCCTCACGGCGCTGGAACGGCGTCTTGACCACCGCGCCGAAGATATTGGACTTGAATCGGCAGTGGCGGCCGATCTTGACATTGTCCAGAACAGGGAGATTGTCAAACAGGCGGATGTTCTGAAAGGTCCTGGCGATTCCCAGGGACGTGACCTTCTCGGGTTTCTTTCCCCCGATGGAGACAGGCTTTCCGTTCGTCGTGAAGAGCATTCTCCCCGCCGAGGGGCTTTCGATCCCCGCCACACAATTGAACAGCGTGGTCTTGCCCGCGCCGTTGGGGCCGATCAAGCCTACAATCTCGTTTTGGTGGATCTCGAACGAGATGTCCTGAAGGGCGCGAAGCCCGCCGAAGTTCTTGGACAGCTCCTCAATCTGAAGAATCGGTGTCATGTCTTTAGCCCGTCGCGACTTTGGCCTTTTTGCGTTTGACCCTTCCTGCGCGCATCTGTGCGGCTACGGCTGGAATGGGCATGAGACCCGCGGGCCGATAGCGCATCACGAGCACCATGATCAGGCCGAAGGCCAGAAACCGGACCTCCACCGGCAGACCCAGGGCCGAGAGCACCTCGCGGAGGATCTCGCTCATAGACACCAGTACCGCCGCTCCCACCATGACACCCCAAATGTTGCCCATGCCTCCAAGCACCACCATGCAGAGCACCAGAAACGACTCCCAGAACTTGAACATATCCGGAGAGAGGAAGGTGACCCACCGGGCGAAGAAGCTCCCGCCCAGAGCGCCGAATGCGGCGCTGGTTCCAAAGGCGATAACCTTGTACACCAGCAGGTTGATGCCGCAGGAGACCGCGGCCACCTCGTCGTCCCGTATGGCGAACCAGGCCCTCCCCAGCCTCGAGTCCTTAACGCGGTGCATGACGAAAACAGTGCCCAGCACCATCACAATGGCCAGGTAATAGTAGGGAAGCTCTCCCTGAAACTCATACACCGGCCCGCCCAGCCAGGACAGGTCCACCGTGGGCGGTGCAATGCCCGGAAGCCCCAGAGGACCGCGCGTGAGCCAGATCTCGTTGGTCAGAAAGAGGACCACCAGTTCGGAAAACCCGAACGTCACTATGGCGAAATAATCGCCTGTGAGCCTCAGGGTCGGGGCCCCCAGCAGCACCCCCCACAAGGCGCCGTTCAGAAACGCCAGGGGCATGATCAGCCAGTAGGACATGCCGAAGTGGTAGGTCAGCAGGCCTGACGTGTAAGCACCGATGCCGTAGAACCCCACGAACCCCAAATCCAGCAGCCCGTTGAACCCTGGAATGATGTTCAAGCCCAGGGCCAGGATCATGTACAGGTAGATCAGGATGATAACATGCAGAAAGTACTGCGAGACAAAGGGAAACGCCGGAAGCACGAGCGCCAGGATCAGCAGGGCGATCTTGAGTCTGGTCGTGTTGCTTATGGTTCTTGGATCCATGGTCTCCACGCTAGATCGTCTTTTTGGTCTCCTTGATGACCACACCGAAGAAACCGGCCGGAATGAAGATGATCACTAGAATCATCACGCCGTAGGAAATCCCGTCACGGTAAAGAGAGCTCAGGTAGCCCGCACCCATGGCCTCGGCCACCCCCAGCACGATACCGCCCAGCATGGCCCCGGGGACCGAACCGATCCCGCCCAGTACGGCCGCAGCAAAGGCCTTGACCCCGGCCAAATACCCCATGGTGGGGTAGAGGGAGTTGTAAAAGGCCCCCACCATGAGCCCTGCGGCCGCCCCCATGGAACCGGCCACGGCAAAGGTCAGGGTGATGACCCTGTTCACGTTGATCCCGGCGAGGGCCGCCATGGTCTTGTTCTGGGCCACCGCCCGCATGGCCTTGCCGAACCGGCTCTTCTGAATGAGGAGGTTCAGCCCGATCATCATGATGATGGTCACGGCAAAGATGAAAATATGAAAACCGGTCAGGCTGAAATAGGTGAAGTGCCATGTCTTGCTGAACCAGGCCGGAAGAGTGGCGTGGGGAAAGGGCTTGGGTCGGGATCCCCAGATGAGCATGGCCAGGTTTTGAAGAAAAATGGACATGCCGATGGCCGTGATCAGGCAGGCCAGGCGCGGAGAGCGCCTCAGCGGGCGATAGGCGATGACATCGAGCAGCATACCGCAGATCGCGCCGCAGAGCATGGCCAGGAGAAAGGCCATGTAGAAGGGCATACCCATGCTGACAATGAAGGTGAGAGCAAAAAACGCACCCAGCATGTAAATCTCGCCGTGGGCGAAGTTGATCAACTGGATCACACCGTAGACCATGGTGTAACCCACAGCGATCAGCGCATAGATGCCTCCAATGGTCAGGCCGTTCACAAGCTGCTGTAGGAACAAAGGGACCCTCGCATCTGAAGCAAACAGGGCGCCGCTACTTCTGTTTCACGGCGCCCGGTCTGCGTTTTCATCTCTACTGGCCGCCTTCGCTACTCGGCCGGAACGAACTCGCCCCCTTCGACCTTCTTGACAAAGGCGGGCTTGGAACAGTCTCCCACCTCATTGAAGTAGGTCATCCCGGTCACGCCGTCGTACCCGTTGTCCGGTGAGTTGAGGGCTGCCAGCCCGTCTCGAATCTTCTGGCGGTCCGCGCCGACCTTCTCGATCACATGGGCCAGAATTCCGAGGCAGTCATACGCGTTGGCGCTCATCCAGTCCACCTCGCGCCCGGTCTCCGCCTCGTACCTGTCGGCGAACTCCTTGGCGTCCGGCCCACCCGCCGCGGCCAGAAAGGGCACCGTCATGTAGGTGTTGTTCGCAGCGTCGCCGCCGATCTTGATGTAGTCGGTGTTGTCCAGGCCGTCCGCGCCGAACAGCGGCCCGTCAAAACCCAGCTTGCGGGCCTGGCCGGCGATCAAGGCGCCTTCGGGATGATACCCGCACAGGAAGATGGTTTCGGGCTTGTCCCTGAGGAGCTTCGTGAGCTGCGGGGTGAAGTCCGTGGTCTTGGCCACGTAGGCCTCGGTACCTATCACCTCTAGACCGCTGGCCTCGGCACCCTCGATGAAGCTGTCCTTGAGGCCGATGGCGTAATCATTGTTCTCATAAAAAATGGCCACCCGCTTGAGACCTAGAAGGTCCTTCACCACGTGGGAGGCGAGGTACTTGCCCTGAAAGGCGTCGGTGTAGCAGTTCCTGAAGAACCAACCCTTGCCCACCTCGGAGATGGAGGGATTGGTGGACGTGGGGCTGATCACCGGCATCTTGTTCCGCACATAGATGGGCATGCCGGCCAGGGTGGCGGAGGAGCAAAGGTGCCCGATCACGGCCACGATGGATTTGTCGTTGGCGAACTTCGAGGCCACGATCCCGCCCTCCTTGGGCTGGCAGAGGTCATCCCCCCAGACAAGCTCGACCTTTTTGCCGTTGATGCCGCCCCCATCGTTGATTTCCTTCAACTTGAGTGAAACGCCGGCCTTGATGTTGTCGCCGTAGCCCGCCAGATCACCCGTAAACGGGCTGGCCACGCCGATGCGGATGGTGTCCGCCGCCACGGCCGCGGACGTCATGCAAAAAACCAGGGCCACAGCCAGGATGAGTCCTTTCCCCAAAAGTGATCCTTTCCCTTTCATCATCAAACCTCCCGTTCATAAATGGGTAAAAATGAAAAGACCAGTTATTCCGAATAGAAATGCCTCCGGACAGGCAGTGGAATAATAGGGGAAACCATAAACAGTGTCAAGCCCAATCTCCCCTCAACAACGCATTTGGCCGAGATGGACCTGGCCGGCATTCACGCTCCTGAAAACCGCCTTCGCCGACGGAAGGAAGACGGCGGCACTCAGGCCCCGGCCGACTCCAGCTTTCGACGCCGGACCCGGTCCTTGATGCGGTTGATATGACCTCGACCCAACCCTTTGACCTCGCAGCCCAACTCAAAGTACCGCTCAATGCGGGCGTCGTCCAGAATGGCGAAGCAATCCACTACAGCGACCGGTCCGCCCGTCATCTCCACCACCTCCTCGGGCTGAAGGTCCACGTACTCCTTGTGGCGCACGGCAAGGACCACGGCATCGGCCTCGGCCAGGGCCTCCTGGAGATTCGGGGTCATGGTGAACTCGTCCAGGTGCTCCTGGTTCCGAAAGAACCGGGACCAGCTCGATCCGCCGGCCGGATACGAGTCCTGCTTTTCCAGCTCCCACCAGTGTCCCACATAAGGGTCGTGCGCCCGAATCTCGGCCCCCATCTCGGTAAGCTTGCGGACGATGATCTCTGAACCGCTGTACCGGGTGTCCCCCACGTCCTCCCGGTAAGATGCGCCCAGCACAACCACCTGGGAAGCGGCCACGATCCGCCCCATATTCCGAAGCGCGTCCCGGACCAGCTGGGCCGCGTGGAGGGCCCGGGTATCGTTGATGTTTATCGCCTCCGGGGTGATCCGGAAGATGTCGTTCTCGAATCCCAACAGGTGTTTGTAGGCCCACAGGCCCAGCCCCCCGTCCTTGGGCAGGCAGTACCCTCCGATGCCCGGCCCGGGAAAGATGATGTTGTCATGGGTGGGACGCATTCGAATGGCCTGAATCACCTTGATGAGATCCACGCCGTTGGTTTCCGCAAACAGGCTCCACTCGTGAAGAAAGGCGAGGATCGTGGCGCGATAGCTGTTCTCCACGATCTTGCATGTTTCACTCTCGATGGGACGGTCCAGAATCGTGAGAGGATACTCCTCTACATTCAGGACATCGGAAAGGAACCTTTCCACCCGCTCCCGGCTTTGCCGGTTGATGCCGCTGCAGACCCGCCAGAAATCGCGCACGGAGCGGACATACTCCCTGCCGGGCATGACCCGCTCGAAACTGTGCGCCAGCAGCGGTTCTTCCTCGATGCCGCGTTTTCGAAACGCCTTTTTGATGATGGGATAGGCCACGTACTCGGTGGTGCCCGGGGGCACCGTGGTCTCGGTCAGCACAAGGCATCCGGGCTCAATGGTCCGCCCGATAACCTTGTAGCTGTCCTCGAGGGCGCTGATGTCGGCATGACCGCTACGAAGGTTTCCCAGTTCCTCCTTCTGAAAGTCGCACTGCACATCCACCACCAGGACATCGGCCAGCTTCAGGGCGTCGTAAGTGTAAGTGGCCACCATGGTCTTCTTTTCGTTCACACACCGGGCGATCAACGGCTCCACCTCGGGGTCCTCGGCCTTCACCGGCGAGATACCCCGGTTGAACAGCGGAATCTTCCAAAAGCTTCTCGGACTGGGCCGCTGCATGCCGATGACGAACTTGCCGGGCTCGCCGGTCTTCGGGTCCACGGAGTCCGCCACGACCCCGGCCATGACCGCCCCCACGAATCCGAGACCCATCACCACCACGATCTCGCGTCCCAGGTCTCTTTGCTCCCCAGCCAGGGCCTCGAGCCGCGCATACTCTTCCAGGTAATCATCCTCTCCGGGGAGGCGAAACTCCTCGCCGTCCGGGCTCACGGAATAGGTCATTGTGTCTTCTCTCCTTTCAGACGGTCCAGCCGGCTGCAGGCTCCTACACGCCGTCTCCTGGTTTTGCCCTGTTACGGCAACGAAAAAATCCCTGTTCCTTTAATGAACCCGGCGGGGAAAGTCAAGCATGACCTCAACCCTACACATTCAGGCCGGCCCCTCCTCAAAGGTGTTGATAGGTCATCATGGTTTTGTCGAAGATTTTTGTCCCCGAAACAATGGGATGAATATGATACCGACTCATGGTATACTCCCTTTCTTCCAACACCCGGGTCAACCGTCGTTCCAGGGAAGCATATGAGACGGGGGGACGCCTGTCAATACACACACCATCGAGGGGGAACATGAGCGAGAATGATCTTCAGAAGGCATTGCGGTACCGGTGGCTCATATTCTGGATTCTGGCCATCGGCTATATCCTGGTCTACTTCCACCGCCTGTGTCCGGCCGTGGTGGCCGAGGACATGCGGCGGGATCTGGCGGCGGGCGGCGGTCTGCTGGGTCTTCTGGGCTCAGCCTACTTTTATCCCTATGCCCTCATGCAGCTCCCGGCCGGACTCCTCTCCGACTCCTGGGGTCCGAGGAAGACCATCACCCTGTTCTTCTGCGTGGCCTTTGCCGGATCCCTGATACTGGGAATGGCTCCCAACGTGTACGTGGCCATAATCGGCCGGACCCTTGTGGGCATCGGCGTGGCCATGCTCTTCGTTCCCACCCTGAAGGTCCTGGCCGAGTGGTTCCGCATCAAGGAGTTCGCCATGATGACCGGCATCCTCATGGCCATGGGCGGAATCGGTTCTTACGCGGCCGCCACGCCTCTGGCCTACATCAGCACCTGGATCGGGTGGCGGCAGTCCTTTGTGCTCGTGGGCGCCTTTACCCTGGTGCTGGGAGCCCTGGTCTGGGCGTTCGTCCGGGACCGGCCTTCCCTCATGGGCTGGCCCTCTCCGGCCGCCGATCCCTCGGGAAAGAGCGTGGAGCCCATCAGTCTGGGCAAAGGCATCAAGCGGGTCCTGTCCGAGCCCCGTTTTTGGCCTCTGGCCTCCTGGTTCTTCTTTACCTGCGCGATCTTTTTTTCATTCATCGGCCTATGGGGAGGACCCTACCTCATGCAGGTCTATGGACTCACCAAGCCCCATGCCGGTCACATCCTCTCCATGGCCGCCATCGGCATGATCCTGGGAAGCCCTCTGTTGAGCTGGCTGTCCAATCAGGCGTTCAAGGCGCGCAAGCCCGTACTCATAACGGGAAGCCTCTTCATGGTGGGTGTCACCGGCATCCTCTACTTGTTTACGAGCAGCATCCCCCTGCCCTTCTACTACCCCATCTGCCTGATTGTGGGGATCTTCTCCGGAGCCATGGTGACCATAGGGTTCACCACGAACAAGGAGCTCTTTCCCGTCTCCATTGCAGGGACAGCCACCGGCCTGGTGAACTTTTTCCCGTTCGCAGGCGGGGCCGTATTTCAGGTCATCCTGGGGATCGTGTTGGAAAAGCAGGGCCTGAATGCCCAAGGAGGATTTATCCTGGCGGGCTTCCGGTACGGTCTTCTGGTGCTTTTTGTGTGCGGCGTGCTGGCGCTCTTCTCCAGCCTCTTTGTGAAGGAGACCCTTGCGGAGTCCTGAACGCGGCCCTGACGCCTTCGCCGTTCACGCTCCCCTATTCGAAGAAACGCCGCGCTCCGGAACCAACGCCACGGCCCGCACGGGCGCCCCGTCCGCGCATTTGATCTTCAACGGGAGGCAGCACAAAAGGAACGCCCGGCCCAGAAGCGCATCCAGATGCGCCAGGTTCTCGATGATCACGATCCCTCGTCCCAGCAATATGTGATGAACGGCAAACGTGTCCGTATCCATGGTATCCACGGAAATCGAGTCCACCCCCACACCCTTGGGCCCGAACCCGGCGAGCCACTCGGCCGCTTCCGGAGTCAGCACGGGGTAGCCGTCAAAGTAGGCGGCCTCTCCCCAGGCCCGGGACCGGCCCGTGTAGAGAAGCACAAAATCCCTGCCCTTGATCCGGGATTGCAATGGTTCCAGATCCTGCATTCGAATCTCCGCCCCTTGCAGACCGGTGAGGTCCAAAACAGTCCCGCTGCCCACGAACCGCCCGGCTTCGTAGTCATCCAGAACACGTCCTCCCTCGATAAGGTGAGCCGGCGCATCCATGTGGGTCCCTGTGTGGGAGTGGAAGACGACCTGTTTTTCTGCAAACCCGTGGCTCTCCAGAGTGCAGGCATCAGTCAGCTCCGGTGGCTGTGTGCCCGGGTAGCAGGGCATGCCGAATGCAATGGTGTGCGTCAGGTCCACTACGTTGAGGCCGTCAGAAAGTGAATCGATCTCCACGGGTTTCACCCCAGTCTCCTTTCGCACACCTGCCGCTCAAGGCATGCGGCACAAAAAGTGAATGTTGCACATCATGCCGAGACCGGCCCCGTGAAACCACAGGGACTCAGAGTCCCTCGGGAAAGGCGCTTCGTCAAGAAAAGAAGGGCGGTCTGTCTCAGAAACACCGGGGCAAGGTGCCCTCGATAAGGGAGACCGCTCGCGCCACACCGTTCTCGCCGGCCATGCGCCTCCCCAT
>CAZQCK010000081.1:0-15886 GCA_964591925.1 uncultured Desulfobacterales bacterium
TCACCAAGGGACAGGCCTCTTCCACAACGCCTAAAGGGGAAAAGCGCACCCTCCCGGCCGAAGGAGTAGACCTTGAACCGCTCAACATGCCGGCCATCGCGATCATGCATGACTGTACATTCGTGGCGCGGGGTTTCGCACGGAACATCGATCACCTGAAGGCCCTGCTGGTTTTGGCGGTCAAGCATCCCGGGCTTTCCGTCGTGGATGTGATTCAGCCCTGCATCACCTGGGGGACCCGGTCGGTAGCCTGGTATGAGGAGAGAATAGAGGTGTTGGGCGAGGATCACGACCCTTCTAATAAAGAGGTGGCCATGGCACAGGCCCTGACAAGCGGAGAGGTATTTCCCATCGGTATTCCTTATCAAACTGGACCGAGAAGCGTATTCGGTCACACTTTCCGCTCTTTGGTCACAGAGGGGCACCTGGCTGAGCTTCCTTCCATGGATGAAAAACAGCTGAAAAAGATTCTTTCGCGATTCACGTAGATTGGTATCAGGTGCCGGGTATTGGGTCTTAAAGTGGCGGAAAGTTGAGCCCGGACGGCAGTGGGTCTGCCAAGCTGAACGGCAACATGAACCCACACTACGCGGTCGCTTCCCAGGATGTATTCGGGAACCGCTAACGTTGCGAGACCTGCGGCGCCTACATTGACAGCTAAGGAGAACCCTAAGCGGTTTACGCCCGTGTGAGCTTCAGGGTGACCGCGTTTGCCCTATCAGGGCATTCCAGAACCATCTCGTCCTTGGACGCCCACGGGTATTGTCCTCCGAACTGCATGACGCTGAGGTTAGGAAAGATGTCGTGGTAGAAAAACCCACAGAGTCCGCCGCTGTCGTAGCAGCTGACGGATAGAACGTCGCCTTTTCCGTGCCCGGCGTGGCAGTCCCCTTTGACTTCCAGAACCTCGGCCCGAAAGGAGTTCGGTTTTTCATCAGCCATGGTGTTCTCCTCCTTGTGGGTGCGGGTTTTCATTCGTGCTCACTCCCACTCCGACAGTGCGTCCCGGTCGATTTTGATCGGCTTGCAGTAGGAGATGAGTCCCTCCTTTTTGAGCCGTTCTCCGGCTGCGCGGGCCTCCTTCTCAGAATCGTACTTTCCGATATAGACGCGAAACCAGTGTCCGCCGGCAAGGTCTTCTTCCACGTAGAAGGCCTTGTGCCCGGCCTTTTCCAGTTTCCTGGTCTCTTCAGCGGCGTGCGTCTCCTCCTTGAAAGAGCTGACGTGCAGAAGGTAGGTCACGCTCGGTTTCGACCGGTCCTTTTTGCTCTCAGGAGGCGAGGGGGCCGGTGCGGGCGACGCGCCTTGCAGCCGTCGTATGTTATGGTCGCCTATGAGCTCGAGGTCATGCAGCACGCGGGCTTGTTCTTCGGCCTGTTTTCGAGTGGAGAAACGGTCGATGTACACTCTGTACCACTTGCCTTTCCCTTGCACGCTTTCGTATTGGTAAAAGGCGTCGTATCCAAGTCGTTTCAGGTAGTTGACCCGCTCTACCGCACTGTCGAGATCCTGGTATGCACCCACCTGAATGCTGTAGGACGTCTCGGCACAGGCCCGGTCCCGGGGCATAACTGAGAGTGCGAGGACCAGGAATAAAAGGCCTCGAACCACCCGGCCTGGTGTCCTGCACATGATGGGTCTCGTTGCGGCCATCATTCACCTCGTATCGCAGATTCTGTCCCATCCGTGGCGGGGAGTCAATGGCGTTTTCCCTGGGTGCGGGCAAACTTCTGTGAATCTTGGATCGCGGGGCGCGGCTCGAAGCGGGTTTCGATCGACGAGGTGATTCACACCAGGAAAGAAAGGCCGGATATTGCCAAGATCCCGGGGTTGTGCTAGCAATGCGGAATCCGGGACCAAAGGAGATCCCGCGGGATTCAGAAAAGCAGGAGGAAGAACCGTCGCCATGAGACTGAATGAACTGCGCATCTTGATCCGGGGGGCGGGCGACTTGGCGTCGGCTGTGGGGTGGCGGCTTCGCATGTCCGGAATCGCAGTGATTATGACCGAAGTGGAGCGACCGTTGGCTGTTAGGCGGCGGGTTGCTTTCTGTGAGGCCGTGTGGGAGGGCTCGGCGGAGGTGGAAGGCGTTCGGGCGTTTCTAATCCAAGGGTTGGAAGAAGCCGGAACGGTGATCGAACGTGAGGATATTGCCGTGCTGGTGGATCCGAACCTGGGTCATCTCCAGGCGATCGCTCCGGATGTCCTGGTGGACGCCACCCTGGCCAAGAAAAACCTTGGAATCCGAATGGGCATGGCTCCCCTCGTGGTGGGTGTGGGCCCGGGGTTTGTCGCAGGGCGAGACGTTCACATGGTGGTGGAGTCGAAACGGGGGCACAACCTGGGCCGGGTCCTGACCACAGGGTCGGCTGCACCGGACACAGGCATCCCGGGGGTCGTCGCCGGGTACGCCGAAGAGCGGGTTCTTCGGTCTCCGGCGGACGGGGAGTTCAATGCCAAAGTGGAACTGGGGGCCATGGTTTCCTCGGGGCAGGTGGTGGCCGAGGTGAGCGGCGTTCCCCTGCAGTCTGAGATCGACGGTGTGGTGCGAGGGCTCATTCGGCCGGGAATCACGGTTTCACAGAGTATGAAGGTGGGCGACGTGGACCCGCGAGGGGACCGTTCCTACGTGGACACTGTCTCGGACAAAGGATTGGCCGTGGCCGGCGGTGTCCTGGAAGCGATTTGCCGGGTCTTCAACCATTGACGGCTTTACAAAAAGACATGGGAATCAAGACTATACCCGCCTTTTTGATTCCACTGGATTTCACCCTTGCCCTCCACCATGGCGAAAGCGGAAGAGGTCAGCGGGCGCATTGAGCAGGAGACTGCATTTCTTCCGATTGTCATTGATCGGCAAAAGGGGACGGCTCCGTGAGAGGAGGGTTCAGCTCCTCGATGGTGTCCTGGGTGACATAGAGCAGCGTGAACCGGCGTTCCAGTCGCTGGACGAGTCTTCTGCGGGTTGCGTCGTCTACGGCCTTGATTCGAATGAACACGTGGCGAAAGCCCGGCTCTGCCGTGTCCGTCATGCTCAGGATGCTCACGATGTGCCCGTGTTCCTCTCGAATCACATCCGCTGCCAGCCTTATGGAACCGGGACTGTCCTCGAGATTGAATGCGAATTGCACGCCGCCCTGGTGGATCCCGGTGATGGCGATCAGGACCTTGAACACGTCCCCCTGGCTTATGATTCCCACCAGCTTCCCCTCCCCCGTGGTCACCGGCATGGCGGTGGTCCGGTTTTTCAGCATGACGGCGGCGGCCAGCTCCATGGTCTGTTCAGGCCTGATGGTTAGGGGATTGCTTTGCATGACATCACGGGCCTTGACTTCGGAAAGCAAATAATGGAGCTCCTGGGCGGTCAGACCGGCGGATCTCGATGGAAGGGCCTCTTCTACATCGCGGGCCCGGATCAAACCCGCCAGCTCCCCCTCCCGCGTAACGGGCAGGTGGCGGATTTGATGATCCTCCATTATCTTGGATACGCGAACGATCGGTGTGCCTTCGTCCACAGCCACCAGATTCGTGGACATCCAGTTCCGCACTTGCATGAAATCCCCTCGTTTCGGTTTCACAGCAGCCGGCTGCTTCCGGAGGCAGCGGAGGTCACAACAGGGACCAGTGGAAAGTATGGCAGAGCAGGATATGGAAGGCAATGGCTTTGCCGGTGCATTCGAGAGCAAAACCGGCCTGAATTTGTGAGTTGACACGACATGTGTTTGCCTTGATAATCAACCACCTTTGTCGAAGAGCTACACAGCGATCCCGCCTGATCGTCTAACGGAGGAGCCTTTTTCACCCGGTCTTTTCGCCGGCTTTTTCCGGGTCATCCCTTAATGACAGAAGGCGCAGGAGCCCATGAGGCCGGGGATACAGCCCGGACGGCACTGCGGAAGTCCGTGCCGCGGGGTGTGTTTTAAAAGTGCAATATGAGGAACACATGAATATTTGCAGCCATTTGATCGGAACCGGATCGGCGGCCCCGCAGCGGGTGCTGACGAACCAGGAGCTGGAACGGATTGTGGATACTTCGAATGACTGGATCATTCGAAGGACCGGCATTCGAGAGCGAAGAATTTCCTCCTTGAAGCGCCCGGAGAATACGGCTGAGATGGCCACCAAGGCCGCACGGGAGGCATTGGAAACGGCGCATGTGACGCCCTCCGAGCTTGATATGATCGTTGTGGGTACGGTTACGCCGGACCGCCAGTTTCCGGCCACCGGGTGCATGGTCCAGACCGCCCTGGGTGCAAACAGGGCCGCCGCGTTTGACATCTCAGCGGGTTGCTCCGGGTTCTTGTACGCCCTGAACACAGTGCACAACGCCATTAGATGCGGTTCGATTCGGAAAGCCCTTGTGATCGGCGTGGAAAGGCTTTCATCGGTGTTGAACTGGGAAGACCGGGGAACCTGCGTTCTTTTGGGAGACGGCGCCGGGGCTGCGGTGGTGGCCGCCGGGCCGGAGCAGGGGGGCGTGCTGTCGACCCATATCCGCTCGGACGGACAGTTCTGGGACCTGCTGTACGCTTACTACGGGGAAAATCATATTCCGGACGATATCGATCATCTGGACGCCAAACCCTTCAAGCTTCGCATGGAGGGCAACCGTTTGTTCAAGAGGGCCATCGGATGCCTCACCGAGATCGCCGTGGAGGCGCTCGAGCACAATGGCATGACTCCGCGGGACATCAGACTCGTGGTCCCTCACCAGGCCAATATTCGCATTATTCACGGAATGATCCGAAATCTGGGCATTCCCATGGAACAGGTCTACACGAACGTGGATCGCTATGGGAATACTTCCTCCGCGTCCATCCCCATCGCCATGGACGAGGCACAGCGCCGGGGCCTGCTGGGACCCGGGGACCATGTGCTCCTTGTCAGCTTCGGCGCCGGCCTCACCTGGGCCTCGGCGGTTATACGATGGTCCATGGAGGCCGCTCTTCCCAGGGCCGAGGACCTCGTGTGCAAGTCTATCGTGGAAGAGCCTTCCATCATCTCTTCTGTGCCGTAATCTCGCAGATTTCCTTTCCAAACGCCTCCTGCTGCCACCGGCGAATGATGCCGATGCCCGCCAGGTCGTCGGGGCGGGAGGGGACGGCTTCGGCGATCGCCTGGATCTGGGCGTTGGTCATGAGAACCGGGGGATCAAGGCTCAAAAGAGCTGAACGGCGGTCCCTCCAGGCTTTCAAGGCCTGAATCCGTTTTATGAGGGAAGAGCCTTGACGCCGGAAGGTCTTGCGGGGATACACTGGGAGGGCTTCCTCGGGAAGGTCCAGGGCGGTGCGAATGGACTGAATGAGTCCCGAACCGAGGGTTTGAATCTGCCCCCTGCTCAGTCCGGGAACAGAGGACAGAGATTCCCTTGTCGTGGGGGGCTTGCGGGCCATTTCAAGGATGGCTTTATTTCCCATAATCTTGAAGGGGGGGCGGTCCCGCTTGCTCGCCAGCCGGGCACGGAATTGCAGCAGCTCCTCGGCTACAGCCAAGCCCCTGGAATCCAGGCTGCCTGCACCCCGGAGCCGCAGAAAAAGCGGGCTTTCATCATGGGGTACATGGCGGACTCCGCTTAGAATTTCACACTCCTCCTCCACCCAGGACAGCCTTCCCAATTCCCGGAGTTCCTTTCGAAGCATATGAAAGAGCGGCACCAGGTAGGCGGCGTCCTGGGCGCCGTATCGGAGCATCTCGTCCGGTATGGGCCTGACGGACCAGTCCTTTTTCTGGAACTTCTTCTCCGCATGAACGCCGAAGCGGGCCTCCAGGAGGTTTGCAAGTCCGGTCTCATTCAGCCCCAGGAACCTTGCGGCTATCTGGGTGTCGAACAGGGCGCTCACATGGATATCGAAATCACGGTCCAGGGACCGAAGGTCATAGTCGGCTCCGTGGAGCACCTTGGTCACATCGGAAGAAGCGAACAGGGGACGCAGCATGGAAAGGTCGGCAAGGGCCAGGGGATCCAGCAGAAAGACGTGGTCCGGTGAGGCCAGTTGGATCAGGCAGATCTTTTCCTGGAAGTGGAACAGCGAATCCGCTTCGAGGTCCATCCCCACGGCGGGCTCTCCTGCCAACACTTCGAGGACGCCCTCGAGTTTCTCGCGGCTGTCGATCCACTCAAAGGTGCTTGTTGCATCGGGGGTATCGGTTTTCAAGACGCTTGCCTTTCATCGTTTCCGGTCCTTGTTTGCGGCGGTCCAGGCTCATCCGGATTTGCGCACACAGGATTGCATGTACTGGTTCAAGGCTTCGTGAAGGGCTGCGACGGCAAGGTCTGCGCAGTGATTATCCTCCAGGGGAAGCCCGCCGGCACGCTCGCGAATTTCTTCAGGCGTGATTTCGAGCAATTCATCGGGTGTTCGACCATGAGCCATCTCCGCGGCCAAGGACCCGCAGGCCACGCTGGAACCACAGCCGTCGGTCATGAATGAGGCCAGGCGGACACGGTCGCTTTCGAATTTCAGGTACACGGCCATGGTATCGCCGCAGCTTCCGCGGATCGCCGCGTGCCCGTCGGGTTGTTCGATTCGTCCCATGAACCGCCGGGATTTCCATCGCTCAAAGGCTTCCTCACCGTAGGCTTTTCGCATTTCTTCGTGGATTTCTTCCGTTATTTCATGCACAAAGGCATCAAGATCCGTTGCCATGGCCGTTTCTCCTTGCCGCCTCCTTTAGTCTTCAGCCCGGGTAAGCGCAATTCTGCCCGCCCTCGGCTTGGGATCGCAAGCATAAAATGCCCGCACCTGAAACCCTCGCGATTACCGTGTCTTCTGCGTCATCAGGTGATTCGCATACCTGCATACAGCGAAGCCGCCTCTTCCTTGCCTCTTCGGCAAACCGGACCATCGCACGATTCAGGCCGCATGGAGCGCGGCTGCAAATGCATTGACATTTATGCCAATACCCATTTTAATTCGCGGGTCGATATAAGCGTAAACCGGCGGCCGCGTCCGGGTCACTGCGCTGCGTCACCGCACGCGTCCGCGATAAGGCCGTTCCTTTCGGGACGAATCTCCCTGCGGTGACCGTCGGGAACGGAGATCGAGGGGCATGGAAAGGATACCGATTACCAGAGAAGGCCTGGATAAGATCAAATTGGACCTGCATCGGCTCGAAAGTGTGGACCGCCTGGAGAATATTCGGGCCATCGAGGAAGCGCGATCTCACGGCGATATCGCCGAGAACGCAGAGTACCATGCTGCCAAGGAACGCCAAGCATATATTGATGCGCGCATCAAGGAGCTCAAGAACGCCGTCGGGCGCGCGGAAGTGATAGAGGTGGAAACCGGTCCCGCAGACCGCGTCTTTTTCGGTAAAACCGTTCTCCTGTACAATGTGGAAAAGGACGAGGAGAACGAATATCAACTCCTGGGGCCCTTTGAATCAGATCCGGACCAGGGAAGGATATCGGTCACTTCCCCCCTGGGTAAGGCGCTGATCGGACGCGAGGTCGGCGAGGAGATTCGAGTCCGAGCCCCGGGAGGCCTGCAATCCTATGAGATTGTGGAGATCTATTGATTCCGGAGTGATCGGGGTCGTTTCTGCGGGCTTGGGGCGAGGTTCTCGACACTATGGCCTTTTGCATGTTCATTCACGGGTTGGAGAGCAGCAATCAGGGAACCAAGTCCGTGTTTTTTCGGGAACGGTATCCGGACATGCACATTCCGAACTTCCCCGGGTCGCTCGAAGAGCGCATGGAGAAGCTCTACAGGCTGCTCGAGGGCAAAGAGGATCTTCGTCTCGTGGGTTCGAGCTTCGGTGGCCTCATGGCGGCCCTCTTCGCCGCGGAGAACGAACCCCGCATGGACCGTCTGGTCCTCTTGGCCCCGGCGATCAACCTCATGGCCTTCACCCCCCATCGGGGCCGCCGCCTCTCCGTGCCCGTGTGGATCTATCACGGACGGAATGATGAGGTCATTCCCATCGACCACGTGAGACGCGCAGCCCGGGACGCCTTTTCCAACCTGCATTTTCACGAAGTGGAAGACGACCACTCCCTCCATGGCACCTTCAAGACCATGGACTGGGACGCACTTCTGGGAGATACCCGGCCTTCCGCCTGAAAACGGATCCCCGCGATGCTCGATCCCTGAGTCCGCCCCTCACCCTTGAAAGAAGGGATTGCTCTGCTTCTCTCTGCCCACGGTGGACACAGGGCCGTGCCCGGGAAGCACCAGGGTCTCATCAGGGAGAGTGAATATTTTTTTGCGGATGTTGTCCAGCAGGAGATCCATGTCGCCGCCCTCGAAGTCCGTCCTTCCGATGCTACCGGCGAACAGGGCGTCTCCGCAGATAACGGCGGTAACCTGCCGCCGGTCTCCATCCGCGTCGATCTCTCCTTTGAACACGAAACCGAGGCCGCCGGGAGAGTGCCCTCTGAGGTCCAGAACACGCATGGTGATTGCGCCGATTTCCAGGGTTTCACCTTCTTGGATAAACCTGGACGGGTCGGAGTCCGACGCCTGGGAACCGTACACCCGGGCTCGCCGGCTTACGGCCTGAAGAGACGGCGCCTCTTCGGAATGGACAAGGATGGGGGCGCCGGTCCGTTCCTGAAGCTCGCGGTTCCCTCCCACGTGGTCCCAGTGCGCGTGGGTGTTCACAATGCAGCTCAGGGTCAGGTTTTCCGAGGCCAGGGCTTCGAGAATGTTGTCGACATTTCCACCCGGATCGAATACTCCCGCTTCATGCGTCTCTTCGTCCCCCACAATGTAGCAGTTGACCATGAGCGGTCCGGTTTGAAGCATCTTGAGAATCATGCACGCTCCTTTCATTGCGGCCCCGTGCCGGAGGATCCCGGCGGGGCCGGGCCGGTTCGAATATCAGGCATCCACGACAACGTAGGCCGGGCGTTGAATGTGAGAGTCCTTGCAACGAGGGCATCGGCCGGGGCGCGTCCAGCGCTTTCGTTCCCGGAAGACATAGCCGCAGCTCAGACACCGGATGGGGGTCATCCGGAGTTTCTTCCGTCTGGAGGCGAGGGTGCGGGCGATGTGGGACAGGTGCGCGTAAACGTCCTTTTCCGAAATGCCCAGGGCCTGCGACAGGTCACGGTCCGTCATCTCCTCTTCGCTGAGAAGATCGATCATCTGCCGGCGAATGGTCTGTGCCGCAAGCATCATCAGCCCCCGGCGTCATTGAGAACGGCCCTGGCCACATGCAGGTCATAGGCGCGTTTGGGATCAAAATTGGAGGGTTTGCGCATCGCCATGGCCTGCTGGACCGCTTCCCATGGAATCCAGCCGTGATCGTCCCACAGTGCGACGTCGTCTTCACTCCACAGCCTGAACCAGATGGTGTCCTCTCCTTCCCGCACATACATTCGAACTCGGGGATTAAGGGGGAAGGGGTGGTAGTAAGCGCCTCGGTCGTCTTTCATCAGGTGTCTCTCCGAATGCCTGGTATTCAGCCGGCCCTCTGTTTTGAACGGGCCGGTTTTCACGGTTGCAAATCTTTACTATAATACCCATGAAGGAGGCTGCCAACCCCCGGGTTGAGCGGTTGAGCGCATGAATGACGCAGCGCCATTCCGGTGACCCCTTGAATGGAGCGCCGAGTCACAAATCCATCAGGAGGAAGTTTCATGAGCCGACACATGCAAATCGATATTCGGCTGATCCCGTTTTATGAAAAGCCCTTCAAGAAAGCGTTTCCCAAGCTGGCCGAGCTCCTCAAAGAGCACGGTTACACCACGCCCCTGGAGCGGGAGGTTTCGCTCTACGATCTGGTGGATATTCTCGTAGACATGACGTACGCCCCCAGCGTCTCAAAGGACGTGAAAGAGCGTATCGACTCGCCTGTTTCGACCTTGAGGGATCTCAAGGAGACCGCCAGGGAACAGCTCTTGGCGAGACACCTGAACGAACTGGATGCGACCCTTTATCTCATGGAGGACGCGTTCGACGAGTTGGAAAAAAGGCTTTAGGGGGTCATTGCCTGGACGCGCAATGCCCCTGGAGACATGTTCAAGAGCGACTCCAGGTTCTTCCAGGCGATAAGCTCGTGTTCATCCCCGCTCAAGGGCAGGCCTTCGAACCACCGCCGTTCCTCAAGGGGTGTGCGCCAGGGAGCGTCCGTGCCGAAGAGAATGCGCTCAGGGCCCTTTCGACGAATGACGGCGGCGACAGCCTCGTCGGGAATGATGCCGCTGACGAACGAGAGATCAAAGTAGACGTTGGGGCATTCCAGGAGTGGATCCAGGTGCTCCCACCCGAAAAGCGAACCCAGATGGGCTGAAATGAGGGCCAGGCGGTTGTGCTGCCGGGCCACGCTTGCAATGCGTTCCGGACCCGTTTCAAACGCCTTCGCTGCTGCGGTGAACTCCTGGAGATGGGGTTTGTACCGAATAAGCCCCTCCACGGACATGCTGTCCAGGACCACCGGCAGGCCCGCCTCCTCCAGTAGCGACCACAGCCTGTGGGCCTCGGGGGACAGGATGTCCAGGCGTTGGAGCAGTGGGTGGACCTTGACGCCTCGAAGCCCGAGATCCAGAAGAAGGGCCAGGTCGGCTTCCAGGGATGCGGCATGCGCGATCAGGCTGCCGAAGGGAATGACGGCGGAACATCTCCGGCCCTGCTCGGCCACCCACCGGTTGAGTTCCGGGACCCGATCGGCCCTGCCCGTCACGGGCAGGAGTACGAACCGGTCCACTCCCGCCTCTTGTTCCACTCGCAGGAGGGCTTCCACCGAGGCCTCGTGATGAAGGATCCATTTGGCCGGGTCATCGTCCGGCAGGCAGGCGTCCAAATCCGCGACCCTGTCCTGCACCAGGGTGCGGTCGGTTTTCCTGTAGGCGTGGGTGTGGGCGTCGATGAGCATAAATCCCCTAAACGAGGTGCACTCCGAGGTAGCGTTCGGCAAGGTCCTCGTCCAGGCCTTCGCGGTCCGCCTTCAGGGCCAGGGGCAGGGCGTCGAGGATGTCTTCGGCGGTGATTCCATCAGAGCCCAGGTCTTCGGCCGCCAGGTCTCCGGCCAGCCCGTGAAGAAAAACGCCTTTTCGAGCGGACTCGGGAGCATCCAGTCCCAGGCCTAGCATGGCGGCGATGGTTCCGGTCAGCACGTCTCCGGAGCCCGCCGTGGCCATGCCGCTGTTTCCGCTCATGTTGACGAACACCCTGGCGTCCGGAAATCCCACGAGGCTGTGGGCCCCCTTGAGCACGATCACGGCGTCCAGGTCGGCCGCCGTGTTCTGGAGGATGCGGATAGGGTCCTGCTCCAGCTGGGAGATGGTCAACCCGGTCAACCGGGCCATTTCACCGGGGTGAGGCGTCAGCACAGTAGGGGCCCGGCGGTTTCGAAGAATGTCCAGGTCCCTGGAGATCGCCGTCAGACCGTCGCCATCCAATATAAGGGGACAGTCGAGGCGAGAGGCCAGGGTTAGGGCGAGCTCCTGTGTCTCTTCCACCAGAGAAAGCCCCGGCCCCAGGACCACCATGTCGGCCCGGGAACCCATATCCAGGAGCACCTCCTGGTTCTCCATGGCGATGCTCCCTTCGGCGGTTTCCTTTTGGGGTGCGAACACGATTTCTCCTCCCCCGGCGGCGAGGGTGGGGACCATGGAGACAGGTGCAGCCAACCTCGCATACCCTCCACCCGCCCGGAGGAAAGCACATGCACTGAGCCGGGGTGCGCCGTAGTAGGCGGCGGCCCCTGCAACAAAGAGGGCATTCCCGAAGCTTCCCTTGTGCCCCTTGGGGTTTCTGGGCGGCAGAGCTCCGGTGTGATTGATCTCCGTTTTGATGTTTGCCGATGCGATCATGCCAGGCGGAAAAGAAATGTGGGTTACGAATAGGTCCCCGCATCGCTCGAATCCCGGGTAGAGAAGATTCCCCAGCTTGGGCAGACCGAAGGTGACGGTCACACTCGCTTGAACTGCCGTGCCCATGATCTGTCCCGTGTCCCCGTGAACACCGCTCGGGATGTCCAGGCTGAGGACCGGCCGTCCGCTTCGGTTGATCCGATGGATCACCTCCGCATAACGTCCTTCCACGTCCCGGGCCAGGCCCGTACCGAAGATGGCGTCGACCGCCACATCGCAGTGGTTGAGATCCATTTCAGCGTCTTCAGCGGATTGAAGGGAAACCACGTCCCCGCCGCTTCGCTCCAGGATCTCCAGATTCGTCCGTGCCGCACCGCGGTATGCTTCCCGATCTCCAAGGATGAAGACCTTCACCCTGGCCCCGCTCGAGAGCGCCTTGCGGGCGACCACAAACCCGTCACCTCCGTTGTTTCCCCCACCGCAGAAGACCACCAGCCTGAGATTGGGCACCTCAAACCTGCTCGAGAGCACGAAATAGGCGGCCTCCCCGGCGTTTTCCATCAAAATTTCCTCAGGGATACCGTAGGCTTGTATGGCTGTGCCATCCAGGTTGCGCATTTCTTGAACCGTACTGATCTTCATGCCTTTCCTCCCGGCATCTATTGCTTGGTCACTGGTGCAGCCGACCCTGCCCTTTTACCACGCTCCGAATGCTGTGTCGAGGTCCGGGGCGAGCCGTCAACTCCGGACTGTCTTGTTCGTGGCGGCCCCGGCGGGCATTCGTTGACAATCGTGGGAGCATTTCTTACTCTGATACAGGCACATAGGATGTTACGCCCTGGTGGGCAGAGGAGTGCGCATGGGTTATGTGTTCGACAGAGACGCGGCCCGGCGATATGCGGCCTGGGCCCGCAGCCCTCAAGGACAGGCCATGGACCGGTGGCTGGCTTCTTGCCTCCCCGGGCTTCTGGAGATCCATGCCGGGGAGCGGGTTCTGGACATCGGCTGCGGGCAGGGGTCTCACCTGCTGTCTTTGAGAAGGCTGGGGCTGGATATCTCCGGCGTGGACGCCTCCCCTCACATGATCAAACGCGCTCGCGAGCGCTTGGGCGACCGATGCACCCTGCAGACCGGACTGGCCGAAGACCTCCCCTTTGAAGACAATACGTTTGACCTGTCCACCATGATTCACACATTGGAGTTCCTGGAGAATCCGGCCCAGGCCCTAAGGGAAGCGGGAAGAGTGACCCGCAGGGCCGTGTTGGTGTGTGTGATGAACAGCGCCTCCTGGAGCGCCCTTTCCAGTAAATGGAAACCAACAGGTCTCCCCTTTCCTTTGGATCAGGCCCGGCTTTTCAGCCTGTGGGGGCTTCAGGGCCTAATGCGGCAGACCCTTGGACCTGTGCCCATGGTATGGTACTCCTGTCCTTTCCTGCCTTCTCGGCTTGATCGCTGGTGCAGGAAGGTGACCGGACGCCGGCTGCAGACTTCGCTGCCCTTCGGCCCCTACCTCGGCCTTTGCGCCACCCTCTTCTATCGTTACAAGACGGACAACCTGATCCTCAGGGTGCCGGTACGGCCCCGGGGTAGGACTGTAGCCAATGGGGCCGTCAGAGGGAATCTCAAGACCATGCCGGGAGCCGAGTGCGAATAAAGAGGCCTGCCGGTATGAAAAAACCGAGGGCAGCGGAGCCACCAGACCCGGGGGTGTGAGGTTTGACCTTTGATCTTTGTTCCCAGATCTGATAGTCTGAAAAAACAGATGTAGGGAGGGCCTGTCCGGGTTCTTCTTACCACAGGGAAAACCCCCGCTGAACCGTTCACGCGCCTTCTTTCCATCAGCGGGGGTTTTTTTCGGAGGCTTGAGAGATGCTTAAAAAAGAAGATGAGTTGGCCTTGAAGGTGACAAAAGAGATTGTGGTTAAGTTTATCGAAGTGGGCCGTCTTTCCATCAACTCTTTTGATGAAGCCTTTGCCAAGGTCCACGAGACCGTCCGGGATTCCCTGATCCACGTCGACTTGGAGGAGCAGGGTCCAACCGAGAAGGGCTAGAGCGCATCGTCCATGTCGTAATGGACATGGACCAGGAACAGACCTTGGGGCGGCGCCTTGACGCCCGCCTTCCGGCGGTCCCTCGCCTTCAGGATTTTCAAGAAGCCGTCCACTGAAGTTTTCCCGGTTCCCACATTCACCAGGGTGCCCACCAGGTTTCGCACCATATGCCGAAGAAAGCCGTTCGCCTCGAAGATAAGGCGGATGACCCCTTCTTCGGGGCCTAGAATCCCGGCCCGAAGCATGCGGCGGACCGGGTTTTGATTGGCGCTTCCCGCCGAACGAAAGGATGTGAAATCATGCTCTCCTTGAATGGAGGTCAGGCAGCGCTTCACCGCCTCCAGGTCCAGTGGGCGCGGGATGTGCCAGGTGTGATCACGCAGAAACACGTCCGGTTCTCTTTGATGAAGAATCCGGTACTCGTACACCTTGCTCCTGGCATTGTACCGGGCGTGAAACCCGAAGGGCACGACCTCGGCGCGCTTCACGCGTATGTCTGCCGGAAGGAGGCTGTTGAGCCCCTTGTGAAAGACCTCGGGCTGAAGATGTGAGCGGGTCTCGAAGTGGCATGCCTGGCCCAGGGCGTGAACCCCCGCGTCCGTGCGTCCGGAGCCGAACACCCGGATCGGCTCCCGGGTCATGACGCCCAGTTTCTCTTCGAGAACCTCCTGGATGGTGAGACCGTTTTTTTGACTCTGCCACCCGTGGTAGCGGGTACCGTCATAAGCGAGTATGAGCCTGAGTTTCCTGGAATCGGCCATGATGCCCTTTCGCCGGGACAGAATACAGGACAGGCGGAGAGGAAGACGGATGCCCCCGGTAAGGGATGAAAAAACAAGGGGGAGCCCGGCTCGAGCCGGCTCCCCCGATGGATCTGGCGATCGTAACGGCTGGGTTTCCCCTCAGAGGGAAATCAGCGTTTGGAGTACTGGTAGCGAGCTCTCGCCCCGGGCTGTCCGTACTTCTTTCGTTCCTTCATTCTGGGGTCGCGGGTGAGAAGCGAGGCCTTTTTCAGAAGAGACCGCAGGTCGGCGTTCACATCCACGAGCGCCCGGCTGATGCCGTGCCGAATGGCTCCCGCCTGGCCCGTGTGGCCGCTTCCCCGGACCGTGGCCTGAATGTCGTACTTGCCCACCATGTCTGTGAGCTCCAGGGGCTGTTTGATGAGGAGGCGATCCGCCTCGCGGGTGAAATACTCCTCCAGGGGCTTCTTGTTAACCATGATGTGCCCCTGTCCGGGTCTCAGCCAGATGCGGGCGACCGCGGTCTTTCGTTTGCCAACGGCGTGATGTGACTGTTCGGGCATTTAGATCTCCAGTGTCTCCGGTTGCTGTGCCTTGTGGGGATGTTCAGGACCTGCGTACACCTTGAGTTTCTTGAGTTGTCGCCGCCCCAGGCTGTTTTTGGGAAGCATCCGCCGAACCGCCAGGCGAAGGATGTCCTCGGGTTTCTTTTCCAACATCTGCTTTACGGTGGTTTTTTTCAACCCCCCCTGGTAACCGCTGTGCCGGTAATAGACCTTTTGATCCCATTTCTGTCCGGTCAAGGTTACCTTTTCGGCGTTGACCACCACGATGAAGTCGCCCGTGTCCGCATGCGGCGTAAAGATCGGCTTGTGCTTCCCCCGCAGCCGATGTGCGATTTGAGAAGCCAGCCTACCCAGAATCTGATCCTGAGCGTCCACCAGGTACCACTTCTTTTCGACGTCCTGTTCCTTGGCCATGAATGTCTTCATAGATTTAGATCCTGTCGTTGAGCTCGAAATCACCCTTTGTAGGGGAAACCAGCCTTTCTGTCAAGAACATTTTTGTCTGCAGGCCGATTTTCAAGAGAAAGGGCATTGACAACCCCTGCGAGACCTGTTACAGAATATCCTCTCAAATTGAGGGGCGCCCGTAGCTCAGCTGGATAGAGCGCCGGGCTTCGAACCCGTAGGTCGCAGGTTCGAATCCTGCCGGGCGCGCCAGATTTGGGCGTCAAACCATTCCTCACCATGGGCGTGTAGCTCAGCTGGTAGAGCAGTTGACTCTTAATCAATTGGTCGGGGGTTCGATCCCTCCCACGCCCACCAAAAAA
>CAZQCK010000082.1:0-15505 GCA_964591925.1 uncultured Desulfobacterales bacterium
AATGTGGATTTCATCAGGTCAAGGAATTGCTCTACGAGATACGCAGATTCGTTATAGGAAAGTCGCAGGTTCTTGCGGACATCTTGGACGAGGTTTTGCTTGGTGAGGGCCATGCACACGCTCCTGCAGAAAAGGAGGTGTTTCGAGGAAAACGAAGCCCAATCAGGGGCGAGGCCCCGAGTAGCCGGTCAAGAAAGGGGCAAATAGCACGATAGACCGAGTGCCCGAAAAAGACAGTACCTGAATTATCTGCGATGGTCAAACAGATAAGGGATAAGATCAGGATAAACCTCGTTTCAAACAGAGATCTCAGCCCACTCAATACCCATAGGATGGAATCGGGGACAACCGCTCTCTCAGGTGTGTGTAGCGCTTCTGGGTCTTATCATTTTTCACGCCTATGGCCAGGGCCCTCTTCATCCCGACCATGACCACCAGTTTTCTCCCTCGCGTCACTCCGGTGTATACGAGGTTCCTCTGGAGCAAAATATAGTGCTGGGTCAGGATGGGCATGATCACCGCCGGGTACTCCGAGCCTTGGGACTTGTGTATGGAAACCGCATAGGCGAGTACGATCTCATCCAAGTCGGTGTAGTCGTAGGAAACATCGCGCCCATCAAAGGAGATCACCACTTCCTGGTTCTCCGTATCAATACTCCTGATCCGGCCGATGTCCCCGTTGAACACCTCTTTGTCATAGTTGTTCTTGATCTGCATGACCTTGTCGTTGACCTTGAAGTTCCTCGCACCCCTCGTCAGCCCTGCCTCTCCGGGGTTAAGGGTCTTTTGAAGTTCCGTGTTCAGATTGCCTGCGCCCACGGTTCCCTTGTGCATGGGTGTGAGGACCTGGATATCGTCAATGGGATCAAAGCCGAATCGTTTTGGAATACGCTCGGTAGTAAGGCCCAGAATGGTCTTGAGCGCGTCCTCCGGGTCTTCACGGTCAATGAAATAGAAATCGTCGGAGGGGTCGGTAGACTTGAGTGAAGGAATGATGCCGGCGTTGATCTTGTGGGCGTTCACGATGATGAGGCTCTTCTCGGCCTGACGGAAGATCTCCTTCAGCTCAACAACCTTGACGGCCCCCGACCCTATGATGTCCTTGAGCACGTTCCCCGCGCCTACAGACGGGAGCTGGTTCACATCACCCACGAGAATGAATGTCGCCTGCGGTGGAATCGCCTTCAGGAGATGGTGCATGAGGACTGTGTCAATCATAGAGGCTTCATCCACGATCAGGAGATCGCACTCAAGGGGATGTTCCTCGTTCTTCTTGAACCCTCCTTTCTGAATGCTGAACTCGAGCATGCGGTGAATGGTCTTGGCCTCATGCCCGGTGGTCTCGCTCATCCTCTTCGCAGCTCTTCCGGTTGGAGCCGCCAGGAGAATGTTCACCCGGAGCTTTGAGAATATCTTGAGGATGGCGTTGATGATCGTGGTCTTGCCGGTTCCAGGGCCTCCGGTTATCACCATCACCTTGCTCTCGGCCGCGCACCTGACAGCGTCGATCTGTTTTTCCGCCAGTCTAATGGACAGCTGTTTCTGGACCCACTCTATGGCCTTGGCGGTCTTGATCTCCCTTACGGACTTGGGCGCATTGATAAGGACCTTCAGGCGTGATGCGATCTTGGTCTCGGAAAAATGAAACTTCGCAAGGTATACCGCCGTGTGATTCCCCCCGAACATCTCCAGCCCTGTCAAGTCCTCTATGACGATCCGGTCCTCCCTCGCAAGGACATCCAGGGACCTCGTGATGAGTTCCCTTTCCACTTCGAGGATCTCCATGGATTTCTTGATGAGCGGTTCCATGGGATAGTAGACGTGGCCGTCGTCCGAGAGCTGATTGAGCACGTAGAGGATTCCGGCTTCTGCCCTGAGTTCTGATGTCTTGTCAAACCCCAGTTTCTCTGCAATTCGATCCGCCGTGATAAAGCCGATGCCGAAGATGTCCGTGGCCAAGCGATAGGGGTTCTCCTTCACCACCTCAATGGACTGATCCCCATACTGCTTGAAGATCTTGGTTGCGTACCCCGAGCTCACGCCGTGGGCCTGGAGAAAGACCATGACTTCCCGGATTTCCTTTTGGGCTTCCCAGGCCTGCCGGATCATCTCGATGCGTCTCTTGCCGATGCCTTCGACCTCGATCAAGAGCTCGACGTCTTCCTCGATCACGTCCAGGGTCTTCTTTCCAAAACGCTTGGTGACCCTCTTGGCCATGACCGGACCGATCCCCTTGATGAGACCGGAGCCGAGATATTTCTGGATGCCAAAGACTGATGTGGGAACGGAGGTTTTGTACTGGACGATCTTGAACTGCTCTCCATACTGGGGATGGTTGGCCCACTCACCACGCATCTTGATGATCTCGCCGGGCGCAGGGGCCATGAGGTAGCCCACAATGTTCACCAGATCACGCTGGCCGTAGACCTTGAGCTTGGCGATCGTGTAGCCGTTCTCTTCGTTGGTGTAGGTGATCCGTTCTATCTGACCCTGGAGGTCGGTGAGAGTATTGGATGATTCTTTTTTCATTGGCAGATTGGGGAGTCAAAGAGTTTATGCAGTATAGCTTTCTTCATCTTCCACTGGTTCGGAAAATCGCCGGTCCGCTCCAAGATGCCTTCTTCCTCAGCTGATTTGACCCATCAGTAGACTTGGCGTTTGTTCATATCGGCCCTTGTGGCGAAATCGTCGACTGAGCCCTGAACCTGGATCGCCTGGAAAAAGCGGATGCAAACACGGATCATGTTTCCACGAGTTTTGCCCTTAAACCCGGTTGGGTCCTTCTGTGGCGATTTCGGCTGGAGTGTGTTGGCCATTGCAAATCGAACCTGGTTTAACTTCCATCAAAATGCGCTGAAATGCGGGGATGCTGGTTGGCTTGTCTTGCATGGTCCCATTTAAAAATAATATCAAAAAAATGATTCGGCTGCGACCGTTTATGACAATGACGTCGGGTATCCTGAATTCTGATGGCGGAAAAGAGCTTTATTGAACCGGGCTATCACCATGGCCTGACTTGACAATCTGGCAGTATTCCGGATATCTTCCAACACGCTTGGACGTTCTCCCCCTTCACCTGAAACGCGGGATGAACTATGGATGTATAGAAACACAGCCCCCCTTTCTCCTTGTTGAGATGGGGGTTTGGTTTTTTTGGAGGCAGACGATTTTAGGGCTTCTCTGTTTGGAGCCCGGTTTCTCCAAGGATGATTGAAACTGACTTTTCTCAACAGAGGCAAAGACTTTCATGGTGGCCATGCGTTTTAATCTGCACAAGGAAATTCAAAAGAGGCTGGCGATGGTCTCGATAGGACCCTCCACTGCGCGAAACATGGGGCCTCAAGGGACTATTCAAGCGACAAGGGAATTCCTCGCCAGGATGCGGTTGGACAAGTTTTCTAAGGCCAGCGAGGAGGAATTCCGTAAAGAACTGAACAGGGCAACGACCCTCCTTCTCAAACACCTTCCTGGGGAGGCCAGCGAGCACTGGGGTGCAGCTCGGAAGTTTCTCAATATCTTCATGTGTGGCGCTTTCTACAACCGGTTCCTTTGTGAGCGTTACGGCTTTGACGTCGTAGAGCCCTGGCTGGAGTTGCCCCTCGACAGTCATGTCGCGAGAGGACTCAGGTCCGAGCCGGGAGGGGAATCACTGCCAAAGTGGAATACCGTGATCGGCCTCACCCCGGAGGGGAATGGCGCATACCAAAAGTTTGCGGCTGGGATTGCCGAGAGAAAGGGAACCTACCGGGTCCATTTGGATTTGATCTATTGGAGAGCAGAAAAGCAGAAGCCTTGAGCAGTGAATCCCGAATACGTGACCCCCTAAGAGCAATTCCAACCAGAGGTGGAGTCGTGCTCACCAAGATCATCAGCGGCGGCCAAACCGGAGCCGACCAGGCAGCCCTCGACGCGGCCATTGAGCTCGGCATCCCACACGGGGGCTGGATACCCAAGGAAAGGTTGACTGAGGCCGGCCCATTACCAGAAAAGTACAATTCACCGAGATGCCCACCAGGAGGCTCTCAGGCCCCGTTATGAAGCCACAGACCGATACCTGCACCGAGTGGCTTGCCAGGGAGATCTTCAAGGCGTTCCCGCGCGACTGACCCGGGCTTAAGATCTATGAGCTCGACTGCGGGTGCATCTACTACCGCCGAGTGTTCCAGGATGGGCAGGAGGATGAGCAGATCGGGATCTACCGAAACCCGGCCCGTGGTGCGTGCAAGGTGTGTATGAGCATGCCGAAGGAATGGACGCACCGGGTGATGGAGGAGACGCTGGTAGTCAAAACCTCCGTTGAAGTTGATGTGAACAAGGTGAATATCCCCGCATCATAGGCCCCGAAAGATGCCTGAGCAAGCCTCAACGAGCGCTTACCACCGATACTGGGCCAAAGCTTCCCCTCAAGGAGAAGGCCTCTATGCCTACCACCTCCTACCCTACCACTCTCTAGATGTAGCCGCAGTTGGCTTGACCCTTCTCGAGCGGGATCAGGTGCTCATGTCCCGCTTGGAGAAGACCTCCGGTCTACTTGCAAAAGAACTCAAGCCTCTTCTGTCGTTCCTGTTTGCAGTCCACGACATCGGAAAATTCTCTGTTCGCTTCCAGCACCTCCGCCCGGATGTGATGTCCATCCTTCAACCCGGAAGGGAGTGCAACCAGGGATACAATATCCGCCACGACGATATGGGGTACTGGCTGTGGGAGCAAGTCGTTCTGCCTGCACTCCACACCCTCCAGATGCTGCCTTTCGACTGCGATGATCTCATGGATGCGCGGGACCTCTTGGCGCCTCTGACAAGGGCTGTTCTCGGGCACCACGGGCTTCCGCCTCAACCGGATCCCAGTTCCTACGACTGCTTCGGAACTACGGACAGGGAGGCCGTGATCTCTTTTGTCACATCAATCGGGCAAATCTTCTCGATTGGCGACCAGCTGCTCATAACAGGAGAGCCATTTGAAACGCGGGAAGCCAATCATAAGGTCCTCTCTTGGACGACAGCAGGCCTGTGCGTTCTGTCCGATTGGCTCGGTTCGGACTCACGTCGTTTCCCCTATCGCTCCGAGGAGATGCCGCTCGAGCGGTACTGGAAGGAGATTGCGCTCCCGAACGCCTCTGAAGCCGTGGCCAAGAGCGGCGTCTTGCCTCCTCAACCCAGAGCCATGACGGGATTCCGCGAACTACTTCCTCACCTGGCTGAAAACGAGCCCACGCCGCTCCAAGCGTATGCTGAATTTTCCGACCTTCCCGCCGGCCCTCAGCTGCACATCTTCGAGGACGCGACCGGGAGCGGGAAAACGGAAGCGGCTATCCTCTGTGCCCATCGGCTCATGCGGGCCGGGTTGGGCGAGGGGATGTTTGTGGCTCTTCCCACCATGGCAACAGCAAACGCCATGTACAGCCGGATGGCAGACGTTTATCGGAACCTGTTTGCCGATAGCTCTCGTCCTTCATTAACCCTAGCCCATGGGAGCAGGCATCTGTCACGCCAGTTCTTGAGAAGCATCGATCTGGAGGGCATCCCTCCGGGCAATGCTCCGCGCGGCGATTCTGCTGAGGCCACATGTTCATCTTGGCTTGCGGATAATCGCAAGAAGGCCATGCTGGCAGCCACAGGTGTTGGCACAGTGGATCAAGCCCTTCTGGGGGTACTGGCCTCAAAGCACCAGAGCCTGCGATTGTTCGGACTGGGCAGGGGCGTTTTGATCGTGGACGAAGTGCACTCCTATGATCCCTACATGCACGGCCTTCTTTGCAATCTCCTTGCCTTTCAAGCTGCGCAGGGAGGGAGCGCGATCCTCCTCTCTGCCACCCTACCTGCAAATGTCCGGACAGCGTTGACAAACGCTTTCGCAGGCGGCCTAGGCAACTCCTCGTCAAACCTTGTTGGGAGCGGCTATCCCCTGGCCACGGCGGTTTCATGCGAGGGAGTCCGTGAAACAGAGCTTGATTATCGCGGGGTATCCCAGCAAGTGCCGGTCCAGTTGATTGATGACAAACAGCAGGTAGAGAAAGTCGTCGCTGAGGTTGCATCATCCGGAGGATGCGTGCTCTGGGTGCGTAATACAGTGGGTGACGTTCTCCAGGCGCGGCAGGACCTGATCGAGCTTGGTAGCGTTCCGGATGCGGATATCACGCTCTTCCACGCCCGGTTCGCCGCGTGCGACCGTCTCGGGCTTGAGCAGAAGGTCTTGTCCACCTTCGGCCTTAGGGGGAGCACGGTTGATCGGAGTGGTAAGGTTGTCATCGCCACACAAGTGGCGGAGCAGTCACTGGATGTCGACTTTGATGTGTTGATCACAGATCTCGCACCAATGGATTTGTTGTTGCAGCGTATTGGGCGCTGGCGCAGGCACCGGCGACCTGATCGCCCTGTGGGACTACCCGGGTCTGTTTATGTACTCGCTCCCCCCTTTGATGAAAATCCGGACGGAAACTGGTATCGAACCGTATTCCCTGCAGCTGCCTATGTATATCCCTTCCAGTCCCAGCTTTGGCGCACAGCCCGGCTCTTGGCAGCTCAAGGAGGGTATCGAATGCCGGATGATGCGCGTTGGCTCATCGAGGGCGTGTACGGGGATGAGGCCGAGGAGGTACCGCAAGCGATCCAAGAGGCCGACCTGAAAGCCGAGGGAGAAGCCATGGGAATGATGACCATGGCTGGCATCAATGGCCTGAGCCTCAAACAGGGTTATGGCGGCGGTGCAGTCCCCTGGAAGGAAGATGAAGTCAGTCCCACCCGCCTTGGGGAGCCGACAGTGAGGTTGAGGTTGGCCAGGTGGAATGGACGGGACCTAGCCCCGTGGAGTGACGATCCTTCTCCGTCAATGTCCTGGAGCATGAGCGAGGTGCCCGTGACCGCCTGGCGTGTGGCTGGAGGAATCATTACCGGTAATCGAGGGCTGGAGAACGCGGTGGCAGAGGCTATTGAAGCGATGGCTGACGATTGCAGGTGGAGCTTGCTTGCACCATTGACACAATCGGATGCCGGGATCTGGAAGGCCACTGTGCGCGGGGAAAATGGGAGGGAGACCGTACTGGTGTACTCAGCTACATCCGGCTTGGGATACGAGTCATCATAGGGCAGCAGCAAGCACAGCTCAAAACAGGAGGAGGTCATGGCGTACAACTTAATCGAAGAGGCATGGATACCCGTATTGCGAGCAGACGGACAGAAGGCTTTGATTGCCCCCTATCAGATCACGGAGAGCAATCCACCTCTGGAAGTCGCTGCCCCGAGACCGGACTTCAGCGGTGCCTTGACGGAGTTCCTCATTGGCCTCGTCCAGACCTGTATGGCCCCTGGAACAGAACGAAAGTGGCGGAAGGTGCGAGATTCTCCTCCCACACCGGGTGCGCTTCACGAGGCCTTTGAAGCCCATGCAGATGCCTTTGTGCTTGATGGTGACGGGCCCCGATTTATGCAAGATCTCACATTGACATCCGACGAAGCGGGTAAGCCAAACCCAATCAACTCCATCCTGATCGACTCCCCAGGGGCCAACACGATTAAGCAAAATGCAGACCTGTTCAACAAGCGTGGCGGAGTGGACCGCCTTTGTCCGGCGTGCGCTGCGGCAGCCTTATTTACGCTTCAATGCTTTGCTCCCGCAGGCGGTGCCGGAAACCGGACCTCCCTCAGAGGAGGTGGTCCACTGACGACGTTGGTATTGGGGGGCACTTTGTGGGAGACGATTTGGAACAACATACTCACTCCGGATGTTCTCAATGAACTAGGTGGAGACCCTGCCCTTACCAATAAGGGAAAGCTTTATCCTTGGTTGGCTCCGACCCGCATCAGCGCCAAGGGAAAGGAGACTCACCAGGGTGAAGTACATCCTCTGCATAAGTATTGGGGCATGCCGCGTCGCATTCGGTTTTTGTTCGGGAACGATTCCCCGGGCCTATGCGATTTGTGTAATCACGACACCGATCAATACGTGACCAGCTTTTTGGCCAGGCCCCGAGGTTACAACTATGTGGACTCCTGGATGCACCCACTATCACCTATCCGCGAGATGAACCAGCAGTACCTGGCCGTGAAGGGCTCATCGGATGGGCTGGGGTACCAGCACTGGCTGGGTTTGGTCTACAAAGAGGTTGACCAGAAAAACCCTGTTCAGGCCGCACCCGTTATCAAGAACTACCGGGAGCATCGTGTGCAGCCCGGCAACCAAGCAGAGGCCGACTTCCGGATCTGGGCCTACGGGTACGACATGGACAAGATGAAGGCGCGGTTTTGGTGTGAGGGCATCATGCCGGCCTGGGCCGTGGAAAACGATGAGGCCGCAAACCGACTCGCACTGGAGACATCACACCTCATAGGATGCGCCAAACAGGTCCACGATGTGCTGCAGTGGGCCCTGAAGGAGGCCTTCTTCAGCGACTTCATGAAGGCCAAGAAGCAAGCGACCTATACGGAGGCTGTCTCTACCAGGTTTTGGTCGGATACCCGGGATGAGTTCTTCAACGCCCTTACGCGCTTGGTGCAGTCTGTCAGGCAATCGCAAGAACCGCAGCTTGAGATTCGTCGAGCGTGGCTAAGTACTGCCGCCGATGCCGCAAAGGCGATCTTCACCCATTTGACCGAGGCCGAGTCCCTGATGGCTAGCGATCCCAAGGCCTATGCCGCGGGGTGGAATATTCTGAGGAACAACCTTTCGGCAGCGAACAAAAAGATGTCCAAGATACTGGATCTACCGTCAAACACATTTCAGAATTCAGAATAGCATGAAGGGAGGTGATGTTTGTGAACGATGCCAAGTGGGTTGACTTTGGTGATCAGGGATTCCGGGACATACTCGCTGGATGGTGGCGCGATCTCGAAAAGGATACCGGAGGAAGAGCCGAGCTACGTCGCGCCAAGCGGCCGGATGACGTATATGTTTCGAGACCTTTCCAAGCCGGGCTGGTGAGAAGCTTGAGGGCGCAGGGGTACAAAGTGGCCGGCACCGGCATGGACAGGCTAGCTGCAGCAGCAGGCCTCATGTCCCACATCCGTGAAGGGGACAACGATCCTTCAAAGAACATCCCAGAGGCCATGGCAGCGCCTGGGCCAGGCGGCGGGGCAAGGGTCAGCGGTCTGCGGTTCCGGCGGATTCTGTCTATTGATGACCGGGACAGAGAGACTCTGTACCTCGAGATGCTCCGCCTGGTAAGGCTGCTCAAGAGGGTGAACGTCCTGGCGCTGGCAGAGGCGGCCTATTGGTGGAACGACAGAATTCGAAAGAACTGGGCGGTCGAGTATTATTCCCGCGCGCGAGATGAAGATTAACCCCACGATCAGAGGAGTGGACCCATGAGCGACTTTGTACAATTGCACATCCTGACCGGATATCCGCCGGCCAATCTCAATCGTGATGACCTGGGAAGCCCCAAGACGGTAATCGTTGGTGGGGCAAATCGGTTGCGCATCTCCTCACAAAGCCTCAAACGGGCATGGCGTACCTCTGATGTCTTCAAGCAGGGGCTTGATGGAAATGTTGGTGTGCGTACCCGGGAGATGGCCGTTCGTATCTATGATGCACTGACCAATGGCATTACGCTTCAGGAAGCCATGGAGGGTAAGACCTCAGGGGAGCTGAAGACGATATCCGGAAAGGCTGCCGCCGTGGCGGCGGTGAGTACGGTGAAGGTGTTCGCCTCCCTGGCCAAGCCGAGCAAGGGCGAGAAGGATGCCGAAGGAGCGGAACGCGCAGCACTCAAGACAGGGCAGCTCGTTCACTACGGGCCCAAAGAGATCGAGGCCATAGCGAATTTGGTCGAGCGTGCCCGGAAGGGAGAGGAGATCGGCGATTCCGATATGAGGATTCTCCGCAAGGAACATGCTGCGGCCGATATCGCCATGTTCGGACGGATGCTCGCGGATCAACCAGGAAGTAATGTGGAAGCTGCCGCACAGGTTGGGCATGGGTTCACCGTCCAGAAGGTGGCGGTCGAGGATGATTTTTTCAGCGCTGTGGACGACCTCAACAAGGCGGCTGAGGAATCGGGAGCTGGACACTTGGGCGTGAACATGTTCGGGGCCGGGCTTTTCTACCTGTATGTTTGCGTGGATCGAGGCCTTTTGTCGGAGAACCTCGGCGGAGACAAAGAGCTGGCAACCCGATCCCTCAAAGCCCTCACGGAGGCTGCTCTGACTGTGGCACCAACAGGTAAGCAGGCAAGCTACGCATCCAGGGCGTATGCGGCCTATGTGCTCGCCGAGAAGGGACCCGAGCAACCGAGGTCGTTGGCCGTAGCCTTTCTGAAGCCGGTTCAGGCTGGGGATATGCTGGAGCGGTCCGTGGAAAGCATCGAGACGATCAAGGCCAACATGGACAAGGTTTACGGACTCAACCCAGGTGCCTACCGTATGGACGCAATCAACGGCAAGGGTGCGTTGGGAGAACTTCTCGAATTCGTAGCGGGGTAACGCATGAAGGACTATCTGCTGTTTCAACTGTACGCCCCGCTTCAATCGTGGGGTGATGTAGCCGTGGGTGAGGTCCGTTCAGATGCCCGGACTCCAACCAAGTCGGCGGTGCTTGGTCTTTTGGCAGCGGCCCTTGGAGTGCGGCGAGAAGAAGAGGAGATGCATGCGCGTATGGCCGAGGCATACGGGATTGCGGTCAGACAGGATGCCGCAGGGATTCCCCTTCGAGATTTCCATACCGTCCAGACTGCTTCGGCGAGGAAAGGGCGCACATATCGCTGTCGGGCTGATCTGTTGGGAGGCATGTTGGAGTTCGATGAAAACCTGCATACCATTGTCACCTACCGTGATTACACTGCGGATGCCAGCTTCAGCGCATGTCTGTGGATCATCGCAGATGATCCTCCATTCCCGCTCTCAGCCATGGCCGATGCCCTGAAAGAACCCAGGTTCAGCCCCTATCTGGGTCGCAAGTCATGCCCTCCTGCCCTGCCCTTTGCCCCGCAGCTCGTCGAGGCAGAGAGTGTGCAGGTGGCCTTTGCCGGGTTCCCGATGGACGGCCAGGTGGCCGAGGCACTTTCGGCGGACTCTAAGCAGGCTGTGGAGCTGTCTTGGGACATCAGCGCTGAGGCGGGCGTTCCCGAGAATCGTACCGAATCGTCCCGGGATGTCCCGATCAGCCGGCGAAGATGGCAGTTTGCGGTTCGCGCCAAGGCTGTGGGAACCACGGAGTGCCCCAAACGCAGGGAGTGGGAATGATGTACATGAGCAGATTGAGTCTGACAGGGCGTGAAGCAAAACGCGTGCTGGCAGGAGGTGAGTACAAACACCACCAGGCACTGTGGGCGTTGTTTTCAGATTCCCCGGAGAGACGCCGGGACTTCGTCTACAGACGAATGGATGGTGAGCCCGGCCTAGCCTTTCTGGCCGTGTCTGTACGGCCACCGTCCGATCCTTCTGGTGCCTGGGTAGTGGAAACCAAGGAGTACACGCCCTTACTTTACCCCGGCGACCGACTGCGCTTTTCACTTCGAGCCAACCCTGTTCGAACCGGGCGCAATGCAAACGGAAAGCCCGCCCGTTTCGACGTCGTTATGGATCGAAAGACGGCGCTCCGCGAAAAGGGCCTGAAGTCAATGGAAATGCCTTCCCAAGCGCAAATAGCCCAAGAGGCCGGAGTGGATTGGATCACATCGCGCCAGGAAAAGATCGGTCTGGAAGTCGAACCAAACGGTCTGCGGGCAGACGGATACCGAATCCTGGAGATGCCGCGAGGCCGCGGCAAGGGGAAGGTGCGCATCGCTACTTTGGACTTTGAAGGGGTATGCCGGGTTGTGGATCCGGGTCGCCTTCATAAGGCGCTTTTTGTGGGTATCGGCCCGGCAAAAGCCTTCGGGTGTGGTTTGCTTCTGATCAAGAGGGCATGAAATGCTTCCCCCACTTTCGCCTCTCCAGTTGAAGGAACGTTTGTCTTTGCTGTTCCTCGAGAAGGGTCGGCTGGACGTTCAAGACGGCGCTTTCGTCCTGGTGGACGTGAAGGGCGTGCGGAAGCACATCCCCGTGGGGGGCGTCGCCTGCCTGATGCTCGAACCCGGCACTCGGGTTTCTCATGCGGCCGTGACCCTGGCCTCCCGAGCAGGCACTTTACTGGTTTGGGTTGGGGAGGCCGGAGTACGCTTGTACTCAGCTGGACAGCCCGGTGGTGCACGTTCGGACAAATTGCTCTACCAGGCCTCCTTGGCACTGGACCCTAGAGCTAGGCTGTCGGTTGTGCGCAAGATGTTCGCGCTGCGTTTCGGGGAGGAGCCCCCGGCAAAGCGAGGCATCGATCAACTGCGCGGGATCGAGGGCGCGCGAGTTCGCAAACTTTATGAACTATTTGCCGCCAAGCATCGTATCAAATGGAAAGGCCGCCGGTACGATCCAAAAGAATGGAGCAGTGGGGATATCGTGAACCGGTGTCTGTCCTCGGCTACGGCCTGCCTTTATGGAGTAACGGAAGCGGCTATTTTGGCGGCCGGATATGCTCCGGCCATCGGCTTCTTGCATACGGGCAAGCCGAGGTCCTTTGTCTTCGACATTGCTGATGTCTTCAAGTTTGAAACCGTCGTACCCGTTGCTTTCAAAGTGGCATCCGGGAATCCTAGTGATCCGGAAGGGCAAGTACGCAGAGGGTGCCGGGATATGTTCCGACAAACGCGGCTCCTCAAGAAAATCATTCCGGCCATCGAGGATATGCTTTCCGCAGGCGGTTTACCCATGCCGGAAGCTCCAGAAGACTCCGTCCAACCTGCATTCCAAGATCCAGAGGGATTGGGAGATGATGGTCATCGTGGTTGAGAACGTCCCTCCGAGGCTTCGAGGCAGACTCGCCATTTGGCTTCTGGAAATTCGAGCTGGGGTGTACGTTGGTATGTATTCCATCAAGGTGCGCGAGATGATTTGGCAGCAAGTTCTCAACGGTCTTGGTGAGGGCAATGCGGTTATGGTTTGGAAGGCCCAAACAGAGAGCGGCTTCGATTTCGTGACGGCCGGAGAGAATCGGCGTATACCTTACGAGATGGATGGGGTGAAGCTGGTATCTTTCTTGCCGCCCAGTCCGGGGGAAACATGCGATGCTGAGAACAGTAACGGCCGGTAGAGAGAGCAGGACCAAATATCTGCAATGATTGTATTGGCTTATAGGAAGTGTGTTCCCCACGTGCGTGGGGATGAACCGGAGGGGCGGTATCGTGACCTGTGCCATATTTAGTGTTCCCCACGTGCGTGGGGATGAACCGGCCGACAACACCCCCATAGGGACCGCAAACAGGTGTTCCCCACGTGCGTGGGGATGAACCGCTCTTCTTCCAGAGCATTGGCTTTGGTTGCCAGTGTTCCCCACGTGCGTGGGGATGAACCGCAGCAGCAAGAGGGGCAGTTCCGCGAGATCGAGTGTTCCCCACGTGCGTGGGGATGAACCGATTTCCAGCTGGTCCATGAGCCTAGGCGGGGAGTGTTCCCCACGTGCGTGGGGATGAACCGGGATGACCCCTGACGACCACCTCAACCATGCGGTGTTCCCCACGTGCGTGGGGATGAACCGTCTGCCTCTGCGTACTGTGTGATTGCCTACGGCGTCATTATTCGGTTGGATTCTATAAGCGCCTGAAATATTGCACAATTTCTGACGCCACCCTGTCCTAAACGTAACAGTTTTCCGGCGCTGATAGCAAACCCAAAATTATAACTTGTTGAATTTATTATAAGCGGGTCTTGACATATGGGTACAGTTGGGATACAATGGTGATTGTTTTTGGGGATCACTGTCATCATTGTATCAGGAGTGCCCTATGCTTGACACCACCAGATCCAAGAGGGCCTTGGATAGGCTTTTCAAGCGCTCTCCCGTATGCGACCTGAGCCTCTTGGCTCAGACCCTTCAAACCGATTCTCGCATGAGTGTTTTTCGCCGGCTAAGGGAAATTGGTTACTTTTCGAGCTACACTCATGCCGGCAAATTCTACACCCTGCCCCATATACCACAGTTTGATGGCAACGGATTGTGGATGTATCAGGGCATTGGCTTTTCAACAGAAGGGACCCTAAAAAGCACGGTTGTCAAGCTGATCAGGGAATCCTCATCCGGTTACTTTCATATTGAATTGAATAAGCTGCTGGGAGTCAAAGTACAGAACACATTGATAAAGCTTTTGCGTGAAGGGTATGTTCATAGGGAATATTTCAATGAACGATACTTATATGTTAGCTCGGATACAGTGAAATCCGAAGAGCAGATGTCTCGTCGTAGCATGGAATATGAAGAAGGCAAAAAGGGCATAGAGAGTCTAGCAGATACGATCGTGATTGAAATATTGATAGAAGCCATTCATGCCGCATCGGTAAATGTTACCCCACTCCTCGTTTCTCGTAGGCTTACTGCACGTGGATTCCCCATAGGCCCGGAACAGGTTTCACAGGTTTTTGCACATTATGGTATCGATGTTAGTAAAAAAAAACGGCATTGAACTTGAACTGCTAGAAGCCTTGAGATGTTTAATCATGTCCGTAAGCACCAGAGCTCAAAGGCAAATGCTCAGTACTTCGGGTATACGAGTTTCGGTTTGTGAAGATCCCGGACCTTGTCCACTCTGCGCCGGGCCTATGCACGTTCAAAAGACGGTGAATCACCATGGAAAGACTTTGCACCACGGGCTATTTGATATAAGAGAAACCGTGCATGTCTGTGCGGCCGGATGTCGCTATGCCAATGACGCCTTGGTGACGCGAAGAGCCGTTTCTCTGGCACGGCATATCAGTGCAGGCCGTTCCGTCGGTTATGATGTTATGGTCTTCGTGGGGACCCAACGCTTTTTGCATCATCGGCAGCGAGAGGAGATCCGCAACGAGATTCTCCGGTCCCACGGCATTGCTTTGTCTGCTGGGGAGATCAGCGACTTGGCCATTCTCTTCCTTCGCTACATGCGCGCGTTGCACCTCAAGCACTCGGATCGACTGAGAGCGGTCTTGGAGCAAGATGGGGGATGGCCCCTTCATGTGGATGCCACCTGTGAAGATGGACGAGGGACGCTATTGGTGGTGTGGGCCAAGGGTTCGGCACGCCATGCGCTGTGGTGCGTGACCTGGGGCGGGCGATCACCCTCGCCGTCAACAGCTTCGTCACGGAGCAGGCTTTGAGTATCCCCATACTTGCCTGCCATCTCCACTTCCTCAAGGACATCGGAACCGACCTACTAAAAACAGCTCATGGGGATTTGCGAGTTCTTTTCAGAAATCACAAGATCCGTCCGGCTCTTGGCTTGTCCGTAGCCTTGGCCTGAGGCTGGGCAGTCACATCGGCAGGGCCCGTCAAGAAATCAGGGCTTGGCAACAAATTCAGGGCGGCCCCCATATACCTCAGGGGCAAGCCGGGCTTGCCACCGTGCGTGCATTCACGCAATGGATCATCGATTATCAAGCCCAAGGCGAGGGAGAAGATTTCCCTTTTGATCGGCCGTATCTGGACTTTTATGACCGCTGCACCATGGCGCTCGATTCTATTCATGGTTTTCTCCGTGAACAAGGGCAAGATATCGAGGTGAAAAAATGCC
>CAZQCK010000083.1:0-14886 GCA_964591925.1 uncultured Desulfobacterales bacterium
GTAGCGGCCAAGGTTCGTGCCGGTCATTCGGAGCCGATCAACTTCCTCGTAGGGATGGTGATGCGAAAGACCTCGGGCCGGGCGAACGCAGCGAGGGTCAGGGACCTTCTCGAACAACGCCTATCGGTCTGAGCCGCACGACATTCCACTCCGGCTTCCGTGCCACGCCTTCTTGCGCATCCCGGCACTCATCAAAGACCCAATCCTCCTACACCGGCCGGTTTCCAGATTCCATCTCGACAACTCCCTCGCCCAACATGTCGACAGTCCCTTCTTCTTGACACACACCCCTCTGCCCGTGTATCCTTTTTACCCAAAACTCAACTACCTATCCCGTGTAACACTCCTACGCCTTGTGCCGGGATACCTCATGGATTGTTGTCTTACAAATGTTCCTGCACCCGCGCGCCTCCACCTCCATTACATTGGACAACACCCGCTGTCGGGATTCCGAAGAAAGCCTTATCGAAGCAATCAACTCCACTCCACACCTAAGCCTGAAACAACCACCGCTCGCGCGCACGTTTCCTGCAAGAAAGACAAACGCAAAAGCACCTATGCGCGGATGAGGCAAGCCGACACCCGTATAACCATGCTGCAGGTGGCTGAAGGCCGGAGTTGCCGTTAAGGAGAAAACCAGGGAGGTGAAACATGACGACCCTAACAATAGAAGTGCCCGAAACCGTATTCTCCGCTCTCCAGGCGGACCCAAAGGAGTTCACTCGGCAGATGCGGATTGCCGCAGCCATTAAATGGTACGAACTGGGCAGGATCTCACAGAACAAAGGCGCCGAGATTGCAGGTCTTTCCAGATCAGAATTCATAGATGCATTATCTGAAACCAGGGTTTCGCCATTGCAGATTACCCCTGAACAACTCCGCGAGGAGCTGTCTGATGCGGATTGACATCATTGTGGTGAATAGTTCACCCCTAATCGTGCTTTTTAAGAGCGGACAGGTAAACCGGAACGTTGGTATCGAAGAACGTCATCATCACGGCCGCTCATGCAGCTCGTCCCGTGACCAGACCCGTCCCCCCCGCCGGGACTGGACCTCTCGGGACAGGGACAGGATCTCTTGGACGGCCTTCTGCCGGGCACGCTGCGCCCCCGCGTAGGACTCCAGGAAGTCTCGCAACAAGGCATTGATCGACGTGCCCTCTTTCAGTGCGCGAATGCGGGCCTTTTTCAAGGCATCTTCATCCACTGTAATTGTCAGATTCGCCATGCCACCTCCCCTGAAGCACGGAATCGGTGTAGCACAGCACTCTGATCCGTCAACCGGAAATGCGAGGAGGCAGGCGGCCTTTAGGAAACCTTCACCGGAATGCCATTGTCAACCTTCCAAAAAACCCCCGTTGACATTTCAGTTTCCCCGTGTTACCAAGCGCACTTCACCTCAAACCGGGGAGACCTTCATGAGCACGGCGGAACACGTTCTCCACCGCCTGAGGCATGATCCGGAGGCCTGGATCTCCGGCGAACAGCTGAGCCGGGAGCTGGACGTGTCCCGCTCCGCGGTGTGGAAGCACATTCAGGCCCTGCGGCAGGACGGCTACGGCATTGAATCGTCACCCAGAAAGGGCTATCGCCTGATTCGAACCTCTCCGTGGCTCCTTCCCGGCGAGATCCGTGAAGGCCTTCGAACCCGAATCCTGGGCCGACAGGACATGGTCTACCACCGGGAGACGGACTCCACAAACAACCGGGCCAAGTCCCTCGCCGCCTCAGGGGCCCCGGAAGGAACCGTGGTGATCGCGGAAGCGCAGACCGGCGGCAGGGGGCGCAAGGGCCGGACCTGGTTCTCGCCGCCCGGGGAAGGGGTGTACCTCTCTGTGATCCTGCGGCCCGCAATCTCTCCTGTGGAGGCCCCCAAGATCACCCTGATCGCGGGCATCGCCGCGGCCGAGGCCGTCCTGGCGGAGGTTCCGGGGCTGGATGTCCACATAAAATGGCCCAACGACCTGCTGGTGGGGCGAAAAAAGGCGGCCGGCATTCTAACGGAGATCTCCAGCGACATGGATGAAGTGGGATTCGCGGTGAGCGGCATGGGTTTGAACGTGAACACCCGCTCGTTTCCCCGGGACGTCCGGGACATCGCCACATCCCTGGCCCTGGAGACCGGACGCACCCTGGATCGTGCCTCCCTGGTGCGAAACTGCCTGGAGCGATACGAACACTGGTATGGGGTTTTTCTCCATGACGGTGCGGATTTGATTCTGGAGCGGTGGAAGGCCCTTTCCAGGACTCTGGGAAGCCGGGTGAGCGTTGATGGGGCAGGCGGCCGGATTACGGGTATTGCCAGGGACATCGGCCCGGACGGGGGCCTGCTGGTGGAGGACGATCAAGGGGCCTTGCACTCCGTGTTTTCCGGGGATGTGGAGACCGCATGAAACCGAGGGGCGAAACGCAATCCACAACGTCCGTCCGGGGGATGGTGTACGCCGCCATGTTCGGCGCGGCCACCGCGGCCGGGGCCTACCTGATCATCCCCCTTCCGCCGGTCCCGGTAACCCTGCAGACCTTGTTCATGGCCCTGGCGGGTGCCCTGCTGGGTCCCGGGCTCGGGGCCATGAGCCAGGTGGTGTATGTCCTCCTGGGCATCATGGGCCTTCCCGTGTTTGCCGGGGGCAAGGCCGGCCTGGGCGTGCTGCTGGGGCCCACGGGCGGGTACCTGGTGGGTTTCGTGGCCGGGGCCTGGCTGATCGGCCGAATGGTACACTCGGAAGAACCGGCCGGAGCCGCGCGCATCGCCCTGGGAATTGCAGCGGGCTACGCCCTGGTGTACGCCTTCGGCGTCACCGGCCTCTGGCTGATCGCACGGCTCTCCCTGATCAAGGCCTTGTCCTTGGGAGTGCTGCCCTTTCTGATCGGTGACGCCCTCAAGATCATGGGCGCCGTCTTTCTAACCATGAAGCTCCAGGGTCGCATTCGGCCCTGAGCCGGATCCGGAGATCCTCGTCGTGATCGAAATCCGCCGCCTCCACCATCGTTTCCAGGCAAAAGACGAACCCGTGCTTCAGGACGTTCACCTGGACATTCCGGAAGGTTCCCGGTACGCCGTGGTGGGCCCGAACGGGTCGGGCAAGACCACCCTGCTTCGACACCTAAACGGCCTGTTGCTCCCCTCAAAGGGGAAGGTCCTGGTGGACGGTCTCAGCACCCTGGATGCGCGATCGCTGCCCCTGATAAGGCGGCGGGTGGGCATGGTGTTCCAGAACCCCGACACACAGATCGTAGGGATGAGTGTGGAGGAGGATGTGGCCTTCGGTCCGGGGAACCTGCAGCTGCCTTCTCAGGAAATCAGACGGAGGGTGCGTGAGTCCCTGGAAACCGTGGGTCTGGCCGGATTCGAGAAGCGCATTCCCCACGAGCTCTCGAGCGGCGAGAAACAGCTCGTGGCCCTTGCCGGCGTGCTGGCCATGGAACCCCGGCACATACTACTGGACGAACCCACCGCCTACCTGGACCCGGCTGGACGAAAACGTGTCATGGACGTGGTTCGCACCTTGCACCGCTCCGGTTTGACCGTAATCCACGTGACCCACGATATGGACGAGATCGGGGATGTGGACCAGGTGGTAGTGGTGAGTGGTGGAACTGCAACCCCCAAGGGGACTCCCGCCGAGTTCTTCCGGGACCCGGACGGGCTTTGTCTGCTGGGATTGGATCTTCCTGTGGTGGCCAAGCTCATGGGACGCCTCCATGCGTCGGGGACCGGTGTGAGACCGGACGTGTTCACCCTGGAGGAGGCGGTGGTGGAGCTGGTCCCCCGTTTGCAGAGGTGAGAGGAACACCATGAGCCGTTCTCTCTTTGGACAATACCTTCCAGGAAGATCCCCGGTCCACACCCTGGACCCCAGGGTAAAGATCATAGGCGCCGTTACCCTGAGCCTGGTCGTGCTTCAGGGGTGGTTTTTCACCGTCGTCCTCATTAGCGCGGCCCTGGGCTCGGTGGTGTGGGTCTCGCGCATCCCCTTCAGCCGCATCCTGGCCGCTCTCGCGCCGGCAAGGCTTTTTCTGGCCCTCCTGTTCATCCTGCACCTTCTTTTCACTGAGGGTACGCCTATACCCCCCTTTCAGGCGGGTGTGGTAACCCTGACCTACGAGGGACTGCTCAAAGGCCTTCTCGTTTCCTGGCGCTTCGCAATCCTGCTCGCCACCGGCGGGCTTCTCACCATGAGCACCTCCCCGGGGGAGCTCGTGGACGGACTCGAACGCCTTCTGCGCCCCTTGAAAAGAATCGGTGTCCGGTCTCACGACATCGCCCTCATGGTCTCGCTGGCCCTCCGGTTCGTGCCCACGCTGCTGGAGGAGATGCGACGCGTTCACGAAGCCCAGGCGGCCCGGGGTGCGTCGTTTAAAGGAGGACTCAGGCGACGGGCCCGCAGCGCCGCCTCCCTGATCCTGCCGGTGGCCCTGGGGACGTTCCGCAAGGGGGACGAGCTGGCAGAGGCCATGGAGGCCAGAGGATACCGGGGAGGCCCCAGGACCGGTCTCCGCGAGCTTCGACTCACTCAAAGGGACTACCGGGCTGCCGCCATGGTGATACTTGTCCCGGCAACCATCGCCGGTGCGGACGTCTTTCTATTCGGCCTATGAAGACACCTCGTTTCCATCCAGAAAGGTTCTTTTTTGAATTGGAAATGGTTTTTCTTAGCGTCTTGGCGTCTTTGCGAGAAAATACAGTTTTTACGAATTCGTCAAAATTGGTTTATGGATGGGCACTACCCCACGGCGGTGGGTTTTCAAGGCAACCTGTTTGACAAAGGGGGAACACCATGCGCGGCATCAGGGGGTTCACACGCACAGGATCGGACGCGCTTTCCCGTTCGAAAAAGAAATGCAGCCGGCTTTGGTGCGTCTTGCTGCCTGTGATCCTGGTGGCGGCCGCTCCGGCGGGCCCATGGACGGATGCAGCCGCCAGCCCCCCCCTTCCCCTGGACCGCGCCCTGGAAGCGGCCGCCCTCTCCCGTAACGACGTGACCATACGTCCGGATCATACGGCGGTCGCAGGCAGTTTTCCCCTGTTCCAGCGCTGGATGACCTCTCCTCTGGATGCTCCGGCTGAAGGCCGGCACCTCGCGGAGCACCTGCTGTCCCTGGCTGCCGAACCGCCCAGGTGGACGGCCGCTCTGACCTTGCTCGAGGGACGGGATCCCTTGATCCTGCAAACCCCGGCCCGGCCCGGCCGCTGGTCCCTGCCCTCCAGCCTCTCTTCCGGGGCCCGCAAGGCCGTTTCCATGATTCTGGACGGTGTTTTTGCCGCACGGGCGGAACTGCGCACGGCCTTTCAGCCCCTAACTTTGCAGGAGATTGAAGTAATGGAGCGGCGGCTCCTTTCGGACGCGATGCGCCCCTCTACCAAAGACGAGCCGGTGTATGAGCCCGAGGCCCTGAGGGAAACCCGAAGGGCGATTGAGGCGGCGGAGCGCGTGGACCGCAGGGCACTTGCTCGCGCGGGCGCCCTCCTGGCCCGTGCGGTATGGGAAGCGGCCGACCTCCTCTACAGGGACGAGGCCTTTCTCTTCCGGCAGGACCCTTTGCAATTCGAGACCGCACTGGGCCGGGTTCGTATCGGGGGGACGGGGCCGGATGTACACCAAGGGCCCGCCCTGCTCATTGTGGACCCCGGAGGAGACGACCTCTACCAGGGGCGGGTGGCCTCGGCCGGACCTGAAGACTGCAGCGTGGTCATCGACCTGAAGGGAAACGACGCCTACATCGGGCAGGACCGAACCCAGGGCGTGGGTGTCCGAGGCGTGGGCATTCTCCTGGACCTGGAAGGAGACGACCTGTATCGCGCGGAAAACGTCGCCCAGGGGGCGGGCGTCTTCGGCATAGGCCTGCTGGCGGATATGCAGGGTGACGACCTATACATCGCTGATCGCTTTGCGCAGGCTGCGTCCGTGTGGGGCTACGGGGGGCTTTTGGAGCGCCAGGGGGATGACCTGTACCGATGTGCTTCTGAAGGCCAGGCCTACACTTGGCTTCAGGGCGTTGCATGCCTGATGGACGTCTGCGGAAATGACCGGTACTCAGCCGGCACGGACCGACCGGACCCTCGGGAGCCCGACATGAATCAGAGCTTCGCCCAGGGCTTCGCCATGGGCCTTCGCAACCTCTGTCCGGGCGGCACGGCCCTGCTGGCCGACGCGGCGGGAAACGATGTCTACCAGGGCCGGTACTTCGCCCAGGGCGCCTCTTACTGGATGGGAACGGGTTTCCTCTACGACAGGGCCGGGCACGACACCTATGTGGCGAGGCGCTACGCCCAGGGGGCCGGCATCCATCTCTCCTTCGGCATGCTCCTGGATTGCACCGGCGACGACAACACGATCTCCTGGGGGGTGAGCCAGGGCTGCGGGCACGACCTGGGGGTGGGCGTCCTGATCAACGAAAAGGGCAACGACACCTACACGGCGGACTGGCTGAGTCTGGGAGGGTCCGAGGCGAACGGCATAGGAATCTTTGCGGACAACAGCGGGCGTGACGGATATGAAACCCGAGCGGGCGCGGGTTTCGGCCGCCTAACCCCCTCCCGCAGGTCAGGGGGCCTGGGCCTCTTCCTGGATGCGGAGGGGCGCGACCGCTACTCCGAACGAGGAGCGAACGACCACATGTGGTTTTCCAACCGCTGGGCCGTGGGAATCGATGAAGAGGCCGGCGGGACGAGCGGGTTGAACCTGCCCCCTGTTCAGGACCACGGCCTGTCCTGCCCCTGCGCCGCCGAGCAACGACGCGGGGAAGAGGCGTCTCGACTGAAAAAGATCCTCCTGGAATCCAAAAGCCTGCCTTTACCGCACAACGTGGAGGCCCTGCTCTCAGTAGCGGCCCACTGGGGACATGAACGGGACATCCCTGAAAAGGCGCGAAAAGAACTCCTGAACATGGATCCGGAGGTTTCCGTCCCCTGCCTGGTCCGGCGGCTGGACACGCCCGATCTACTCGAGTGGCGGGTCACGACCGAGGTCTTGACAGTGCACGCCTTTCACGCGCTTCCCTTGCTGGAGGAACAGGCTGCAGAAGGAGAGGCGGTCACAAGGAGACGGGCCTTGAACGCCCTGGCACGGCTGCGGGATCCTCGAACGCTCGAGGTCTGTCTTCAGGGGCTGAAAGATCCGGAACCCGGCATTCGCGCCGCCGCCGCCCGGGCCGTGGGGAACATCAAAGAGCAGGGACGCCTGGACCGGCTGGTACCCCTGCTTCAGGGTCTGAAGCGGGCCCGGCAAAGCGGGACGACCTCGCCCTTGATCGATCACCTTCTCGACAAAGACGCCATAGCCGCGGCTCTGTCTGTTGCAGTACGCTCCCTTCCCGTAAAGCACCGGACCTACGAACGGTTTTCCAGACCCGAGCCGGCCGGGGACGTGGCGGAAGAGCTGGCCCGTTTTCTCCTGGAGCACCAGGAGACCCTCGAAGGGGTTTTGACGACATGGATCGAAACCGTGCGCCAGCCGGAAGGGGCGGCCTCGAGATTGCGGCCTCTGCTTCAGGATTCGGCCCCCTCGGTGCGTGCATCCGCAGCCTACGCCCTGGGCCGGCTGGAGGACGCCACGGCCCTGAAAAGCCTCCTGGCACGCCTCGAGGACGAGACCTCCTCGGTGCGGGACGCGGCCGCTCTGGCCCTGGTCTTCTTCCAGGACCGGGCCGTGGAACCCGTCCTTGGAGTCATGGACCCCGAGGACGTAAGGTTGTGCATCATCGGCCTGGACATTCTCGGCCGAATCGGCACCCGGCGGGCCTTCACCGCCGTGTCGAGCCGGCTGGATCACCCGCACGAAGCGGTCAGGACCGCCGCAGAGCACGCCCTGGGACTTAAAACACCTTAACCCTTCTCCACCGGAGCCGGAATGGTCAACACCGGACAGGGGGACAGTCGGACCACCTTCTCGGCCACGGACCCGAACACGAACCGTCGCCAGCCGGTCCACCCGTGGGTGGCGATGACGATGACATCCGCCTTTTCCTGCTCGGCGGCCCATGCGATCTCTTCGGCAGGCGTTCCCCGCACTACGAGACCCTTGCCTGCAATCCCTTCCGACTTCAGCTCCTCGACCATCTCGTCGAGGGTGCTCCGGGCGCCTTCTTCCAGGTCCTCCATCACCGCGGACATCTCCAGGCCCGAGTGTGCAGGAGGGCCGCTGGGCGGAATGGTGCGAACCGGCGCAACCACATGAATCAGAACACATTCCGCCTTATCGCGACGCGCCAGGGTCTTTGCCGCATCCAGCCCGTTTTTTGCGGGATCGGAAAAGTCCGTTGGGGCCAGAATCCTTTGAAACGGTATCATCGGAGCCTCCTTTGCCGATTCCCGGCGCACTCATCCAAAGCCGGGATCCGAAGAAATGGGTTCCACTGCCCTTGAAGACATAGTCAACAATAATCACGAAATCATGCCCCGACAAGTGACGCGCACGGGGCCGGATCAGGCCGAGGTTTCGAAGTAGGCGATCACGTTTTCAAGAGACACAGGGGGAAATCCGCCCAAAAACCCGGAGTGGACGTGCTCGATTCGCTTCAGGGATCGATGAAGCCGCTCCATGGGGATCTCCCCGTGAAGAAGCTTCGATCGGATCTCCCGGTGGGCCTCTTCAACCAACCCCTGGTCCTCGCAGACCAGAAGGATGTCAGCCCCGGCACCGAAGGCTGCGGCGGCGCCGGCAGGCACACCCCAGCCGGCCTGGATGGCGCCCATCTCCAGGTCGTCGGTGATGATCAGGCCTGAATATTGGAGCTCGTCTCGAAGCAGCCCTTTGAGAACGGCCCGGGACATGGTTGCAGGCGTATTCGGATCCAGGGAGGGGTAAACGGCGTGGGAGGTCATGACAGCCGCCACTCCCGCATGGACGGCTGCTCGAAAGGGGGCAAGATTGACTTCTTCCAGCTCTCCCTTTTCCAATACGATTTCAGGAAGGTGAAGGTGAGGATCCCTGGATGTCCGCCCCAGGCCGGGGAAATGCTTGGCAACGGCCATGACACCGCCCTGCTGGAGGGTGCGAATCACGATCCCGCCCAGTAGCGCGACCCGGTGCGGATCTTCCCCAAAGGTCCTTCCCCTGAGGTGGTCCTCCAGCGGTCCGCGACCCACGTCCAGTACCGGGGCCAGATCCATATTCAGGCCCACCAGCCTCATCTCCTGTGCCGTGGTGAGGGCGAACTCCTCGGCCCGGGCTTCGGGCGCCCCCGAGGTCCCGATGGCCTCGTTGCCGGGGAACTCGGTGAAGGGGGACCTCAACCGCGCCACCCTGCCCCCTTCCTGATCCACGGCCAGAATCAGCGGTGTCCCGTGAGCATCCAGAGACACGGATTGCAGCTCCCGGCAGAGTCGAGCCAGCTGGACCGGTCCCGCCACATTCCGCCTGAAGAGGATCAGGCCGCATGGACGGAGTTCGCGGATCAAGCGCTGCGTTTCGCGATCCAGCCCGGTCCCCGGCATGCCGCACATAAAGAGTTGACCGATCTTGCGATCCAGTTCCGCGAGCTCGAGCGTAGGGTTCACGTCTCAGGACACCTCCTGACCGGCTTCCGTCCCGTGCCGGAAACCTTTTCCCGATGGACACCGCCTCTGCTCCTACGACCCAGCGAGCCGCGCCCCCAACCGGGCTGATGCAACAGAAAGAACACTCGAGGGATTGCGACCCTTTGGCTCTATACCGGATTGCCCTGAGATGCAACGGAAAACCGCCACTTGGGACCTCTGCGCCCTGAGCCGGAAGTCTGCTCCTTTGGGGCTGTTTACAACTCCATTTGCGGCCCTTGCAACTTGGCGCGAAATTTCCACTTTTTGCAAGGCCGTCAACCTTGTGTGCCCAAAATACGCTCCAGCAATCGACTGAGTTCGGTCATGTCCACCGGCTTGGTGAGATATCCGGCCATGGCTCGTCGAGTGTCTGAGTCGACCCCGCAAGCCCCGTCCTGATCATAGCCCGAAACGAGGATGATTCGGGCCTTGGCATCCAGACCCAGGATTCGTCTCATGCAGGCGGCCCCGTCCATGCCCGGCATATTGCGATCCATGATCACCACATGGGGACGGCTGTTTCGAAAAGCCGCAACGGCCTCCCGGCCGTCTCTTGCAGCGACGGTCTCAAAGCCCAGCGACACCAGAAACTCCTGCAGGGCCCGCAGTATGGATTCCTCATCGTCCACGATCAGTACCCGTCGGCCTCCACCTCTTACTGCGATCTCCTCCTCCCGGCTGTCCATGACCTCTTTCGATTCAGCCATGGCAAGCGGCAGGACCACGCGAAAAAGGGACCCTTTGCCGGGCGCCGATTGGATGTAAACATCCCCCCCATGGTTCTTGACGATGCCGTAGCTCGTGGACAGCCCGAGCCCGGTGCCTGCATTGACCTCCTTGGTGGTAAAAAAGGGATCAATGCACTTTTTTTGTGTCTCCGAATCCATGCCCACACCGTTGTCGGAAACAGCCACCTCGACCTGACCGCCCTCCTTACGGGCCCGAATGTCCAGGACCCCGCCCTCGGGCATGGCGTCCCTGGCGTTGGTGCACAGGTTCATGAACACATGGCGCAGGGCGGGATCATCCCCGAGAATCGGAAGGGTTTCGGGAAAGTCGGCACGGATCTCGATCTTTCGCTCGAAGGATTGGCGGATCAGCTCATGGGTTGCTTTCAGTATCACCACCAGATCAACGACCCGGAACCCCTCGTCCCGTGACTTGCGGGCGAACTGCATCAGGCCTTCCACCAGAAGCGATCCTCGTTTCACATAACCGCCCAGGCGGCCCGCGATGTCCACAAGAGAGGCATCCTCCCCGTGATTCATCTGCAGGAGCTGGGTGTTGACGGAAATTCCCGCCAGGATGTTTCGGAAGTTGTGGGCCACTCCGCTTGCAATGGTCCCGATGGATTCCATTTTCTGGGCGTGCTGCAACTGCGCCTGAAGCCTGCGGGTTTCCGTGATGTCGCGAAGGACCACCAGCAGCCCTGCGGGGCGCCCCTCGTGGTCATTGTAACGCGAGGTGCTGATGCTCACGTCCAGGACCGTCCCGTCCTTGGTCAGGCGCTTTGTTTCAAACCCCTGGAAAGATCTCCCTGTGTCTTTGATGATCCGCACAATGGCCATGGTCCGCTGTTGCTCGCCCTCCGGCACAAAAGGCATGACAGAGCCCTTGACTTCGTGCAGCTCCCAACCGAAGGTTCGCGTAAAGGAGGGGCTGACATATTGCACGCATCCCTCCAGGTCATACAGGACGATGGCGTCGGCCGACGAGTGCAGCAAAGATCGGTACACCTCCTCCGAGCGCCTGCGCTCCTCGATCCCCTGTTTGAGCTGCTCGTTCGCAAGCAGCACCTCCCGAGCCCTTTCCTCCACCAGCTCCTCGAGATGATCGCGATGCCTGCGGAGTTCCTCCTCGATGCGCTTTCGCCCGGTGATGTCCCGAAAGATCCCCCTGAACCCGATGGGCCGGTCTTCCGCGTCACGGATGAGGGATACCGACATCTCAATGCAGACAGAGGACCCGTCCTTGCGGATCAAGGTCCAGTCCACACCCCGGTCGGGTTGCCCGGTCCGATACACACGGTTGAAGGCCTTGAACACCTTCTTCGCGTCCTCTTCGGGCATGTAACAACGATTGTTCATTCCCATGAGCTCGTCCGGGGAATAGCCCAGGATTCGGCTCATGGACTCATTGAAGAAGGTCAGGTTTCCGGCTGTATCGACCTCGTAATATCCCTCCTCGATGCTGTCCAGGATGGTTCGATACCGTTCCTCGCTGACCTTCAACGTCCTTTCCGCCTCCAGGCGGTCCGTGATGTCCCTGGCTATGCCTTGAACCAAACAGGCGCCCGTGGAGGCGTCCGTGAGCAGGGAATTGCGATACGCGATCGTCCTGGTGGTGCCGTCCTTGCCCACCACCTGCAAGACACCCTCATCTCTGCCCTGCGCGCGGACACGCTCGGAATAATCCTCGAAACCTCCTCTGGACCGGGGGGGCATGAGGTCCTGCACCTTCATGCCCAGGAGCTCCTCCTCGGTGTACCCCCCCACGCGCTGAATGGCGGTATTGACGTCCGTCAAATTTCCGTCCAGATCGTGACAGAAGAGATACTCGGAGGTGTTTTCAGCCATCCGCCTGAACTTTCTCTCGCCTTCCCTGGCCTGCTCATACGCCGACCGGAGGTCTGCGAGCTCCTGCTCCAGCCGCTCCAGCGCTGCCCTGCATTCACTGTTGGACGGACTCCCGTTCATGCGATATCCTTGGGAAAATACACAAAAGGGTCAAGTACCTGAATCAGGCGATTGTCGAGTTTACCCATTGAAACCTGAATTGAGGATGCATACGTTCGCTCGCACATCCATTACCAGGGGTGGTCAACCGTGAAAGCGATGATTCTGGCGGCAGGGCTGGGGACCAGGCTGCGTCCCTTGACCGGGGTGTGCCCCAAGCCCCTGGTTCCGGTTGCGAACCGGCCGGTCATTGAGCGTATTATAGCACATTTGTTACACCATGGCACCCATAGGGCCATTGTAAACACCCACCACCATGCCCGTCAAATGGCCGCCTTCCTTCAAGGCGGCGATCCTTTCGGAATCCCCATCGAGGTCCGCCATGAGCCCTGCATTCTGGGTACCGGCGGCGGCATTCGAAACGTGGCCGACTTCTGGGGACAGGACACCCTTTTGGTGGTGAACGGCGACATTCTGACGGACATCGACCTGCAGGCCGCCCTGCGGTTTCACCGGGCGGCCGGGGCCCCTGCCACCCTGGTGCTTCACCATCACCCGCGGTTCAACCAGGTCCTGCTGGACGACTCCGGGGCCGTGGTGGACATCGCATCCCAGCCCCGGCCCGGCAGGCTGGCGTTTACCGGCATCCACCTGGTGGAACCGGCCCTGCTGCACTGGATTCCGCAACAGGGTTTCGCCGACATCGTCCAGAGCTACCGGAGGATGATCGCCTTCGGCGAAACCATCGCCGGTCACGTGGTCCACAATCACTACTGGAGGGACATAGGCACCATTGAGAGCTATCTCGAGGCCAATCAGGAGCTGTCGCCCAGGCCGGCCCTCGTGGGGAAGGGAAGTGAGATTGCCGCCTCGGCCCGCATCTCCGAGTGGGCGGTGCTGGGAACGGGATGCCGTGTGGAGGCGGGGGTTTCCCTGTCCCGCTCCGTGCTCTGGGAAGGGGTGAGGATCGAAGAAGGGGTGCGGGTCTTGGACAGTGTGGTCACCTCCGGGCGCACCGTTGTTCGGGACCTCTGCTGCGAAGTCCTGTAAAGCCCTGCACAGATCAATCTTTGAATCTTTTTTTAGCGTCTTTGCGTCTTAGCGAGTGCCCATCCATAAACGAATTTTGGGCACTGCTAAGTTTCCAATTCAGAAAGGAGGATTTTTTGGAACCTCGCTGATCGACGATGAGATTGGCAAAAAAGACCCTTTCCGGATGGAAACTAGCGAGAAAATACAGTTTTTACGATAGACTGCAATTTGAAACGCTTTCAGGAAAGTCAAAGCGCGGCCAGGTTCTCCGCCCAGGCCACGGAGTCCAGGAAGCAGGCCGGCAGGCGATCTTGAGACAGGCCGAGCTGCTCCGCCCTTTTGCCAACCTCCTCCCAGGCCCCCTTTTCATAGCTCTCCATCAAATGAAAATACGCTCCCAGCTCGCCCTCGCCCTTGATCAGAGCTCTCTTGATTCCTTCGGAAAGGGGCAGATTCTCCAGAAGCGACCCCATGGAGTCGTCCATGATGGCGTCGATCAGAGAAAACAGGCCCAAGGTGAACAGCTCGGCCTGATCGGCCCCGCGGGGGGCAATCTCGCCCAGGGCCTCGCAGAAACGTGCCCTGACAATGGATTCTCGAATCAGCTCGTCCGGTTTATTCCCGGCCAGGCTGGTCATGGCGATGAGCGATAGAAAGCGGCGTATCCCGTGCTCCCCCATGAGCACGATTGCCTGCCGAATGGAGGTGATCTCGGAAATCGGCCTAAAGTAGGCTGAGTTGATGTAGCGCAGCAGCTTGTAGGAGATCGCCACATCCCGCTCGATGATCTCCTCCAGCCTGCCGAAGGCCACGTCGCTGCGGTTGGCCTCGGCCATGATCTCGAGCAGGTTCATCTGCGTGCCGGGGATGTCTCGTCCCTGCAAGACCTCGGGGCGACTGAAGAAGTAGCCCTGAAAATAGGAAAAGCCCATGGCCAGGGCTTCACGAAACTCCTCGTGGGTCTCCACCTTTTCCGCCAGAAACTCCATTCCCTTTCCGGAAAGCCCTTCCAGGACCGTGCCCAGGGTGGACAGGGGAGTAGCCATCAGGTCGAACTTGATGATCTTTGCCAGTGCAATAAGCTCGTCCATTTCCGGTCGATACATAAAATCGTCCAACGCGATCAGGTAACCGTTCTCCGCCATTTCGCGACAGGCCTCCACCACCTCACGCTCCGGCTCCACATCCTCGAGGATCTCCACCACCACCTGTTCCCGAGGAAACATCAGGGGGACACGTTCAACCAGCAGGTCCCGAGTGAAGTTGACAAAGGCCCTGCCTGCACCGGCCACCTGCTCGATGCCCATGGAAAGAAAGCTGTTGCACAGGACCTGCGAAGAGGCTTGATTTCCATCGATCTCCGGAAACACGTTGGACAATCCGTCCCGGAACAGGAGCTCATAGGCGAACAGCGACTGATTCTTGTGCAAAATGGGTTGCCTGGCCACGAAAATATCCATGCGCGCGACTCCCGTCCCGGGGATTCTTCTCCGGCCTCCAGAATAGGCCGTAAGGGTTTGATGCACGTTCTCCGCCTGGACAATGCAAGAACCATTCCCTATAATGGCTCCTTCAAACGGCAGGGGCTTTGAGAAAATTACGCTAGTGCCCATCCAGAAACGAATTTTGGGCACTGCTGAGTTTCCAATTCAGAAAG
>CAZQCK010000084.1:0-1849 GCA_964591925.1 uncultured Desulfobacterales bacterium
TTCACCGATAGCCTGGGCCGCGAGCAGCCCGTTGGTGTAATAGACGGGAGCGGTGTCGAATCGCACCTTTGTCCCCTCAAGTCCGTTTTCCTTAATCAGCGCCTTGGCTTTTTCCGGATCATACTCAAAGGTGAGGATATCCGGCGTGTAATAGGGGCCGTACTGCGGATAGGTGTGGGTGTTCGGCACGACGCATTTTCCCATCCACAGCGCCTCGTTGAGCAGCTTGCGGTCGATCGCCAAGCTCAATGCCCGGCGTAGCGGACGGGTCATTTTGGGATGGGCGGTATTGTAGAACACCACATGAAACAGCGGTGTGACCATACCCTCGGCCTTGAGGTCCGGGTTGCGGTCCAGCACGGTCAACTGGTCCGGGGGGACGTTGGTAATGATATCGACTTCTCCGTTGACCAGCGCGGTGATCCGTGCGGAGAGTTCCGGAATTTTCTTGTAGACCACTCGTTTGAAGGGCGCCTTCTCTCCCCAGTAATCGTCAAACCGTTCGTATACCGTCTCCTCCCCGGGGATGAACTTGGTGATTTTATACGGTCCCGTGCCCACCGGCGCCTTGCCGAAGGCTTCATAGTCGCTGGGCTCGTCCACCTCGGGATGCCCCGTAAGGCCCATGATGTACGCCCGGGGAACGATCATCGATTGCTGGGTGTTAAGGAGCAGCTTCATGAGCGGCTCGGGACGTTTGCTGTAAACCCGCAAGGTCCGCGCATCAACCTTGTCGACACGATACATATTTTCAAAATATTCGTTGTGTCGGGTGATATACGGTGCGAATGCCGGATCGAACATCCGCTGCAGGGAAAAGACCACGTCGTCGATGGTCATGGGATCTCCGTTGTGAAACTTGACGCCCTGGCGGATCGTCAGCTCGATCAGCCGGGGGGTGATTATTTTCCAGGAAACGGCCAGTTGCGGTTGAAATTCGATTTCGGACTTAAACGGGTTTTTTCCGACCAGGGTATTGAAGGCGTTGATATAGTACTGGGAACCGACATTAGAGTGGTCCTTGCCGGGATCGAGATAATCCTGATGGTTGGCCACACCTACCCTGAGGATTTCATCATTCCGGGCGAAGGCGACAGACGCCGTTGCGGCGATGAAGTGGCAGAGCAGTATTGCGATTACGATTCTTTTCATGATATTCTCCTTGTGTATTGCTGACATTGAGCCGGCAATATGCGCCGGGGCATTTTCAAGCGTAGCGGCTGGATGTCCCGGCAATTTTATTTGTCAATGAATCGGCCTTCATGAACCGATGAAGTTTATTTCACCTCCTTTCCGAGTCTGACGTCCAATGTGTCTCTCAGCCAGTCCCCAAGAAGGAGCATTACCAAAGCGATGAGCATGATCAGGGCGGCGGGGGCCGCCGCAAGATGCGGGTGCGAAGCCAGGTAATTTCTTCCGAAACCGGTGATCGACCCCAGCGTGGCCGTGGGCGGCTGGATGCCGAGTCCCAAAAAGGAAAGCGACGACTCCAGCAGCACGATGTTTGAAAAGTTCAGGGTCCAGAGAACAATGATCGGCGAGGCGATGTTGGGCAGCATGTGCAAAAAGACGACCCTGCCGAATCCGGCGCCGGCGACCCGGGTTGCGGCGATAAATGACTCCTCGTTGAGCGCCAGAATTTGGCCGCGAACGACCCGCGCATAATTCTCCCACCCGGCGATTCCGATGACACAGATAAAGACCGTCATGTCCGTTCCGAGAAGGGCCACGGCGAGCAGTGCGATCAGCGTAAAGGGAAAAGCGATTTGAACATCCACGAGCCCCATCATCAGGTCATCGACAACACCGCCCGAGGAACCGGAAACAATGCCTATGATCAGGCCGATGA
>CAZQCK010000084.1:1949-4949 GCA_964591925.1 uncultured Desulfobacterales bacterium
CCGATGAACCACCCGGACCCTGGGGTCGATGAAACCGTATATGAGGTCGACCGCGAGGCTGACCCCCGTGACCACGACGGCCCAAACCAGTACCCCATATTGGAGAACCGGATAATCGCGCTGGATCGCCGACTTGACGACCAGTTCACCGATGCCTCGCAGCGCGAAAACAGCTTCCACCAGCACCACGGCCGCCACAAAACCGGCCACCTGGAGTCCAAGGACCGATACGATCGGTATCGACGCATTGCGGAGGGCATGTTTGCCGATCACGATCTTCTCCGCCAAACCTTTGGCGTAAGCGGTTCGAATGTAATCGGCGTTTAAGATCTCAAGCATCGCTGAGCGTGTAAACCGCACCGTGGTGGCCATCATGGCAAACCCCAGAGCGAAGACCGGCATTACAAAATGCCGCCAGGTTTCCGTCCCTGAGCTGGGAAACCAATGCAGGTGGAAGCTGAAGATCAGGATCAGAAAGATGGCCAGAATGAAATTGGGAGTTGCATACCCTAAAAAAGCTACGCTCATGATAGAAGAAGCCAGGGTAGAGCCACGATGGACCGAGGAAAGGATTCCAAGCGGAATGCCCGCAACGATGGAAAATAAGAAGGCCGAAAGAAACAGTTTCAGCGTATTGCCGATGCGCTCACCATAAATTTGGGTGACCGGCCGGAGCTCATAGAGGCTGATTCCCATATTCCCTTCAAAGACCCCGCGCCAGAACTTCCAGTATTGTTCCAGGTAGCTTCCGTTCAACCCGAAATAGGCGACAAGATCGTTACGCACCGACGCATCGATCCCGTCGGGAAACATGTAATCGAGGGTGTCTCCTGAAAGCCTGGCGGCGAAGAACACGATGGAAAACACCACCATGATCGTGATGACGGATCGAAGGGTTCGGATTAAGATAAACTCAATCATGGCTTTTGTTCGGCCGCATCGATCTTATGAAACGGTCCCATGGGCGGAAGCCATGGCGTATAGCTACGATCGATAAGCGGAGCTCGGACCGTTAATGGGTCGCGTCCGTTAACCCGACAATGGATGTGGGTCGGCGTGATTTCGATTTCCGCCCATGCACCGCTCGGCTGTGATCCGGTGGTGAAGCTCTCGGTCATTGACTGGATCGTAAACATAGGAATGCCGCTGATATTGATATAGCTGTTCCAATGAACGTGCCCGCTGACCCAGGCGGCTGCGGCATGCCGCCGCACCACCCGATCCAGGATTTTTTCGTATCCGGGATAGGTGGCATGTTCGAAATTGTTCTCAAAGTAGTAATTGCTGCGCTGGGTGTGCCCGGAGATCGGAACGTGAGTAAAGACGATAGCTTGTCCCGGAGCCGATGAAAGCGCCGCCTCCAGCCAATTCAGATCTTCTGTGAGAACCGGAAGTCCAACATTCCTGATGATCCTTACCTCCGGCTGCCAGAACACCAACCTGATGAAATCGGTGTCCACATAGGCGCTGTTCATATCCGTTTCAAGGAGGTGCGCATTTTCTTCCCTTGACAGGTGCACCACGTCATGGTTTCCGAGGAGATGATGTCGCGGCGGTCCAAGCCGCATGAACAAGTCGGCGACCTGTTGCAGATGGGTGCGATCCGTATCGGGGTCTACATTGCTCACCCGGTCTCCCATTTCGATTACTCTGTCAAACTCGCCGCTATTGATTCGATCGATCAAAGCGGACATCATCTCCAGCGCATGCCTTCCGATCTTGGTTTCATGATCGGGGCCGTGATGCACATCGGTGAGGACAGCCAGTTTCAGTCTCTTTTCCATGATCGCCTTTCATGCGGAATGTCTTTTGAATCGGAACAATGCTTTCCGGGCGTTGCGGCAGGATTACGACTGAATTAATAATTGGTTAGTAACGATCAAGATGGTCGGCATCGGGAGTCAATGGCCACGATTTGAATAGGGTGCGGCTTTTTTCCGATGCCCAGGACCGCATGACCTATATTCCCCTGGAAGCCCTAGTCGTCCATGGATCCAGGAATGCAAAGACCACCCAGGGCTCTGACAGAATTCGAACCTTCTCCTCACACTTGCTGAACACAAGGAGGCAATGATTCTAATAAAGGTGCCTTCCGCCGCCGCTATTGACCATGAGCCTCATTTCTGATGGTTCAGGGAAGGCCCTTTCCTTCATAGTCGCCCCGGTGCCGGTCCGTGACCGGCTTCGGGGCGCATTTAAAAAAGGAAGCGATCGCCGTGTTGAGCATCCTTTTTCTTTGCTTCGGTATTCTGCTGGTTGCCGGTCTCTTTGTTGACCGGTTTCTGTTGCTTCGAAACAGTCATCCAAACACAGACCTTGTAGTTCATACTATTTTGCGGTGCCTGGGCCCTGAACTTCAAGGCCGCCCCAAGAGGTAGTATGTAACCTGAAATGCGTACAATGGAATGAAAAAAACATACGTACTGGATACAAACGTATTGCTCCATGACCCTGAGGCAATCTACGCATTTTGTGACAATGATCTTGTTATTCCTCTCGCAGTTATCGAAGAAATAGACGACCAGAAACGACGCCAGGATGAAATCGGCCGTAACGCACGCATGGTGTCCAGGTCCCTGGACTCCCTTCGAAGCCTTGGCCGGCTTTCAGACGGAGTGCCGACTACCGGTGGCGGTCGCCTGCGAGTGGAGATCAACCACAGGACGGTCCAGGAAAGCTTTCCCGGGTTCAATGCTGAAAAATATGACAACCGAATACTTGCACTTGCGCTCGCCCTCAAAGTAGACGGGTACGATCCCGTCGTGCTGGTCACAAAAGACCTCAACCTTAGAATCAAGGCTGACGTCCTGGGCCTCGAGGCTGAAGACTTCCTCAGAGACAAAGTCGAAACGCAGGCCCTGTACAAGGGTTACAGGGAGATCGAAGCTGATATTGACGCCTTTTTTTCAAAGGGTGAGTTGGCCTGGGACCAAGATCCCTTACCCTGTCCACAGGAATTCTTTCTTCTCAAAAACAAGGCGGCCCCTTCCCAGTCAGCGC
>CAZQCK010000084.1:5049-14702 GCA_964591925.1 uncultured Desulfobacterales bacterium
TGACTCGCCTTACCCCAAAGCCTCCATTTCGATTTTGCTGAGGCCCGGAATCGTCAGGATCCGGTCTCGTGGCTCCGAGGTCTTCGTGAGTATGATTTTCCGGCGCAAGGCCTTCTTGCCTCGCGTTTTGGGGTGGATGTTGATCACCTCCCGAATCGTTTCGAGCGCGCTGGCAGGAAGCGTGACATGGGCAAGGTTAGCGCCGGCCCGATCGAATCAAACGGAAGGAGCTCCGATGGGCAGGTCGTGCCTCTTCATCTTCTTGTACAGGGCCGTACGGTGGATCCCCAGCATGGCGGCGGCCTTCGCCTTGTTGTAGCTCGTGGCCTCCAGCGCGTAGCGGATCGCCTCCCGTTCCGCCGAGGCCTGAATCGTTTTGAGCGACTTCCGCCCCTCTCCGGGCATCTGCCCTTTGCTCCGGTAGAGGTAGAACGGAAGATCGCAGACATGGATGGTGTCTCCGCTCAGGGAAGAAAGGATCCGCTCCAGCACATTGGAGAGCTCCCGCCCGTTCCCCGGCCAATCGTACTTCTCCATGGCCCGCTCCGCTTGCACGTCCAGGGCGATGTCCGCAAGGGAGGCGTCATTCGAGATCTGCTCGATCATGACTCGCGCCATGGGAACGATGTCCTCCTTCCTCTCCCTCAGGGGAGGAATGTGCAGGGGAATCACATTGAGCCGGTAGTAGAGGTCCTTCCGGAACCTCCCGTCCTCCAGCATCGCCTCGAGATCCTGGTTGCTTGCGGCGATCAGGCGGAAATCCGCCTGGATCAGCCTGGTACCCCCCACGCGCTCGAACTCCTTCTCCTCGAGCACCCGCAGGAGCTTCGGCTGCATGTCCAGGGGAAGGTCACCGATCTCGTCCAGGAACACGGTGCCCCCTTCGGCCAGCTCGAACTTTCCGGGCTTGCCATCCGACTTCGCACCGGTGTACGCCCCCTCCTCATAGCCGAAGAGTTCAGTCTCCAGCAGGTCCTTTGGAATGGCCGCGCAGTTGATCCGGACAAACGGGTGGATGTTCCGAGGGCTCTCGTGATGGATGGCTTGGGCGAAAAGCTCCTTTCCGGTTCCGGACTCGCCGGTGATCAGGACCGGCAGATGATTGGAAGCAGCCCGGGCAGCCTCCTGCTTCAGGCCGCCCATTGCGGAGCTGATCCCGATGATGCTGTCGAGGGTGTACTTGGTGGACCTCAGTGAGATGAGCTCCTTCTCGTAGAGCTCCACCTTGCCCTCGAGAAGCTTCAGGTTCTCGGCCAGCTTTCTCACGTCCCGGACGTCCTTGAACATCACCTGCCCGAAGACCGCCACGACCTTCCTGTTCCTGTGGATGGGGATCCGCTGCACGACCATGTCCTGCCCCTTGATGCGGTGGCTGTGATTGATCTCCGCTTTTCCGGTTTGGGCCACCAAGTGCATCCGGGTGTTCTCAATGACCTCCGTGCAGTGCCGCCCGATCTGCTCATCCGGATCCATGCCGAGAAACTCTCCGTACGGCTTGTTGAAGTGGGTGATGTAGCCTTGCCCGTCGGTGACCATGGATCCGTTGTAGATGCTCTCGAAGATCAGGCGGTACACCTCCAACTCCTCCAGGAGATCCTGAGGCCCGGGGGTATTTTCCTTCATTCGAATCTGCGTACCTTTCCCGGCGCTGGGGAGGTTTCTGGAACGATCAGTCATGGTGACCTCCTGTACTCTTATGGCGACATGTATTCATGAGGCTACACAAAGGAGGCGATCAGGGCAACGAAAATGTTTCCAAATGAAAACTTCACCTTGGGGAAGCCCGCCTTCAATGTACTATGATTGCTAATGTTTACCGAATTTCTTCCTCGCCTCGCCTGTGTGTCGCGGCCAATGGCCTGAAACTTGCTTCCGAGAACCGCATTCCCGAGTTCGATCTCACCAAGAAGCGATCGTTGGTCGTCGATTTGTCGCGCAGAACAGGCAAAGGAATCGGGCCGCATGGACATTCGAGAGCCTCCCATCCTGGTTGAAGATATCCTGATCCTCGATGACGAGGCCTTCAACGCCGGCCATGTCTGCATCGTATCGGGCGCGGGGACCGGAATCGGCAGGGCCACGGCGCTCGCTGCGGCGGCAAACGGTCTGATGACCGTCGGGCTGGACATCAACGAGGAGGAGGGATCGAAGACCCAGAGGCAGGCCCGCGAGCTGGGCGGCCAGATGATCTTCCTCCGGACGGACCTGACGCGGGACGAGGACATCGAGCACGCCGTGGCAGAGGCCTCCAAAGTGGGCGCCATTCGATACCTGGCCAATATCGCTGGGATTCAGCACATCGACACGGTTGCAGATTTTCCCATGGAGCAGTACGACCTCATGCAGCGCATCATGCTCCGGGCCCCGTTCTACCTCTCCAAGCTGGTCATTCCACACATGCAGCGGTGCGCTGACGGGGGTGGCGTCATCGGAAACATGACCTCCGTGCATGCACACATCTGCGCGGTCCGAAAGCCCGTCTACAACATCACCAAGTTCGGCCTTCGCGCCCTTTCCCAGTCCATCGCGGCGGAAGGCGAGGGACGCATCCGCTCATTTTCCGTGAGCACGGGGTTCGTCAAAACCCCGCTGGCGCTGAATCAGGTGCCCGCCCAGGCCGAGCAGAGGGGCATTTCTCAGGAGGCCGTGGTCCGTGACGTGATGATGGGCAAGTCCAGGGTCAAGGAGATGATGCCCCCTGTGGACGTGGCCAACCTGTTCGTGTTCGGGTTTTCCCGGTTCTCCAGGTACCTGGTCGGCGGCGACCTGCTCTTCGACGGGGGCATGGTCCTGACGTACTGAGCCGCCGGCACCTTGAAAAACCTTGTCCGGGGAGCAGATCATGCATCTTGGATCCATAATGACGAGGCACGCACGATACCGCCCGGATCACACGGCGTTCGTGTTCGAGGACAACCGCCTCACCTACCGGCAGTTCAACCGGCGGATCAACCGCCTGGCCAACACCCTGCTCGCCCGAGGGATTCGAAAAGGGGACCGGGTCGCCACTCTGCTCCCCAACTGCCTGGAGCTTCTCGAGGTCTACTGGGCTGCTGCCAAGTCCGGCGCCGTGGTGGTCCCCCTCAGCACCCTGCTGAGGCCGTGGGCCATGGCCGGTCTCCTCAAGGACGCCGGGGCGTCCATGCTCATCACCAACAGCCGCTTCGTCGAGCCCTTCGAGACCGTACGCCCACAACTTCCGGAGATCGAAACCGGGGGCGTCCTGCTCACGGACAGCAACGACACCCCGGGCTACCTGGGGTACTACGCCCTCACGGCGGAGGCATCCGAGGAGGAGCCGGTCTGCGAGAAGGTCCGTGGGAGCGACCCGTTCAACATCATGTACAGCAGCGGCACCACGGGACAGCCCAAGGGCATCGTGCACACACACGACATCCGCATCGCCTACGGCACCTCCTTTGCCGCGGCATACCGCATGACGCCGGAGGCCGTCACCATGCACGCCGGCGCCATTGTGTTCAACGGGGCGTTCGTGGACATGATGCCCACCTTCTTCGTCGGCGCCACCTACATTCTACTTTCCCAGTTCGAGCCGGAAAGCTACATCGAGACCGTGGCGCGGGAGCGGGTCACCCACGTCATGGTGGTCCCGGCCCAGATCATCGCCCTGCTCGGCGCGCCCAATTTTTCGGCGCGTTCCCTCTCGTCGCTGGAGATGGTCCTGTCCCTGGGGGCACCGCTCCTCAGGAAGCACAAGGAGGCCCTGAATCGCGCCTTGCCCGAGCGGTTCTACGAGCTCTATGGTCTTACCGAGGGCTTTGTCACCATCCTCGACAAGCTCGACTACCCCGCCAAGCCCGATTCCGTGGGCGTACCCCCACCGCTTTTCGAAATGCGGATCCTCGACGAAAAAGGGAAGGACCTGCCTTCGGGGGAGGTGGGGGAGATCTGTGGAAAGGGCCCCATCCTCATGCCAGGGTATTACGGCCGGCCCGACCTGACCGAGGAGACCTTGATCGACGGTTGGCTCCACTCCGGCGACATGGGGTACGTGGACACGGACGGGTTTCTCTACCTCGTGGACCGAAAAAAGGACATGATCATCTCGGGAGGCGTGAACGTGTACCCTCGTGACATCGAAGAGGTGGTGGTTCGGCACGAAGCCGTCCGGGAGGCCGCCGTATTCGGGGTGCCGGACGAGAAGTGGGGGGAGAGCCCCCTGGCCGCGGTGGTCCTCCACGATTCGGGAGCGGTTTCCGAGGGCGAGCTTCGGGAGTGGATCAATGAGCGTGTGGAGGCCAAGTTCCAGCGCGTTGCCGCGGTGGCGATCATGGAGGACTTTCCTCGAAACGTCGCGGGGAAAACGCTCAAGCGGGAGATGCGGGAGGCCTACTGGAAAGACCGCCCGTAGCACGGATAAGCCGGCCTGGGGTGCCTACTCGCTTTCGCGCCCTGCGGCGAAGGGATTCTGAAAGGAGATTCCATATGCAGAGGGGCTCCAGAATAAGAACGCTCAACCGGGGCGTCACCATGGTCGGCGGCGGCATGAGCAGGTTCGGGCTGTTCCGGGACAAGGACTCCAAGGATCTCTTTTCCGAAGCCTTTCTCGATATGATGGCATCAGTGGACAAAGGGGTGGACCCTGAAGAGATCGAGGCCCTCTACGTGGGCAACTTCTCCAACGATTTCTTCGTTCATCAGGCCCACTGGGGCCCCATCCTCTCGGACCTGATCGGCATGACCCCAAAGCCCGCCACGCGTACCGAAGGGGCCTGCGCCTCTAGCGCGCTAGCCTTTCGGGAAGGGGTTTTTGCGATCGCCTCCGGGTTCTACGACCTGGTGCTGGTGGGCGGGGTCGAGGAGATGAGCAAGCGTAGCACGGAGGAGGTTGCGGAAGGGCTAGCCCTGGCCACGGTCCCCTACGAAGGGAAGGCCGGCCATGCCGGCAAGCGCGAAGAGGCCGGCGACGCGCTCACGCAAGGCTTACTGGCGGGGCGAAGCGTCCTTCTGGTAGATGACGAGCCGGATGTCCTGGACTCTCTGGAAGCGCTCCTGGACATGTGCAGGATCGCCAGGGCCGGGGACTTTGAAACCGCGAAAACCCTGCTGGAGAACGACTCGTTCGACATCGCGGTCCTGGACATCATGGGCGTGGACGGGTACAGGCTGCTGGAGATCGCCCTGAGGCAAGACACCATTCCCGTCATGCTCACCGCCCACGCCTTGAGCGTGGAGAACACGATCCGGTCCTTTGAAAAGGGAGCGGCCTCGTACCTGCCGAAGGATCAGATGGCAAATATCGCGACCTACCTGAACGACATCCTGGAGGCCAAGGAAAAAGGCAAAGGGTTCTGGTGGCGCTGGTTGACACGAATGGAGGAGTACTACGATAGGAAGTTCGGACCCGAGTGGAAGGCAAAAGACAAGGATTTCTGGAGAAAGCTGACCTATTACACCTGAGGAGGCACAGAGCCGGTGAAACTGAAAACCGGAACGAGCAACAGAGGACAAGCATGCGATTGAAAGGCAAGGTCGCACTGGTCACCGGGGGCGGGGCGGGCATCGGCAAGGCCGTGGCCCGGCTTTTCGCCCAAGAAGGGGCGCGGGTGGCTGTCTGCGATGTCAACGCGGAGGAAGGGGAGCGGGTCGTCCGGAGGTTGGGAACGGATGCGCTCTTCCATCACGTGGACGTGGCGAATCGGCAGGCGGTTCGCGATTGGGTGGAAAGCATTCTCGAGACCTGGGGCCGGGTGGACGTCCTGGTCAACAACGCCGGAATCCTTCGCGACGGGCTGCTCGTCAAGATGAAGGGGGGCGAGGTCTTGGGGGAAATGTCCGAGGAGAACTTCGACCTCGTTATGGCGGTGAACCTCAAGGGCGTTTTCAACTGCACCCAGGCCGTGGTCCCGGCCATGGCCCGGCAGGGGGGCGGGGTGATCCTGAACGCCGCCTCCATTGTCGGATGCGACGGCAATGTAGGCCAGACCAATTACATCGCCGCCAAGGCCGGCGTGGTGGGCATGACCAAGGTATGGGCGCGGGAGCTGGGACGTCACCGCATCCGCGTCAACGCGGTGGCGCCGGGGTTCACCGAAACGGAGATCCTGGGTTCGATGCCGGAGAAGATCATTCGGGACATCGAGGCGCGCACGCCCCTGGGGCGTCTGGCTCAGCCGGATGAGATCGCCAGGGCCTACCTCTTTCTGGCCTCTGAGGATGCGGCCTTCATCTCCGGGGAGACTCTTCGCGTGGACGGCGGGCTCGTCGTGGGCACCTGACCGAGCCCTTTGCATTGAAGATCGCGTATTCGGCCGGGTCGCCCTGACGAGGCCCGGGCGGCTTCACGCCGAATCCAACGTGCTCCCGGTCGGGAGAACTTCGAGAACAGGGAGAGGGGGTGATAGCATTTCGTGGAGAGCCGGCAACGACGCAATCTTGCATTGTTGCACATCGTTCATTACCGACTCAGGGAAGGAGAGAACCGTGAAAAAGCTTATCCTTGCAATCATGATGATTTTCATGTGCGCCTCCGTATCCGGCCTGACAGCCGACACCGCCGGAGCCGCTGAAAACAAGATCCTGCTGAAGGTTCCCATGGCCTACCCGAGCGCCCTGCCGGGGCTGGGGACCACCATCATCTGGATGGCGGAACGCGTAGAGCTCCTCAGCAACGACACGATGAAAATAAAGATCTTCGAGCCCGGGGAGCTCGTGCCACCCTTTGAAATGCTGGACGCAGTGCACGCCGGGAAGGTGAATGCCTGTTACGGAGTCTCGGGTTACTGGTCGGGCAAGTTTTCCGCAGCCGACTTCTTCACCGCCGTGCCCTTCGGTCCCGAGGCCACTGAGTACATCGCCTGGATCTATTACGGCGGTGGAATGGAGCTGTGGCAGGAGATGTACGACCGCAACAAGATGAACGTCAAGGTGCTGCTAGCAGGCGTCCTGCCTCCGGAAACATCGGGCTGGTACGTGAAAAAGATCGATTCGGTCGAGGACTACAAGGGTCTGCCGATTCGGTTCTTCGGCTTGGGGGGAAAGGTGCTGCAGAAACTGGGCGCCTCGGTCACACTCATCCCCGGAGGCGAGGTCTTCGCCGCGATTGAGAAGCGTGCCATCGAGGGGGCCGAGTTCTCCATGCCCGCGATCGATACCAAGCTCGGGTTCTACAAGGTGGCCAAGTACAACTACTTTCCGGGTTGGCATCAGCAGGCCACGCTGTTCGAGCTTTTGATCAACAAGGATGTGTGGGAAAATCAGATGAGCGAGCGCCAGCGCGAGCTGATCGAAACCCTTTGCAAGGCCAGCACGTTGGATACCATGGCCTGGACCGAGTCGATTCAATACGAGGTCATGCTGAAGAACAAGAATGAGCGGGGAGTCAAGAACATGTACTGGTCGGACGAAATGCTGGACGCGTTCAGGGCCGCCTGGGTCGAGGTCGCGGACGAAAACGCGGCAAAAGACCCCTTCTTCAAGAAGGTCTGGGAGGACCTGCAGTCCTTTCGCGCGGACTACAAAATCTGGAGGGATTACGGCTTCCTGCCCCGCCCGGCCCCCACGAGCAAGGAGTTCGAAGAGTAACCTCAGACCCGCGGCCGTCGCCCGGCGGATGCGGGCACCGCCCTCCGCCGAGCCGCGACCCGGGAAAATTACCGGGGACAGGAGATCGGGATGAACAAGGAAACCAAGGAGACCCCTGTCCGTTTCTGTGACGCTGCGGACGGGCTCATCCGCAGGATCGGCCATGTGGCCATGTGGGCGAACTGCCTGGTGATCGCCCTGATTATCCTCCAGGTGATTCTCCGTTACGGGTTCGGCCACGGGCTTGTGATCCTGGAAGAACTGCAGTGGCATTTCTACGCCGTGGCCTTCATGGTGGGGCTCTCGTACGCGGTAATGTCCGATTCCCACGTGGGCATGGACCTGGTCTACCAGAGGCTTTCCTCCAGACAACAATGCTGGTTGGATATTTTCGGCATCCTGTTTCTCCTGCTCCCCTTTGCGATCATCATTTGTTACCAAAGCCTGGATTTCGTCCACGAATCCTGGAGGCTCAACGAGCGCTCCGTGGCGCCGCAGGGGCTTCCGTGCCGCTGGGCCATCAAGTCGGTGGTTCCCTTTTCCTTCGGGCTGATAGCCCTGGCAAGCATCTCCCGGCTGATTCGAACCATTGCAATCCTGAGGAGAGTCTAATCCATGGAAGTCAGCGATTACCTGGTCATCTCGATGTTCGCCACGTTTATCGCCCTGCTGTTCACCGGGTTTCCGATCGCATGGGTGCTCGGAGGGACGGCGGTCATCTTCATCGGCGTCGGGATGATGGCGGACCTGTACCTGGGGGCATGGACGGGGATCAACTTCACGGTTTTCAGCATGAGCATCAACCGGATCTATCGTCTCATGTACAACTGGGTGCTCGTCGCGCTGCCCATGTTCATATTCATGGGCTTGATGCTGGACCGCTCCGGGATAGCAGAGCGAATGATGAAATCCATGCAGAACCTGTTCGGCAAAGTCCACGGCGGTCTTGCCGTTACCGTCTGCTTGATCGGCATCATTCTTGCCGCATCCACCGGAATCGTCGGCGCGTCAGTGGTGCTTCTGGGATTGCTGACCATTCCCGCCATGATGGATCAGGGCTACTCCAAGCAATTCGCCGTCGGAACGGTCGCAGGTTCCGGGACCCTCGGGATCCTGATCCCGCCGAGCATCATGCTGGTGATCATGGCGGACCAGCTCGCCCTGTCCGTAGGCGACCTTTTCATGGGTGCCGTATTCCCGGGGCTGATCCTCGGCTTTCTCTACGTAACCTACATCTTTCTCTTCGGGCTCGTTCGACCGAAATCCGCTCCCCTGGACCCGAATAGAAAGCCGATCCAGTGGCGAATCATCTGGGACGTTTTCAAGAACATCCTGCCGGCCGCAGGCTTGATTTTTGCGGTTCTGGGTTCCATTTTCGCGGGTATTACCACACCTACCGAGGCGAGCGGTATCGGCGCGCTCGGCGCCATCATCCTCGCGATCATCAACCGCAGGTTCAGCTGGTCCGTGCTCAAGGAAGTCACCATCGCCTGCTTCAACACATCCGCCTACATTTACGGAATCCTGGTCGGGGCCACGGCCTTCGCCCTGGTCCTCAGAAGCCTGGGTGGAGACGAGTTCATCGAAGGCATCTTGACCTCCCTGCCCTTCGGCCCTTACGGGATCATGATCTTCATCCTGTTCTGCGTCTTCCTTCTGGGTTTCTTTCTCGACTGGATCGAGATCACGCTCATCATCCTCCCCCTGGTGGCACCAGTGGTCCAGGACCTCGGCCTGCCCATCGACGGCTACGGGGTGGTCGAAAACCCCGCCCTGATCTGGTTCACCATCCTGATCGCGGTCACGCTGCAGACATCCTTTCTGTCTCCCCCGGTGGGCTTCGCCTTGTTTTATCTCAAGGGTATCTGCCCGCCGGAGGTCACCCTCGGAGATATCTACAAGGGGGTGGTTCCCTTCATGGTCCTGCAGTTGATCGGCATGCTGATCATCGCTTACTGGCCGGAGCTGGTAATCTGGCTGCCTGCCGTTGCCTATCGCTGAGCATCGTGCCTCCCATCACGCCAACAGGATTGCGTTTTAACGCCTTCGAATCCGCCCACTCGAAATCCGAAGAATGCCCAGCGCTTCATAGACGAGTTCCAGCCCGT
>CAZQCK010000085.1:0-14556 GCA_964591925.1 uncultured Desulfobacterales bacterium
TAGGTTCCGTCAGCCGGAACACGTTGTAGGAAATCACCGAGATCTGACAGCGTTTCGGTGAGCGATGCCTTGTACTCCTTGCCCTTGTGCCCGTAGGTGGCGTCGGGATCGGAGGGGTTCTGTAAAAAGTTGCCGGGAATGTCCTTGGGGTTCTTGAGGCTCATCTTGGGGGCGTCTGCGTCTTCCACCTCACATTGCTCCTCAAGGAGGCGGACCATCAGGCGGTGACAGGCCTTCATCGATCAGGACGTCCTGAACCTCAGGAAGATGACCATACTCAGCCCCACAAAGACGATGGCTTTCGGAATCATAGCAGGCTTCCTTTCTTACTCTAACCCCAATCCTCCATGATCTGCTGGAAGGTCTGCTCTCCGGCCCGAAGCGCACCACCGAACCCGCCGCCGGGGTTGCCCCAGGCACTGGCGAGATACAGGCCCTTGATGGGGGTCCGGTTCTGGATCCGGTTCATGAAGGCATTGTCCATGGACTGTTCAAACCCGTAGATGGCCCCGTCCGTGTTTCCGGTATACCGCCAACAGGTGAGCGGGGTCGCGGCGACCTTCACTTCGATCATGCGGCTGAGCCCGGGCATCAGGTGTTGTTGTTCCGTCCGCCGGATGAGGGTTTCAGTCCACTGGTCCTTTTGTTTGTAATAGGCCGCCTTGTTCCCGGCTCGGTAATCTGCTTCAAAGGGCCTCCACGGTTCATAGCCGGACAGGCAGAGGAGCTTCAGGGTGGAGGTGCCGGGGCTGGAGTAGCCCGTGTACAGGGTGTCGTACAGGGTCACCCCGAAACTGCATGTGTCCACTTCCCCCCTCATACAGGAAAGATAATCGGCCTCCGGATCCTGCCCGGAATGGACCCCGGTGCTGTACCACGGCACTGTTCCTCGAATGTCGCGATTCAATCCCAGCCAGACGATGAAGCAGGAGATGCTGGGCCGGTAGGAGGAAAGCTTCTTTTGGTAGTCCTCCGGCACCGCATGGGCGGGCAGCATATGCCGAAAGGTGTGCACGGCGCTGGCATTGCTCACCACGATCCTCGCGGAAAGGGTTTTTCCCGGGGACGTCCGGACCCCTTTGACCGCCCCCTGATCAACGAGGATCTCTTTGGCCTCGGTCTCACAGAGGACCTGTCCGCCCGCATCTTCGATGGTGTCGGCCAAAAGATCGCTCAGGACCTGGGAACGGTCTTGAATGTAGTAGGACCCGTATTTCAGGTATCCGGCTGTGGCCACTGCATAGTAAAACCCGGACAGCTTGGAGGGGGGCAGGCCGTAGTAGGGCCACATGGCGGCCAGGACGTTTCTGAGTGCCGGGTCTTTTAGGTAGAAATCCATCAGCTCGGCCAGGGTCTGGTTCCTCACCCGCCACATCTTGGGAAACCGGAGAGGAAAGATGGGCTTGAGGATGGTTTTGAGGAATTTAGGCTCTTCACCGTAGGCCTGCGTTTCATCCTGGATTCCCAAAATCTCCTGAATAAACCCCTGAATCCCTGAGGTTTCTTCTGGAAAATGTCTGCTGAGTTCGGTAATAAAGGCTTGGGGATCGCGTTGGGGAAACAGGATTTCCTGATCCCCGGCCTTTACCCGGTACACGTCCGGAAGTGCGGCCCAGCGAATCTTGTCCATGATGCCGAGACGCTTCAGCATCTGCCCGGCATGGCCTCCCTTGATGGCGGTCCCTTCTAAGGAAACCTCGAATCGAAATTTGCCGCCGGCCCGGTCAAAGACCGTGGCATATCCGCCGGGGATATTGTGTTTTTCCAGTACGGTGACTGGGATGCCCTGTTGGGACAGATGGGCGGCGCAACATAATCCCCCTAGGCCGGCGCCTATCACAACCGTGGAATAATTTTTTTTGGGCCCCATCTTGGCAGCCAAGGCCTCCATTTTTCGCCAGTCAATCGCCAGAGCTGCTGCGCTCATGGCACTGATGGACATGAATTGACGACGTGACAGGGTACGATACAGCATTTCAATTTCTCCTTTCGAATGCATTTTAGGTGTTGATGGTCTCGTAGAAAGCATGTTTTCACGCAAAGAGGCCCCAGTGAAACAAACGGCCAAAGGTTTCATGGGTGAACAGGGCCTCCGAGAAAAAATCCATTCAATGGAGCCTTCTGTTCTCCGTCTGTTTGTTCTTCTCTTTATTCCACATTTGAGAAATGGACAATGGCTTTGCGACGAAAAGCGGATTTTGTGGGATGAAACGGCAAATTAACAGACTCACCGCCTCCGATGGATGAGGCCGTGAAAACGCTCTCTCACGGCAGCCAAGCAACGAGAGTATCGAAAAGTGGGAGGAGTGAATTGCACCTGAATCCTTGAATCAATCCGAATTCGATATTTACCCTACACATACGCACCCTCACCCGTCCCCATCCAGCTTCCTCCTCAGCACTCACGACGGCTTGAAAGTCACCACTCGCCTCGCACCGAGTGTGAGATCATCGCCGGTATAAGGATTCCGTCCTCTCCGGGCCGGCTTATCCCGCACACAGAATTTACCGAATCCGGATATCAGAACGTCCTCACCGGATTCGAGTTCCGACTTAATCAACTCAAGGAGGGTCTCGACGGCAGCTGCAGCTTCCCGCATGCCAAAGCCGCATCGATCATATACACATTCGGTGAGTTGTCTCTTTGTGACCGCCATGGTGGGCCTCAAGGCTGAAGGTGTAGCTGCTTCTAACACAGGGGCCGGGTGCTGGAGCGGCTGCGGAGCTGTTGCGGCCGCTCACTCTATCACTCACTCTACCAAAAACTGCCGGTTATCTCCAGAACCGTCCCGACGAGTAGATCGGGCCGTTCGAGTGCTTAGCTTTCCAGAACGGCGGCCGAGGCGGTGCGATGAACTTTTGCGACTCCGCGTCCTCCTCGTAACGCTCAAAGCCGTTCCGGTGGAGAGCGGCGCCGACCTCCTCGATCAGGGCCCAGTACTGCTGGAGCATCTCGACTATCTTGAACCAGAAGTCCCCGCTGTGGATTTGGACCGTGTATTTGTCAATCATTGCGGATCCTAGTGCTTCTTATCAAACATCTTCTTGAATGCCGCCTCGAACAAGTCCTTGACTTTAAAGTGAAAAAGCCCCCCGCAAAATGCAGTAAATAGTGCAAACACGGTTCTATTTCCTGCTTCCGTCGGGTTAGCCATCATCAACAATGCCCCAGACTTTACAGCCATATAAAGCACGGTCCCTGTAATACTACCTCCAATTATCGTTGTACTATACCCAAACCAGTCGAGAGCATGGGGTAGTAGCTCGGGCTTTGCGATTGCCTCTTCAATATCTTTAGCCCACCACTTGGTACAATACATTGTGGCCCCCAGCATCCCCATACCAAACAATTTGAGTATCAGTCGTGCTTTGTCATCTGCAATCGACGGTAGCCAACCGAGAAAATGAATGCCAAAGACCAAAGCTCCTCCGATTCCATATCCAAGTAGGATCACCACTGCGATAGGGATGTACCATAGAAAACTTTGATTAGGCCTCATTCTACCCCCTCCAACTTGGCGTGTCCCGAGCTCCCGTAGTAAGCCCATGGTAAGGATACGCTTCTATTTCTTCGCCTTCATCGCCGCTGCGGCCTTCTTGCCGGCCACCTCGAATATGGACATCTCCCATGACGGCGGAAGCCCAGACACACCATAGTCCCTGAGCGCCTTGCACATCTTGGGCTTGAGGTGCGTGTCGAACATGAGATGGCAACTTGGACAGAGCATCATCAGGTTCGCGCCCTTCTTTGGCCCCTCCGCCACGATGTGGGCCCTCTGCCGCATCGCCACTTGGTGCCCGCACATGTCGCATAGCCCGGATGAATCCTTCATGGGGACCTCCTTGGGTGGTATGGATGACGCTGAAGCCTCGGTCCGCCGCATCACACTCAATAAGGCCTGCGTGGAGGCCGTGAAGAGCCTCCTGGCCTCCGGGCCATACCAGGGGCCAGGACTTCCTCTTCCGGAGCCAACGTGGTGCCGTTCTGACCGTGCCGAGCGTGAACCGGCTCGTGAAGTCATGGTGCCGGGCGATTAACCTCAAGGGCAATTACGGCTCTCACACGCTCCGCAAGACCTGGGGGTATCACCAGCGCGTGACGTTCGGGGTCGGGCTGCCTGAGCTCATGGTGTGCTTCAACCATAGTACGCAGCGGCAGACGCTGGAGTATTTGTGCGTGCAGCCGGAGGAAATCCGGAGCGTGTATGCGAACGAGTTGTGAGGAGTTGCCACTGGTGTCATTCAGCGCTTCATCTGGATTTACCCCGCTACACGTGCAAGACCCGAAGCAAAACCGACGATGCCTCGACGAGTAATCGCCGATTCCGAACACCGGGGGCATCGCTCAGCGGTACAAGCCGCCTCCCTGCCTGAAGAGGTGCTCTCTGTGCCACGCCAGGTATGCTCGGTGGCCCCTGGAAAGCCTCGAACTCCGTAACGGCGCAATCAACCCAAGGACTCTCTGCGCCTCAGGATCCAGCATATCGGAGAGGATGACCGCCCCATCGTCGGCCAGAGAGATGAAGCCGCGGTCGAAAGCCGCATCCAGATGCGGCGCGAGGAGAAGGCCATTGAAGACATCGAGGCGCTCGGCATCGGTCGAGCAAACGGACCACGGCTTGATGTGGCTGGCGCGCAGCAATTCGGGCACATCAAGACCGGTGACGGCGCAGCGGCCATCCCAGTAATCCATCAGCCGGTCGCGAAAGATGTCCTGACCGACGCGTTGCACCATGAGCCGTTCGGCCTCGGTTGACCTGGGAAGTGCAGCAGCCTTTTCGCGAAACTCCTTGAGGGGTTCGTCCGGCAGGGACCGGGCGAGTTGGAACGCCCGCCGCACCTTGCGATGGAGGTCGTGAAGATCGGTGGCGCTCAGGGCTGCGACGGCGCCCTCTGGGATGGGCTCGGAAAAGGTGCCTTCCATGCCGCCGAGCCCATCAAACACATCGTGACGAGAGAGCGCCACGGCATAACGTGACTCCCCGAAGGCGGCAAGCCAAATCGTCAAGGAAACATGGCTGCTGGCGAACGCCAGCCAGCGGCCATCACGGCCGCGATCGAGATCAAAGCCATTGTCCACGGCCGCCTTCTCCAAGCGGGTAATGTCGACCGGCGTGAGGCTCATCATCCCCTGCCAAGTTCCTTTCGTGGCCAAGCCGCCCAAATGCTCACAAGCCGAGGCAGCGGGTTGCCCGCAACTCGACAATCTACCCGCCGACTTGCCGCTGGATGAAGGGCTGGGACCGGTCATCTCCGGGCCGAGTCAACCCTCCAAATCGACGTGTTATCGACGCCATTCACCGATTCGTCAATAATTCAATCAGCTGATTTATCTAAATAAATTCGCGCCGAACGAAATAGTGTACCCACATACGAGGGTTATTCCGGCGAGGTACGTTGATATCTCCCTATCCGGGCCAGTACCGGCGACCCCGCTTCTCTCCTTCCGGACGCACCACTTTCTTTTTACAAAGACGATCGAGAGCCAACTTGACTTGCCGGCGTTTGATTTCAGGTCCGATTCTTCTATGGATGGCGCCAATGGCAGAACCTGGATACCGTCCGATATCCTCTAATACAAGCGCATCCAGTCGGTGGGGCTCGATCCGCACAAGACTTGTCCGGTCTGGGAAAGCCATCCTGCGTAACACATCAGGATTGACAAAATACCGCATTCCCTTTGTACGGCCCGTCCGAAGGGCAAGATGCCAATCCAGCAAGCGCCCAACCCATCGAGCCACATCCGCGACATGCTGTATATGAAGTGCTTCGGCCAGCTCTCGCGCCGTCATGGCCTCGTGTTGGGCCAGCAGGCCGAGTGCGATTTTTTCCCGCTGCCGCAGTTGATAGGTCCTTTCCGCTTTATCCAGAAGATCAATCACCTCCGGCTTGACGACGCGTCGCTGAACCACGACCGTCACGCAATCCGGCCCCTCCTCAAGCCTTGGCAAAGGGCGACCCTGGGAAAGCAACACCTCGTAGAGCAGATCATATCCGCTCCCTTCACGCTCCATCAGCTTCAGGTCATGGAACACCCGGGCAAGCTCGTTATTCCGCCGAACGGACTGATGAAGGATGTTCTGCGGAGTGACACCCAGCGGCAGACGACCGGGATTGACGATCTCCAGCCGGTCCGGATGCAGGTTGAGATAGATATCCCCTTGCTGCGTATAAGGCCGGTGAACCAGTGCATTGACGAGCAATTCCCGCACCACCCGCTGGTCATACACCGGAACGTGCTGGCGAAACAGTCCGTCGGGGAGTTCGTAGGTCTCGCGGAAGTCCGGGATCCCCTCCCAAACCACGTCAACCAACGCCATGGGCGATTGGGAGTGGTGTCCCAGGCGATCTTGTTGACCTTGCGCCCGTCGGTGTCATACTTGATGAACTGGATGACCGGTGCGGTCCCCAGACGGACCCTGTCCTCTCGGAGGCCGACACAGAGGACCCCCAAGTGGGTCAAGCGACCGCCGATGGCCAGGTAGTAATGATCCAGCAATTCATCGTTGCTCTTCTCCTTGACCGATTTCTTGACCCGGTCGGAGGTGCGAATGCCGGCAACCAATTTATCGAGCAACACGGGATCCGTCTTGTCTCTGCGAACATCCAGCGTCGTCAGCGTCTCCCATGGCTGGGCGCCACGTTCATTCAGAAGGCGTTGAACCTCCTCACCGACAAGGGGCTTACAGACGTCGCCAACCCGTAGGTAATAACGCCCGTCCGATGTGGAGGCCGGTGACGAGGAGCGGGGAACCGAGATCTCAAGATACTCTCCCCCGGTGGCCGCGACCGATGCAGCTGGACTCCTACCGCAACATTGACGGTCAGCTCGCCGATACGCCGCCTGAGCTTGTCAACCAAGTCCACAGGGACACGCTGCTTGGCAGGCGCCTCATGCGCTCCCTCCTCGATTCCGATCAACAAATGCCCGCCACGGGCATTCGCAAAGGCCACGCAATCCTTGGCCAGTTCATCCCACTCCGGGTTTCTGCGCGTCAGCGCGCGCAACGATTTGTAATCTTTAACCTGGCCTTCAAGACTCATCACAGAACTCGATCACCCGACAGTCGAATGGCTGCCTGAGCTGTTTGATCCCCCTTTGGTCCGAGGAGACCTTGTTGCCGATGCAATACGGGGATTTGCATATGGATACCCAGTCGTTCGGTGTGGAACGGCCTCATGCGGAGCCCCCGGCCTTGGGTTGAGGCGGCTCTTATAAGGCTCGGCGCTTCGAATCGCGTCTTCCATCTCTTCGTATATTTCAAGGATCAAGCGTTTGGTGCGATACTCGCCAAGAGTTCGCTCCTCGCTGCGCCGTAGGACCGGGAAGCTGTCGAGGATGTAAGCGGTGTCGTCGTGGCTAATGCCGTAGAGGTGGAAAAAGGCCGCGTCGATTTCGCACTGGATTAGGAACCGCCTTTCCGGGTCCCAGACGAATGGAGGGCCGGAGTCCCCGCAGTCCTCCGCGAAGGGTTGAAGGTTCCAAGCGGTGTAGGTGAGTTCGAGGACACGGGGAAGCAACCAATCACGGATCACCAAATTCTGGTCCCACGGTGTGGCGACAGAGTAAAACACCGGTGACAATATAGGCATTTGCTTGAAGACGTGGTACTTTAAATGTAGTCCACCGACTTTCTGTCTGGCGGCGTAATCGAGGGGAATACTACAAAGATTCCCATAGAGGCATAGCGCAAGTCTGGGTTCTATTGAGGGCATGGCTAAGAGAAATGTATCACCAGTGCCTGAGCGGGGGACAATCGCTGCCACGACGGTTCGCACACTCGCCCTTGCATCCGTCACGTCTCTCCGGCCGAGCAGCCAAGCACGATCCCACACTCCCTCAAGTTTCCCGTCCACCTCGTCTGCGCTCACCCAATAGAACGGCAGGGTCGTGAAGGCCGGGTCGGCGAGTTGTTCGTCCGACGGGGCAGGCAGGCGATGCGGTCGCTCGCCCGGCGCTGCGCCCTCGAAGGTTCCGCTCCGGTGATTGTATATGTAGGCCATCTTGGCCTCGTAGAGCGGCAGCATGACTTTGCCGTCTTTGGTGAAGCGGTTTCCCTCCAGCCTCCAGCCGGCGGACGCCAGTGCCCCCTGCTGCCTGAACAGGCCCGAGTCGTTGGCCATATCGAACATGCGCAGGAATTGCAGCCCCCAGGGATTGCCGTCCGGATCCCCCTCCCGCCAGAGCACGCCGGCCCGGCGATAGATGGCCAGCGCGATGGACGCGTCCCGCCGGGTCCGGAAGATGGGGCAGGTCCCGGTGTTCGGGTTGATGGCCTCGATGTCCTCCGCAGTAAGGGAGAAGCGCCGCTCCGGATCGTCCAGGTCCGAAAGCGCCTGGCCCTGGAACAGGAAGTCCGTGGCCCCTGCCGGATCGTCTCGGCCCGACAGGGTGGTCAGGGCGAATCGCAGCATGTGCCCCTTGCCAGCCGTGAAAAAGCCCTCGTTTTCAAACTCCCACATGGACTGGAGGGCCCGGGAGCGCGTGATGGCCCGGAAATAGTCTTTGGTCGTGTGGTCGGTGGAGATCCCGCTCGGCACGATGAATCCGGCCCGGGCGCGGGGGCCGAGGATGCGCCCGTTGTGCTCGGCAAACAGGGCGTAGGTGTTGACGTCCCCTCGACCGCACAGGGGGAACCGGCCAGAGTGCCGGACAAAGTGGCTTTGCCCCTGGGCCTGCCGCGAGGCTGCCCGCCACTCTTCCCACAGTTTGGGATCGGTGGTTGGCAGCCTGGCGATCCGTTTCTTGCGCTCAGCGGCGTTCCGGGCCCCGGCGATGAACGGATCGCGCTGGGCGAAGAACTCCTGCTCCTGGAGCTTGATCCGTTCCCAGGGCGGATTGCCCAAAACCACGTCGAACCCGCCCCGGGCGAACACGTGGGGAAAGGCGAGGTCCCAGTGGAACAGGGCATACCGGGCGGCAATGGCTCGGGTCGTTTCCACCAGCTCGGGTGGCAGGGCCGCCTCTCGGTTTCTCAGGGTGAGCCGGATCGCGGTGGTGGGGGTGGCATCAAAAACCGGTCCGGGCTGATCCTTGGGCCACAAGAAGGCCGCGCACCAGGCGTCGGCTACGAGCGTGGCATGCTCGAAATCCCGGGAGTGAAGAACCTCTTTCCATTGGGCTTTTTTTCTGGCCAGGGCCTCGACGTCCCCATCCGGGGCCATGTCCACGGCCTGCATGCCTTCCTCGATGGCGTCCATTCCGTTGGCCGGCCAGCTCGGCTTTGTTGCGCTTCTTGAGCGTGGCGGTCAGCTTCCGGCCGTCGCCTTCGAGGGCCACCCAGGCCTCGTTGGGCACACCGTCGCCCATGATGTCCCGTGTGGCGCCGATGAGCGAATTGCCGCAACGGATGTGGCTTTCCAGGAAGGAGAGCGGCAACCCCGGATCGATAGACTCCATCCAGAGACCCACCTTGCACAATTCCACGGCCAGCGGGTTCAGGTCCACCCCGTAGATGCAGGAGCGAACCACGTCTCGGAGCGCCCGCTGGTAGTCCTCGGGCGTTGGGGTGTCGGCGGCGCGCAAATGGGCGATCCGGTCGGCCAGTCGGCGGGCCGCTGCAATGAGAAAATGGCCGGACCCACATGCCGGGTCGACCACGGCCAGTTCGAGCAGGGCCTCGGCCGGACGGTCGGGGTGCGTGTTTGCGGTGTGTTCGATCACCGGATCCAGGGCGCTGTCCAGCAGGAGCTGGACCAGTTCGTCAGGAGTGTAATAGCTGCCCGTGAGCTTGCGCGCGTGACCCCGGCTCTCGTCGGCGCCCGCAAAGGCAAAGGATCGTCCATCCTCTGTGACCTGGGGCTTGAGTTCCAGGAGCCCCTCGTATACGTATCCGAGCTCGTCCGGGCCCATGTCCCGGCGGTGGCCGAGTGACAGCAGGGCACGCACGACTCGGTAGGCGCGTCCTTCGTGATAGACGAGGCTGCGGGGTCCGAACTCGGCAAGGGCGAGAAAACGAGGGCGCTGAAGGTAGGTTTGCCGACCCCGTCCATCCCTGCTCGACGGGATGTAGGCCATGAGCGGAAGGCGGGGGAAATTGTACCCTGGTAGAAACCCCTCAGTGGCCAGGTAACGGTAGCTGTAAAAGTCGCTGGAGAGGGCGCTCGTTCCACGCTGCAGGAGATTGAGTTGGTCGATGGCTTGGGCGTGGCGGCTCTGCGCGGCACGCTTTTCCTTGTAGGGGGCCGCGTAGTCACCATGGTGCGCCGTGCCGCATCCCGCTGCTCTTCGGCTGCTGTGAACAGGTCACGCCATCGGTCGAAGGCCGCATGGAACCGGTCGAAGGCCGCTGTCGCGATGCCCTTGGCGTAGGTATCGCGCCCGGAATACCACGGGGCGCTCTCCCTGTCGAGATCGCCGGCGACGAGGTCGAGGACCCGCCCGATCCGTTCAGCGGCATCGCGCGCCACCCGCGCCTCCTTCATGGCAGAAGCGAGTTCCGGCTTGAGCGGGCGGTCCCTGTTGTCGAGCACGAGCAGCTCCGCGATGCACGGGTCCAGGGGCTGATCCACACAGGCAAGCCAGACCGCCTGCAGATGGCTGTCCAACAGGTCCCGGTTGGCCAGTTCGATCAGCGGCGCCCGGACTTCTCCGTGGACCATTGCTCTCGGATCACGGAAGAAATACTGATCGTGTGGGCTCTGCGCGGAGGCATAAGTGACAACCAGTGCGGCCTGCCCGCTGCGGCCGGCGCGTCCGCTGCGCTGGGCATAGTTCGCCGGGGTGGGTGGAACGTTGCGCATGTGGACAGCGTTGAGTGCAGAGATGTCGACGCCGAGTTCCATCGTGGGGGAACAGAACAGGACCGGAAGAAAACGACTGGTCTCGTTGATCTCCCGAAGCCGACTCTCTTGGGCCACCAGTTCCTCCCGCTCCTGTTGGCTATACCGAAACCTCTTTTCCCGGGCGCCCCGGTTTTCCGGATCCACCTGTGCGGTATGCTCACGAGCCTCGAACCCGAACAGCGGATGGGAAGATTGTCGCAGCATTCGAGCAAGGTTTTCGTACAGGTCCCGGAAAAACGCATTCCCAGAAGCGTCTCCGGTCTCATCCAATCCGCTCCCCAGACGAAAAAGCACGCAGGCATCATTGAGCCGCCATCCCTGTTGATCAAAGGGCGTATTCTCCCTGGAAATGAGGCCGTGCTCCCCTGCTGCGCTCAAAAGCACGCCAACCAACTTGTCGAATTCCTTGGACTTGAGACCTCGAATTGCCGTTTCTCCACCCCACAGGCGAGTGGATCGGAGCGCTTTTCCGAGCCGGCTGCGGGAGCTTCCGTGTACGATCAGGTCCATGTCCTTGAGAGTGCTTCTGCGGCGGCTCGGCGCTTCGACCATGAGCCAGCGCGCCGGTTGAGGCTTTTCGAGATCACCGAAACCCCAGGGCGGTCGAATGCGGCTGTGTGACCTGGCTGCAATCTGTTCGAGGGTGCCGGCGTCGAGCACCTGGCTGCGTATCGCCAGCCCCTGGCGCAGGTGATCGAGGATTTCGTGATACAACGCCATGCGCACTTCCGGACCCGCCTCGGCGAGCAATGGATGCGCTCGGGTGAACAGCGACTCGTCTCCGGCCAGATCGGCAAGGCCAAGGTACTCCACCCGGACCATGCCGAGTTGCTCCAGGTTGGGGTTGGTATAGCGCCAGCCCCGTCGTTGGTCAAACCAGACCCGGTAGCCGAGGATCTGACGAAGCGTCGCTTCGGCCTCTTGAAGGTTGAATCCGCGCAATGTCGGCTCGATTAGCCACTCCGCCCGGATATCGGGATTGGCGCGATCAAAACCAAGTGTCCGCTGTTGTGCCGCACCGAGCACCTCGCTCCGCAGGCCGGCGCTTCCGGCGTCCTGAAGTGCGCCGAGAAAACTCGCTCGAATGAGGCTCACAAACAGGAAATCATTGAAGTGCCCGGCCTGAAGCGCGGCATCCTGTCGATTATCACTGAAACCGAGTAGCTTTCGGGTATATGGTGTCATGCCCGAATCGTCCCCATGCATCCAGCGCAGGACACTGGCTACGAGAACCGTGGTCGCGGAGCTTCTTCCTTCGGCGGACAGAGACGCGAGGCGGGTCCGGTCACGAGCCGACCCGCCTTGTATCGCTCCGCAACGGAGGCAGACCCGGAACTTTCCGGGCAGGAACCAGGCCTTCGTTCCTGCCCCTGTGCGACCGTCCGGGGAGACGGCAAACCGTCTCGCGCGTGCATCGCGGTAATAGGGCTTGAGTCGCGGGTTGCCTTGGGCGTCGAACTCCAGCCAGCTTTCCGGATAGTCACCGTCCCGGTCATCGAAGGTGAAATCCGGATCGTCTGTGGGATGCGGAGTCAGAAATCCGAAGACGTCTTCCTCGGGCCGAGCTTCCGAGGCCTTGTCCGTCTCTCCATCGGCAGTCGGCGCATCGTCGATGTCGCGGGCGAAGAAGTGGGGCGCTCCTTCCTGAAAGGCCAGTCTCACCGGGTGATACTCTTGCCCGCACTCACGGCAGAAGTGGATGGGATAAAGTCGCTTGTCAGGGTGGCCGGGCAGGAACTGCTGACCTTCAACCGTCACCCGTCGCGTCCCGGGGGCCTCGACGGTCGCATAGGCGTGGCCGGCCCCGGAAATGAACTGGTGGAGCTTGAAGGCAAAAAAGCTATTTTCGCCGGCTGTTGGATCGGATGTGCGAACGCGTTCGGGAACGCTTGATACGAGGAGGAGTTCGCGAAGGGCGCGGCGGCATGCACCCGTATCGCGGTCAGCCTCTGCGGCCAGCGTATCGACGGCCTCGGTCTCGGTCATGGGTTTCGCACGAACCCAGCGCTGGTCCACCTCGGAAAAAGAGATTCCAAGGAGGGTCTCAACCCACACCGCTAGAGGATGCACACGCAATTCTGCATCGGCGATGCTCGGCGAAATGCCGTCATCGATCGCCGTGCCCAGCCGAGGGCGGACGGACTCCGCGGTTTCCTCGGCTTTGGTGATCCGCTCCAGCGTCTCCACAATGACACTGCTTTCGGGGATCGGGGCGGCAAAGAGCTTTGACGCAACACGCGCCACCACCCGGTTCTTGTCCTCGATAGAGCCCTCACTGGCCATGGTGGCAGACGTGCCGATGCAAAGCATCGCCTCCGGCTGGAGCCTTTCACGCACGCGGCGCACCAGCAGGGCGACATCCGCGCCTTGCCGGCCACGGTAGGTGTGGAGTTCGTCGAGCACGAGGAATCGCAATCCGGCACAATTTCGGATGACCTGGCGGTCCACCGCCTCCTGCCGTGTCATAATGAGTTCGAGCATCATGAAGTTGGTCAGGAGGATGTCGGGCGGATTCTCGGCGATCCGGTGTCGTTCATCGGCATCTTCCTGGCCCGTATATCTCGCAAACGTAACGGGGGGAGCGCCCTCGACGTTCCCGACGAATTTCCTCAACTCCTCCATCTGCGAGTTGGCCAGTGCGTTCATCGGATAGACGACAATGGCCTTTGTGGAGCGCGGCCCGTCTGAATGACGTGCCTCCAACACATGGCTCACGATGGGGATAAAAAAGCAGAGTGACTTGCCGGATCCCGTGCCCGTAGTGACCACGAAGCTGTCGCCTTCAGCTCCGAGAGCGATGGCCTGCTCCTGGTGCTTGTACAGCGACAGAGGCCTCCCGGACTTCTGAAAGATGTCGGCACACTGCGGTTCCAGCACCCCTTCATTGACGAGCCTGTCCACGTCCGTCGACTGCTTGAAGTTCGGGTTAATCTGAATCAGTGGCTCCGGCCAATACCGATTCTTGGCATAGATGTGTTCGATCTGTCGCCGGATGTCTTCGGCATGTATGGTCGTAAAGGAAGTAGCAAACCGCCTGTATTCGTCAATGATGCTGTCGCGGAGAGAAAAGACATCGAGGCTTCGCGGGGTCATTCCTTCGGGATTTGCTGCGGCATCGGACGGCACCCGGCCTGTTTCCGAATCCGGCATGAAGAGCCTCCCGCTTGTCAAAAGGGTGGGGTAACCTCGAGCAATCTAAACAAAAGGAAAGATAAACGCTATCATACATCATCCCGAAGGCTCAATATTGAAATGAATCCTTCAACGATCGATGAAGGCAAAAAGAGCCGAGCACCTCCGATGCCGCCCCGGGTGCCCGGCCTTGAATCTTGTGACATAATGTGACATAAATTGTTTCTACTGATTCTATTGCTTCCATTGTCCCTACAGCTAAGTAGCTGATTTTCTTGAAGCTGCAATGATGCCGGAACCTTAGCAAAAGGCCTCTGGACTGCTTTGGGAGCAGGGTGTCGGAGGTTCAAATCCTCTCGCCCCGACCATAAAAACCCAACGGTTCGAGTAAGTTGGACGAAAAACCCAACTTGCTCTTTTTTTGTCCTGATCACTTCTTTTCTTTTCCTGTGTTCCATATGTGTTCCAAGCTCGGCTCTGAATCGGCATCCCGCCCGGCGTAGAACTCCGCCAACTTCTCCTGCCGCTGCAGGTTCCTGGAGATGACCAGATGCGAGTACCGGTCCGTCATGTGCCACCTCCGGACGCCTTTCCAGCAACGAGACGGCCTCGATTTCCAAAAGCCGCTCAAGCACGGCC
>CAZQCK010000086.1:0-11391 GCA_964591925.1 uncultured Desulfobacterales bacterium
AGGGAGGAACCGGATCGATGTCGAATGAGCTTCGATGGGAAAAGACACACTGCGCCCGCATGGATCACGGGGGATGCGCCCTTCTTGTCGGTGTGAAAGACAACCGGATCGTTCAGGTGAAAGGTGATCCCGACGGGTACCTCAACAGAGGATACACGTGCTTCAAGGGCAGGGTTTCCCCGGACCGCCTCAGCCATCCGGATCGTCTCAAGCATCCCTTGAGGCGGATCGGGAAACGGGGTGAGGGGAAGTGGAAGCGCATTTCCTGGGAAGAGGCCTTGGACGAGACCGCTTCAAACCTCGCGCGGATTCGGAAGAAGCACGGAGCGCGCGCCGTGGGTTTCGGTGTGGGAATGCCCAAGGGGCTGGAGCACTTCGTGCTCATCCGCCTCGCCAACCTCTTCGGCTCCCCCAATGTGATTGCGTCCCAGGATGTGTGCCACGCCCCGCGGGAGGTAACCGGTATGCACACCTGCGGGTTTTATCCTGTGGCCGACTTTCACCATGAGACGGAACTGGTGATGCTCTGGGCCAGCAACGTGGACTCCACCAATGAAGAAGGGCAGATCGGCAGCCTGCTGCACGCGCGGCTCAAGCAGGGGGCTAAGCTCATTGTTGCGGACCCCAGGAGAATCCCGCTCGCGGAAAAGGCGGATCTGTGGCTTCAGTTCCGGCCGGGTACGTCGCAGGCCCTGGCCCTGGGGTTGCTGCAGGTGATCATCGCGGAATCGCTCTATGACCACGAATTCGTCGAGACTTACACCCACGGGTTCGAGGACTTCGCCCGTCACCTGGAGGCGTATACACCGGAAAAGGTTTCCGAAATCACCTGGGTGCCCGAGGATAAGATTAGAAAAGCCGCGCGCATGTATGCACAGTCACGGCCTGCGGCGCTTCAATGGGGAAATCCCATTGAGCACGATATTAACGCGTTCGATGCGACGCGCTCCCTGGTCTGCCTCATGGCCGTCTGCGGAAACCTGGAGGTTCCGGGCGGCAATGTCCACGCCCACGAACCCGGCATCATGCGCCTGGGAGAGTTCGTCCGGGCCGATTTGATCCCTGACAAACGCAAGGAAATGATCAGCGCCCACCACGGCCTGATTCCCCGGCTGATGACCATTCCGCCGGCGTTTTTCCGCAGGGCGGTCCTGGAGGATGACCCTTATCCGGTCCGGGGCTATTACGGAATGTGCACCAACCCCCTGGTGGCGTGGGCGGACAGCCCGGCCACTTATGAAGCCTTTCAACGTCTTGATTTCGTGGCCATGGCGGAGCTCTTCATGACCCCCACGGCGTCCCTGGCGGACATCGTCTTTCCCGTGGCCCATCAGTACGAGATGAACGATATCGGGCATTACGGGATCGGCCACGGCATGATCCTGGCCCGTCCGAAAATCGTTGATCCCCCGGAAGAGTGCTGGCCGGACATGAAGATCATGAACGAGCTGGGAAAGCGCGTTTCTCCTCCCGAGTACTGGCACGACGATCACGAAGAGTTCCTGGAGGATGTGGTCGGACCCGCCGGAATGACTTATGAGGAGTTCGTGGAGCAGGGGATTCTAAAAGGGCCGGACCGGTTCAAATGGTACGAGGAAAAGGGATTTCGAACCCCAACCGGCAAGGTCGAATTGAAGCTGAGTACGGCTGGAAAATTCCACCTCAAGCCCTTTCCGGAGTTCGCCGGCTTTCCTGAGGACGAGGATCCGGAGTACCCTTTGCTTCTCATCAGCGCAAAAAGCCCTTACTACCTCCTGTCTTCCTACAGATGGGTGGAGCGCCTTCGAGAAAAGTGCCCCCATCCCAGGGTGGAGATTCACCCTGATACGGCCGTCCGTTACGGGATCCGCGAAGGGGACGAGGTGGTCATCGAAACCAAATATGGAGAGGTTGTGCAGACGGCTCGTGTGACGGATATCGTGCATCCTCGAGTGGTCAGCGCCTCACTGGGTTGGTGGTTTCCCGAGGGCGATCCTGAGACTCAGTACGAATGGAGGAAGTCGAATTTCAACATGCTCACCTCCATGCAGACCGTGGGCAGAGAGTTCGGCACGCCGAACCTCAAGAACCTCCCTTGCAGGGTTCGAACGCGGCCCGCGTGATGAGCATGTAACCTTTCTCCAGCGCGGCACTCTGTACAAACAGGGAAGCGGTTGATTCCTCATCAAGGCCTTTGAGCTCATTTCTGTTTCTTGACCATAAAGGCCTTCAAAGCCCGGTTCGAGCCCTCAGCTTCGAACCGGGCTTTTTTGATGTGCCAAGCTTTGTTCACGCGGAGGGAGGTTGCTGATCCAGTATCTCTCTAAGCTTTCCCGAGAACGACTGGAGACCGAACGGCTTTTGAATAAAACCGCAGCAGCCGCGATCCAGGATGTCCTGTGCGCGTCCGTCCTCGCTGTACCCGCTCGAGAGGAGGACCCGTACGCCGGGGTCGATTTGTTTGAGCGCATCGAATGCGGCTCCCCCTCCCATGCCGGGCATTATCATGTCGAGCACCACCAGGTCGATTTGATTCCCCTCCTGCCGGTATAGCTCCACCGCCTCCTCGCCGCTTTTTGCCACCAGGACCTTGTAGCCCAAGTGGCGAAGAAGCTCTTTCCCCACCTCCAGGACCATGTCCTCGTCGTCCACAAGGAGAAGGGTTTCCGATCCATGTCGCACCTGAGAAGAGGAAGCCGAGGCATCAGCGGTTGCCGTTGATTCGGAGGCGGGAAGGTAGATATAAAACTCGGAACCCTCCCCCTTTCGGCTGTGGACCTCAATGGCTCCTCCGTGACCGGACACGATCCCATAGGCGGAGGAGAGGCCGAGCCCTGTACCCCGGTCTTTCTGCTTGGTGGTGAAAAAGGGGTCGAAGATTCGTTGCCGGGTGGGCTCGTCCATCCCCACTCCTGTGTCGCAGACCGTGATTCGAATGTAGCGGCCCGGCTGGATGGATAAGGTGTGAGCCGCAGCCGGATCAAGGTTCACGGCCCGTGTGCTCAGGTAGAGATCCCCGCCGGAGGGCATGGCCTGCCAGGCGTTTACATAAAGATTCAGCAGGACCTGCTCGATCTGGCCCGGCTCGGCCTCGGCCAAGGGCAGCCCATGGTCGGTGTGGGTGTGGATTCGGATTTCCTTTCGGGTGCGGCCGAACATGGCCGCGCTTTTTTTAACGACCTCGTTCAGGTCCGTGGGACGGGTTTGGGCGCTTCGCCCGCTGGCGAATCCCAGGAGCTGACGGGTAAGCTCGGTGGCGCTTCGTGTGTGTTCCTCAATGCCTTTGAGCTGTTCGTAGTGAGGGTGGGAGGGTCTTGAGTCCATGAGCATGATCGAGACCCGGCCCTGAATGCCCATGAGGAGGTTGTTGAAGTCATGGGCGATGCCACCGGCGAGCGTCCCAATGGCCTCGAGTTTCTGGGCCTGCTGGAGTTGCAGCTCGAGCCGCCTGCTCTCGGATATGTCTTCAACCAGGCCCTGAGCTCCGATCACGTCGCCCTCCGGGTCACAGATCGGGGTGACGTGATAGCGGAGGCGGCTGACGGCATCTTCAGTCCGCTCGAATGCGGTTTCAAACACGCCGCCTGCGCCTCGGTCCATGGCTCGGCGAAAGTTGTGGGCCACGTCGGGCTGATTGAAGGGGGGAAAAAGGAAAAGGCTTTTCCCCAGCGGGTCCGTATCGGGTTTGAGAATGTGCAGGAAGGTGGGATTGAGGTTCTGAATCGAATCGTCCCGGTCAATGGATACGATCCCGATGGGAGCGTTCTCCACCAGGGAGCGATAGCGCTCCTCGCTTCGGCGCAAGGCCGATTCCGCGGCCCTTCGCTCCGAGACGTCGGTGTAAATGGCCACTATCCCCTGGAGCCGCTCTCCGATGACGATGGGGGACCCGGAAAGAATTACATGGACCGGGGTTCCGTCCTTCCGATAACGGACTGTCTCGTGCGGGGGAATCTTTTGCCCTTGAAGCACGCGGCGCGTCAGCGCCTGGGCCTCATCGGAGATTTGCTCCGGGGCGATCAAATCGTCCGGGTTCCTTCCAGAGGTTTCCTGCCGGTCGTAAAGGAAGATCTCTTCCGCAGCCGGGTTCCATTCGATGATCCGGTGTTCCGGATCCAATGTGATGATGGCATCCGGTGCGTCGCGCAGAACAGCCTCCAGGTACTTGCGCCGCCTCTCGATTTCCTCTTCGTTGCGTTTTCTCTCCGTGATGTCCAGGGCTGATACGATCAATCCATGGTCCGGGCTGTTAGGATCCAGTAGGGTGGAACGCAGGTGCACGTCGATGAACCGGCCATCGCAGTGTTTCCAGAGGGTGTCGGTCTCTGCGGTTTTTTGACGCCGTACCCCCTCCGCCATGATAAGCCCCACCCGCTCGAACTCCTCATGAGTCTTATAAAGGCTACGTTCCTCCTGATCGACCAGGCCAAGCCGATCGTAGCCGAGCATTTCCGCAAACTGCTTGCTCACCCACCGAAGGATTCCATCTTGAACCAACGCGATTCCAGTGGGTGCCGCCCTCAGGATGCCTTCCAGGGAGATCCGGCTCGGCCGGTCGGTCTGCCGGGCTTCCGGCACGCCGGTGACGTCACTGACCAATCCCAGCACGTAAGGTGCCCCCCGCCGGAAGAGGGGTCTGAGGGTGACTGTGAGATCCCGCATGGAGCCGGTGCCGCCGGGAACCCGGACCTCGAGCCGGGTCTCGGTCCCGGCCAGGGCCTTGATAAACGCTTGTATACCCTCTGTCCTCTTTGGCTTTGGAAGCGAAACCCAGGCGCGGCGGCCTGCCAATTCACGACCATTGCGGTTCGTCAGGCGGATCATGGCTTCATTGGCCAGTACGTACCGTCCGGACGCATCCAGAAGAAACACCCCCTCCGAAACCGAATGTAGCACTGCCTCGAGCAGGGCATCGCCTTCAGGACTGTCTTGGGTTGCTGGAATACGTTCGTTCATATCGATTCAACAATGCAGAAGTTCGATGGACAGATAGAGTGAGCCGCTGCTTTGAGCGGCCATGATCGGCCGGCGCTCACACCGGTGCATGAATGCCGTTGCTTAACCTAAGACTTACACAATCAGGCGTCGATTAGGCAAGGGCTTTTCCCATTTCCCTTCAGCCCTCCTGTTCCGGCGTTCCGGAGGCCAGGATGTCCTTCAGCTTTCCGGACAAGTCCCCAAGGTCGAAAGGCTTTTGGATGAACCCATTGCATCCTCTATCCAGAATCGCCTGGGCCTGTCCGTCCACACTGTATCCGCTGGAAAGCAGCACTTTGACCTCCGGGTTGATCTCCCTGAGCCGGTCGAACACCTCACCGCCTCCCAGGCCGGGCATGATGAGGTCCAGAATTATGAGGTCAATGCGCCCGCTTTCCCGTTTGAAAATCTCCAGTGCAGCAGGCCCGTTTTCCGCCTTGACCACCTCATATCCCAGCCGTGAGAGAAGTGCTTCACCCACCTGCAAAATCATTTCCTCGTCGTCCACTAGAAGAATTCTTCCCGTGCCCTTGGCATAGATCGGTTCGGACGCTTCCGTCTCCACCGGGGATTTTTGTGAGGCCGGAAGATCGATGACAAAAAGGCTTCCCTGTCCCTCCTCGCTTTCGACCCGGATCAGCCCGCCGTGGTTCTTGACGATGCCATAGGCAGACGCCAGTCCGAGCCCGGTTCCCCGTCCCATTTTTTTCCTGGTGAAAAACGGTTCGAAGACCCGTTTCCGGGTCTCCTGGTCCATGCCCTCGCCGGTGTCACTGACCCGGATACGCACAAATCGGCCCTTCTCGATATTGTGGGGAGCCGTCTCTTCCCGGCCGAGTTCCACGTTTTCCGTTTCCAGGTGGAGGGTGCCGCCCGAGGGCATGGACTGCCAGGCATTCATAAAGAGGTTCAGCAGGACCTGTTCCATCTGGCTTCGGTCCGCATCAACGGTCCATACACCCTTTTGAAGGCGGGAGGTGATCTCGATCTCCTTGTGCGTGCGCCCGAAGAGCTCTGCGCTCTGTTTTATCAGGGTGTTCGGATTGATGGGCCGGACCTCGTACTTGCCTCGCCGGGCGAAACCCAACAGCTGGCGGGTGAGATCCGCCCCGCTCCTTGTGTATTTTTCCACGTCTTTGAGCCGGTCATGGTACGGATGGCCCGGAGGGGCGTCCAGGAGCAGGAGAGAGATGCTTCCCTGAATGCCCATGAGAAGGTTGTTGAAGTCGTGGGCTATGCCGCCGGCCAGAGTGCCGACGGCCTCCATCTTCCTGGCCTGGATCACCTCTTCCTGAAGCTCCCGGATCTGTCGTTTTGCGGTCATCCTGTGGGTCACGTCACGGCCGGTTCCGCTGATGTAGGGTTCGCGGTCCGGAGGTCGAACCAGGGAGCTTCGGTATTCGATGTAGATCTTTCGTCCGTCCTTGGCAAAGTAGCTGGAGATTCCCTCGTGAGTCCCATGCTGCCGGAGCTGCTCGAGGTATTCGGTGTCGAACAGAGGGCGGAGCTCCTCCTTCATGAAGTCCGTAGCCCGTCGCCCGATGAGCTCCTCCTCACTGTATCCGAAGGCCCGGACCATGGCCGCGTTCACCGTGGTGAAGCGTCCTTCCAGGTCCTGTGTATAGAGCAGGTCGCTGATGGAGTCGAACAGGTCCCTGAACTTTTTCTCTGACTTTCGGATTCGTTTCTCGGCCTCTTTTTGCTCGGTTATATCGCGTCCCACCGAGATCACGGATTCGACCTCTCCTTCTGCGTCCAGGATGGCGCGGGCCGACCAGGCGAACCAGCGGAGTCCTTTCGAGGTCATGGTGCGTTCTTCGTGAAAGGCCATGTGGGGAGGCTGTAACAGGGATTGCAGAGACTCGGAGACATGCGCCCGGTCGTCTTCGTGGACAAACGTCATGAAGTCCCGCCCCAGGAGCTCTTCTTCGGGCAGACCGAAAATATCGCAGTAGGAGGGACTCACGAATCGCAAACGGTTGTCCGGGGTGAACTCTACGATGAGGTCGTTCATGTGGTCCACCAGCAGGCGGTATTTCATTTCGCTTTCGCGCAGGGCCTGCTCACGCACCTCAACCGCCCCGGCCATGATACGAAAACCATCCGCCAACTCGTTGATCTCCCGGTAGCTCTCCGGCTGCGGACCCACAGCATAGTCCCCTTTGGTTATTCTCCTGACTCCGCCCAAAAGGCGGGAGACCGGTCGGAGGACTGTTTTCAGGCTGACGAGGGAGACGATCAGGGCAAAGAGAACTGCCAGGCCCGCCCCGATTCCAAAGATCGTCCTGGTTCGCTTGACCGGCGAAAAGGCCGCCTCGGTCGGTTGCTCCACCACCAGGAGCCAGCCGGGCTCAGGGATGCGGGCGACGCTGCAGAGCCTGTCCACCCCTTCATTGGAATATCGAAAGCTCCCTTGTTCCCCGGCCAGTCCGCGTCCGACCGGTTCAAGGTCCTTTACGTTGCGCCTCTCCGATACCTGTTTTCGATCCGGATGGGCGATGTAAGCCCCGTCCTGATCCACAATGGCTGCGTATCCTAAAGGGTGGATCCTGCTGCTCTTGGTTATGGCATTCAGGGACGCCAGATTCAGGTAGCCCGCCAGCATGCCGTCCTCAAAGGGCGCGGTCAATACCAGGGTGGGCTGCCCTGTATGAATGGAGACAAACACCTGGGAAAAGCAGGAGCTACGGGCCAGGGAAGTCTGCTTGAAAAACGGTTGCCCGGACATGTCGAGCCCGATGGTTTCCGGAGACAGGGGCGCGGCGTGCCGGACCACCCCGTTCCAGTCCAGGATCCGGATCATGTCGAGATGATCGTAGTGGGATTTCACGGACTCGGTATATCTGCCCAGCTCCAGGTCCGAATAGGCGATTCGTTTCTCCACCACCTCGGCCATGTGTCCCAGGACGGCCATGGGTTCGCTGATGAAGCGCCGCACCTCTCGGGCCATGGACTCGGCAAGCAGCATATTCCGCCGCATGATCTCCCGCTCCATGTCCCGGGTCAGTACCTGAAGCACAAAGAGACCTATTATCACGAGGGGAAGAATGCCCACAGCCAAAAAGGCAAGAGTCAGGATTTTTTTGAGACTCGTGTGCGCGCGCATGGCCTATTCCATGGTTTTGAATTCCCCTTGGCGGATTACGATCAGAAACCTTCTTCGCTTCGGGTCCCCGAATCGGTCCAACTGAAAGTCTCCCTGTACTCCGAAAAAGGAGTCCCGGGCCAGGATGCACTGCTTCAACCGCTCGGGAGCGGTGGTTTCCTGCAGACCGCGAAACAGCAGGCGTGCGGCCTCGTAGCCGTGAGCCGCGGCAAAGTCGGGCTCTCTTCCAAATCGTTCGTGATAGCGCTTTTTGAACTCGATGTATCGATCCAACCGGCTGTCCTGATCCAAGAGATGAGAGAACAAGACTCCTTCGACCGCCCTGCCTCCGTGGTGAAGGAGATCCTCTGTCATGCCCCAGCCGGAGGAGATAATGGGAAGATCTATCCCCTGCATGCGGACTTGCTGGCATATCATGGCGGTGTCCATGCCGCCGGCCACCACCAGGAGGCCGTCTATATCGGTGCGCAAAAGGCGGGCGGCCATGACCGAGAAATCCGTACCGGATCCGGAGGTGAATCGATCAATGTGAATGATGCGGCCGCCGAGGGATTCAAAGGCGGATTGGAAATTCCGGAAGTAGTTTTCCGAGTAGGCCCTGTTGGACAGGTCGTACGCCACGGCCATACGGCGCAGGCCCATGGCGTTGAAGGCGTGAGAGGCCAGATGGTCGGTCTCCGCCGTGTTGGGGGGCATTATGCGGATGAGGCCGTCGTCCAGGGCATTGAGACGGTTGGTGGTGGCGGTGGGACTGATCATCAAGATGCCTTGCTCGTTGATCAGGGGAAGGGCCGCGAGGGTCATGGAGCTTGTCATGTGCCCGATGACGGCGATCACCCCCGCATCGATCAATTCCCGATCCACATGAAGGGCCGTTTCGCTTTGATGGCGGTCGTCCCGAGTAAGCAGCCTTATCGGCCTCCCGTGAATGCCGCCCAGGGCGTTCCGTTCCTCAATGGCTAGCACGACCCCGTTTCGGCCTGCGATTCCCAGATCGGACAACCTGCCGCTCATGCATCCGGAAAAGCCTACAAGGATGGGATCGGGCTTGCCGCATCCCAAGGCAAAGTGGAGTGCCAGGACAAAGACAACCGCGGGGAGTAATCGCAGCAGGGTGGGTTTTCCGTATGACCTGTTCATTATAATCCACCTCTACATTGTTGCAAACAATGTGCCTTACCCTTGGAGCGAAATGCCGTACTTCTTCATTTTTCGGTAGAGCGTGTCCCTGGAGATGCCCAGCTTCCTGGCGGCCTGGCGTTTGTTTCCGCCTGTTTTCTTCAGGGCGTCCAGGATGTGTTCCTTTTCTACGTCGTTCATGGCCGGAAAAGACGTCTCAACATCGGGCTCCTCTGCTGAAATCGCCGTCAGGTTCTCAGGGTAAATGCATTTCCCCTGCGTCTGGACCGAGGCGGTCAAAAGCGTGTTCCTGAGCTCTCGAATGTTTCCCGGCCATTTCCATTCCAAGAGCAGGTTCATGGCGGCATCTGAAACGTCCGGGACCTCCCAGGAATGCTGTTGTGAAAACTGCCTTAGAAAGAAATCGGTCAGGGCCGGGATCTCTTCTTTTCGTTCCCGAAGCGGTGGGATGTCCAGGCGAATGCACGCCAGCCTGTGATACAAATCATTCCGAAAGGTTCCCTCCCGGGTCATGGATTCAAGGTCCTGATTGCTCGCCGCCACAACGCGCACATCCACCGGCCTGGTGCTGTTGTCCCCGAGGCGGGTTACAAGCTTGTCCTCCAGGAATCGCAGGAGCTTGGGTTGGACGGAAAGGCTCATGTCTCCGATCTCATCCAACAGAAGGGTCCCTTTCCGGGCCAGCTCCAGTTTGCCGGGCTTGTCCTGGGCATGGGAAAAGGCCCCCTTGACCGATCCGAACAGTTCACTCTCGAACAAGGTCTCGGGGATGGCGGAGCAGTTCAGGGGCACGAACTCTCCCGTTGCCTTGGAGTAACGGTGCAGGGTGTGGGCTACTTTTTCTTTTCCGGTTCCGGCCTCGCCCCGGATCAGGACGGGCACATTGACCCCGGAGACGGACAGGATGTCCTGATAAAGAGCGATCATTCGATCGCTCTCCACGACGATGCCGTCCAGGTACAGCACCGCTTTCAGTGAGCTGACGCTGTTCAGATCGACCGCCCCGGCGACCAGGGTTTCGTCTTCCCCCTGATCCGGGCTCTCGACCCCGGATCCTTGCTCCTTAGTCCGTGCGATCCTCTCCACGGCGCTGTTGTCCACAAAGGTGAAGCGATAGTCGGCGATCTCGAAGGACGTGCCGTGTTGCAGGTCCAGCCGCTCGATGCGACGGCCGTTGACGAAGGTCCCGTTGGTGCTGGAGTCCGTAAGTACGAAGCAGCCCTGTTTCTCCTCGATCTTCGCGTGTTGACGAGACACCAGGAGGTCGTCGGGGTCGGCGAGAAGGATGTCGTTGCCGTCTCCTCGACCGATTGTGGCCTTAGTGGAGAAGAGAAACACCTTGTAGTTTTTCGAATGCTTGCACTCAATGAGATACGGCATGCCGGTCTTCCTTTGCCGAATGGACATCAAAGGTTTTATGCAGCCGGAACGCCCGCCTGAAAACTTCTTCAGCGGGAGGCCGTGAGTGGTCGCAAGGGGGAACCCGTGGGATGCAACAAGCCGACATGTGGTCTCTTTCCTGTGTACTGGAATAGCCCTTCAAAGGCAAGGACTACCGGATTCCATTTGCGCACCGAATCCTGGACCCTGGCCTGCAAGGAGGTTATGTGCTATGTTTCGGCTTGCTGTCCTGATGTCCTTATCGGCCGCGTGTGTGAAACACTCAAGCCGGGCCGTTCCCCGACCGCCACAACCCGTAAGATGGATTCGGGGGTGCCTATAGATGACGCAGCCGCCTGCTTCGGAAAGGAAAAGAACCATGGTGGAGTCCGCAAGAAAGCTCCGGGAACCGGATGTCCCGTTTTCCGTACCGGAATTCCGCTTCGATCAGAAACTCGAGATGTTCAAGAGATCCATCTGGGACGAAACCATGCAGGCTCACGGCCGGCGGTTTTACAAAGAGGTCAAGTACAAGGATAAACCCGGCTACAGAAAAATGGACTACGCCCTGCGTAATGCCTCATGGAATTTGGAATGGAGCGTTGCCCTGGGAAACTCCCGGAGCAACTACGGCCTTTATGCCTGGCAGGGGGTGCCCCCCAAGATTCAACATTTTCTGGAGGCAGGGGGGGCGGTAAAGAAACGTCCCGAAGACATGAGCCGTATTATCAAGAAGGCGGCCCGCTTTTTCAAAGCGGACCTGGTAGGCATCACCAGGGTGCACCCCAACTGGATCTATTCTCATGAAT
>CAZQCK010000086.1:11491-14340 GCA_964591925.1 uncultured Desulfobacterales bacterium
ATGGGACTCCTGATCACGGAAAAGTACGGACCCCGGGTTCGGTTGTGCAAGGTCTTCACAGACCTGCCCATGGAGGTGGATCACTATCAACCCTTCGGGGTGACGGAGTTTTGTCAGGTCTGTAAAAAGTGCGCCGTCAAATGTCCTTCCCACGCCATCAATCCCGGTGCGATGACCCGGCAGGGACCTAGCATCTCCAACCAGTCAGGCCTTATGAAATGGTATGTGAATCCCGAGAAGTGTTTCTCCTTCTGGGCCGCCAACCGAATGGACTGCGCAACCTGTATCCGCGTTTGTCCCTATAACAAGCCCCTGGGCCTACTCCATGATTCGGTGCGGGCGATCAGCCGCCGAACGACACTCTTCAACCGCCTGTTTATTCGCATGGACGACTTGATGGGATACGGTAAGCTCAAACCCGCCGACGAATTCTGGCGTGAGTCCTGATGAAGAAAGGGGATAAAAATGGATATGTCCATCGTACTTCTATCTTCCGCACTTGCTTTTATGGTCTTTTTTTGGCTGGGACGGTTTTTTATCCTTTTATCCTGTGCTTTGTTTATAGGTTTTACGGCATCAATACCGGTCTTTTTTACATCTGTGCTTGAACCAAGTGATATAGTCATGATGTCATTGCCTTTTGGCATACTGGCAAGTTTGCCATTGTTGTTATTATTATTGTTTGATTGTGAATCCGGTGCCAAACGGCTTCTAAAAAAAATTGAAAAACATCGAACTCGTAGGAGGTATAGGTAATGAATCTTGATATAGTGCTTGTTGGAGTGCTTTCAATTGCACTTTCACAGGGTTTATATTTTCTATACGTAAAGTTTTACAAATTTTATTATTACTTCATTATTGGCGTTTGTTTTCTTTTAGCATTGTATTTTGCTGCAAAGTTTCATATTCCATTGGTATTTGGCATTGTATTCGGTTTGATAGCATTTGTGTTAACATCCGGGACCATAGTCCTCAAGAATGTCGATAATGTAAAACAAATTATAAGAAACATTGATAAGACCTATAAAAAATAGGATAATAAGGGGAGTCTGTTCATGGCAGAAATCATCATCATTCCGTTCATACCTGTATTGACGATAATCATCGCTATGATAGTTGTACGTGTGATTTTGAAAACAGTTCGGCTGGCCAAAATGATTATATTTTTATTGCCGGCGATAATCGGGGTCACCCTTTATATAAAGGCGGGTTTAGGGTTTCGAGAAAGTGTCGTGGTAGGTGCCATCATGGGGTTTATTCCGGCAGTATATGTAAATGTATTAGGTGATTTGGATGTCTGCTTATCTTCTTTAAGGCGGCAAAAACGAAGACTTTTGAGATAGTGAAGCCTTTCAATCACTGCGGGCTTAGGGCTTATCCATACCATCAGGCTGTCCAACCCATTGGGTCCATCGCCCACCTCATCGGGCTAACAGAGGTGGCAAGAGCAGAAGTGTCCCGGGGAGATCTCCAGCGTGGGGGGTGATTCTTTGCGGCAGAGCTCAGTGGCGTGAGGGCAACGGAGCTGGAACCGGCAGCCGGGAGGCGGGTCGATGGGCCGGGAGACGTCGCCCAGGATCTCAGGTACGGGCCGCTTGCAGGTAGGGTCCGGCACCGGCACGGCCGAGATCAGGGCCTTGGCATAGGGGTGGGCCGGGCGCTTGATCAGCTCCCGGGTGGGCCCGGCTTCCACTATCTTGCCCAGGTACATGATCAGGAGCCTGGTGGAGACATGGGCCAGTATGGAGAGGTCGTGGGATACATAGAGACACGAGAAATTCATGCGGGCGGAGAGGTCCAAGATCAGATCCAGGATGCCCGCCCTGATTGATACGTCCAGCATGGAGAGGGGCTCGTCCGCAATGACCACGCCGGGCTCCAGGACCAGGGCCTGGGCGATGCCCACGCGCTGCCTCTCACCGCCGCTCATCTCGTGGGGGTAGCAATGGCGGTATCGGCCGGGTTCCAGCCCCACAGCGGCCAGGGCGTCCAGGGCGGCCCTGGATATCTCCCTGGTGGTCCCCAGCTTCAGGGCACGTAGGGGCTCCGCCACCAGATCAAAGGCGGTGAAGCGTGGGTTGAGCGATTCATAGGGGTCCTGAAAGATTATCTGGACCTCCTTGCGGTAGGCCAGGGTTTCGGCAGGTGACATGTGAGTCACGTCTTTTCCGTTGTAGCGAATGGAGCCTCCGGTAGGCTCGGTCAGCTTGGCGAGAGCCAGGCAGCAAGTGGACTTACCGCACCCCGACTCGCCGGCCAAGCCGATGATCTCGCCTTTGCCTATTCCGAAGCTCACCCCGTCAACCGCCTTGATGACCCTGGGGCGCGCCCCGCCCAATACCCGGGAGAGGAGCCCCCCGCCCAGGGTGAAATATCTCTTGAGTTCCTTTACCTCGAGAATTGCCATGTCTTCTTCTCACGGGCCAGCAGGCGGAATTCCTGTGCCCGATCGTACCTCCGGCATGCGGCAAAGTGATTCGGCCCCACCGGCTCGAGCGGCGGCCGACCATGGTCGCACTCGGTCTCGGCAAACGGGCAGCGGGGTGCAAAGGGGCATCCTGTGGGAGCATCGAGCAGGCCGGGAGGGGAGCCGAGTATGGAGATCAGCTCCCGGTCGAGATCCCGAAGGCTGGGAAACGCGTTCATCAGACCCAGGGTGTAGGGGTGGTGAGGCTCCCTGAACAGGGCCTCGGCCGGGCCCGTCTCCATGAGGCGGCCGGCATACATGATTCCGATCCGGTCGCTCATCTCCGCGATCACCGAGATATCATGGGTGATGAGGAGCACCGAGGCGGCCCCGCCCTTCCGCTCCTGCCATTCCGAACGGATTTCCTTGAATTTTCTCAGGA
>CAZQCK010000087.1:0-14220 GCA_964591925.1 uncultured Desulfobacterales bacterium
TCAAACCGGCCTTTTTTAATGACAAGCCCTTGATATGTTAGGTGTTTTTTCGATAAGCTGCAATTTGAAACGCTCAATTCAGGTGTTGAGTACTGTGGAGCAAACGCCATGAACGAACCGAATTTCCAGGATCTCGATGAAAACACCACCCTGCAAGGCCCTGTGGCCGAGGAGGCTGTCGCCCCTCCGGAGGAGAGCCCGGCTGAAGAGGTCTCCTCTATACCGGAGCTTCGCATCCGCCCGCGGCAGCGGGTTCTGAGCGAAGGTCAGATTCGCCGCATTCACGAGGCCTCGCTCGAGCTCATGGAACGGACCGGCATTCAGGTCAATCACCAGGGGGCGCGGGAAATCCTCCAGGACCACGGTTGTTTCGCGAACGGGCTGCGCATTCGCATTCCCGCCCGGGTTGTGGACAAGGCCCTGGAGACGGTGGCGGAGCGGGTCGTGTTCTATAACCGGGAGGGAGAAAAGGCGGTGGATCTCATGGAGGACCACACCTGGTACGGGCCCACCGTGGATGCCTATGACTATCTGGATCCCGAGGACGGGGCCCGGAGGCCCTTCACCACTGACGACTGCAGGGTGATTTCCAGCCTGGCCGACGCGCTTCCCAATTTTACCTGGACCATGACCATCGGGGTGGCCTCGGACGCACCGCCGGCAACGGCCGATCGAATCGTGGCCCGCCAGGCGCTCACCTACTGTGAAAAGCCCCTGCTCTTCTGCTGCGACAACCTGCAGGCGGCCAGGGACATCGTGGCCATGGCCTCGGTCATTGTGGGAAGCGAGGAGCAGCTCCTGGAGAAACCCCCGGTGGTTCTGTTCAACTGCCCCATCTCCCCCCTGGTCTATGAGACGCCCCTGGTGGACCGTTTGATCTATGCGGCGGAAAGGGGTCTGCCACAGGTATGCTACTCCGGACCCCAGGCCGGGGCCACATCCCCGGCCACCCTGGCCGGGACCGTGGTTCAGGGCAGTGTGGAGTCGCTCTTCGGCCTGGTCCTGAGCCAGCTCATCAATCCGGGGACTCCCTTCGTCTACGGGGCCTTTGCCACGATCATGGACATGAGCACGAGCGTCTTTTCCTACGGGGCCCCGGAGATGAACGTCATGGCCGCGGCCATGGCCCAGATGGCGCACTTTTATCGCATTCCCTTTCTCGGCATGTCCGGGTGCTCCGATGCCAAGCTGCCCGATTCGCAGGCGGCCGCTGAGGCGACCTTCTCCTGCCTGTGCTCGGCGCTGAGCGGTGCGAACATGGTTCACGACAACGGATGGCTGGACCACGCCACCCTGATTTCCCCCGAGTACATGGTGCTCGTCAACGAGATCATCGAGATGGTGGGCGGGTACATGGGCGGGATCGGGGTGGACAAGGAACGCCTGGCCGTGGATGTCATCGACGGGATCGGTCCGGGAGGAAACTTTCTCATGGAGGATCACACCATGAAGTACTTTCGGGAGATCTGGTACTCCAAGCTCTTCGATCGGTCCACCATGAACCAGTGGCGCGCGAAGGGCAAGCCGGAGTTTCAGGATCGGCTCCATGAGCAGACCAGGAAGCTCATGCAGCACGAACCCAGGCCCCTGCCGCCGGAAGTGGTGAGGGAGATCGACCGCATGGCCGAGCACTGGACCTGAACGGCAACGGCCGGCGAGTACGGATCGACGGCCGGCTGAGCCGGCCCGCCGCACCAGCCGCGATTGAAAACGACCAAGACAGGAGAAGAACCTTGCCATTCATCATTCACCACGAACGCTGCTCCGGCTGCCGGGCCTGCCTTCTGGCCTGCAGTGCAGCCAATTTTCGAGAGATCACCACGGCCAAGGCCGCCCTGCGGATCGAAGCCTTGTTTCCGTCGCCGGGGATCTACCGCATTCACCTGTGCGATAACTGCGGGGCGTGTGCAGAGGCCTGCCCGGAAGAAGCCATTGTGTGGGACGGGGATCGATTCGTGCTTCGAGAGGAGGATTGCTCCGCCTGCGGGACCTGCATTGAGGTTTGCCCCCATGAGGCGCTTCGGTTGAACCCCGACACCGACCGGCCCATCCTGTGTACCGGCTGCGGCGAGTGTGCCGCCATCTGCCCGCGGGACGCCATTGAAATCGCACCCGAACCCATAAAGGAGGTGAACGCATGAAGGGCTATGCCGGAACCATCCTGCGGATCGATCTGTCCTCGGGCCTCATCGAGAAACAACCCCTGCCGCAGCAACTGGCCCATGATTACATCGGGGGGCGGGGGTTCGTAGCCCGGCTGATGTGGGACGAACTTCCGCCCGGGATCGACCCCTTTGACCCGTCCAACCTGTTTATAGCGGCCACCGGACCCCTGTCCGGCCATCTGCTGCCGGCCAGCGGAAAGACCGAATTCGGCTGCAAGTCCCCGGCCACCGGCGGGTACGCCGACTCTAACATGGGCGGGCACTTCGGCCCGGCACTCAAGTACGCGGGATACGACGTCATGGTTCTCACCGGGGCCGCGGACGAACCGAGCCTTCTGGTGATCGACAACCACAAGGTGGAGGTGCGACCGGCCGGGGAGCTCTGGGGCATGGGGTCTCTCACCCTGGAAAGGCGGCTGAAGCAGGACTACGGAGAGGATTTCGAGATCCTGACCATCGGACCGGCGGGTGAGAACCTTGTTCGCTTCGCCTGCATTTCCCATGACTTCGGGCGGCAGGCCGGCCGCACCGGGATCGGTGCGGTGCTCGGGAGCAAGAAGATCAAGGCGGTGTTGGTGCGCGGAACCGGTTCCCTCGAAGCCCACGACCTGGAGGGTCTCTTGGAAGCGGCCAAGAAGGCGTATGCCGCGGTTCGGGAAAAGCCGGGCTTCCTGGGCTGGACCCCTGAGGGCACTGCCGGGATCACGAACTGGGTCAATGAGGTGGGAGCCTTTCCCACACGCAATTTTCAGACGTCCTTCTCCGACCACTACGAGGCTATCAACGGAAAAGCCATTCTGGAACGGCTCAAGATCACGGACAAGGGCTGCTTTTGCTGCCCCACGCCGTGCGGCAAGTACGGCCGTGCCAGGACCTCCCTGGGGGAGGTGGAAGTGGAGGGGCCGGAGTTCGAGTCCATCGCCCTTCTCGGGGGGAACTGCGATCTTCAGACCATCGAGGACGTGGGCTACGCCAATTACGTGTGTGACGAACTGGGTCTGGACACCATCTCGGGAGGAGTGGTGGCAGCGTGGGCCATAGAGTGCTTCGAGCGCGGCATCCTTTCCCGCGAGGACATCGGCCGGGAGGTCCGATTCGGGGACCTGGAGTCCGTGGTCCACCTGTTGGAACAAACCGCGCATCGACAGGGCGTCGGCGAACTCCTGGCCGAGGGGTCCAAGCGGGCGGCCGAGAAGATCGGGGAAGGCTCCATGGATTTCGCCATTCAGGTGAAGGGCCTGGAGTGGTCGGGGTACGAGTGTCGCAACGCCCCGGGCATGATGCTCTCCTACATGACGGCCGACGTGGGGGCCCATCACAACCGGAGCTGGGTGCTGGGGCACGACGTGGTGGGATCGGCTGCGAATGTGCACGACCTGATCGCCGGCGGAGGAGAGGTCAAGGAGCTGCCCAAGGCGGTGGTGGGCGGTCAGTCGAAACAGGTTATCGCCTCCCAGCACCTGCGCCCGGCCTTTGATCTACTTGGTATCTGCCGGCTGCAGTTCATGGAGCTGGGCTTCGAAGTGGAGCACTACGAGGAGCTTTTTCAGCTGTGCACAGGGAGGAGCCTCAAGTGGGGGGACGTGCTCGAGACCTCGGAGAGGGTCTGGAATCTGACCAGGGCGGTGTCGGTGCGCGAGGTTCCGGGCTTCGGGCGGGCCAATGACTATCCCCCGGCCCGGCTCATGAACGATCCAATCCCCAACGGACCCAACAAAGGCCACTGCCTGCCTCTGGAAGAGATCGATCAACTGTTGGACGAGTACTATGACGCCCGGGGCTGGGACCGGCAGGGCCGACCCACCCCTGCGACCCTGACGCGGCTGGGGCTCGGGGATGTGGCCGAGGAGCTGGAAGCATGACCAAAATTCGGGTCAGGCTGACTCTCACGCCCAACCTCGAAGATATGCTGGCGTCCGTGCCCCATCGATTGGATCTGGTGGTCCCCGCGGGGACCACTGTTCGAGGCCTCCTGCAGGAGGCCGGCATTCCCCTTCCGGCCGTGTACACGGTGATCCGGGGCCGGACCCGCATCCAGCGGGATGACGCCCTGTTCGAGGATACGGAACTGACCCTCCTTGCGCCCGTTTTCGGGGGGTGAGCACACAAAACCCGCGCGCTGAACAGCGGTAAATTCAATCCTTTACAAAATCAAGGCGCCCTACTGGGGTGCCCTCTGGGCGTGGCCGCCGGAGTCCGGGGATCCTCTCTTGACATCCTTTCAGGGTCGGATTATGATACACCGAATATTTCATATTATAATATTTCGGAATCGAAGCAATGCACTGGGGGCGGATCATTCGTCTTCCCGGGGGCCACCCGGAAACAGGCTGAACGGCCGACAACATGAGGCCTGGGCACCCTGTTTCCAATCAGGGGGATGCAGAGGAAAATACAGGCAATACCCCATACCCTTCAGGCCCGGCATTGGGATACAGTGAAAGAATACTCGAGATTTTCCGTGGTAAATTCCTGTTTTTCCGGGACCCTTGGTGTGTCTGCCGAGAGGCGGAACTGCGCGGTTCTTCCCGCGAGGCAGCGTTCCATGATGGAAACCTATGAAGAGGAAATATCCCAGGCCCTGAGGCGGATCGTACGTTCCATCGAGCAGTACAACCGCCGATTCAGTGAACGAACCAAGCTCACCGTATCCCAGTGCATGGCACTGCGCGCATTGAACATGATGGGGTCGTGCACGGCCGGAGAGCTGGCGGACCGCGTGGGCATCAGCCGAGGCACGGTGACGGGCATTCTGGATCAGCTCCAGTCCGAGGATCTGGTCAGAAGGCGAAGAAGGCCCACCGACCGCCGCCGTGTTTACGTCTCTTTGACTCCGTTCGGACGCCGGAGGGCCTCGGAGCTCCAGTCCCCGTTCGAAGAACCTCTGACCAGGCTTCTGGATGATCTTCCGGAGGATGAACGTTCCCAGACGGCCGAGGCGCTTCAGCGCGTCGCCCGGGTATTCGAGCCTTGACCGGTCGTAAGGGCAAGCCCCGCGCGAGCGGGGTTGTTCTTGCCGGCCCTCGAGGCGCGTTTCGGGATCTTATTGTTTCACCTTCAACAGGATTGATTAGCTATGGCGACGATAGGCGTAGAACACGTGTACAAGATCTTTGGTGAAGATCCGGAGCAGGCGTTTCCCCTTCTGGAACAGGGAAAGGGCAAGGAGGAGATTCAGGCGGAAACCGGCCTGGTGATCGGGGTCGACGACGTCAGCTTCCGCATGGAATCCGGCACCCTGTTCGTGATCATGGGGCTTTCCGGCAGTGGCAAGTCGACGCTTCTTCGCTGCATCAACCGGTTGATCGATCCCACCCGGGGAGAAGTCTACCTCGAGTTCGCGGGTGAGCGGATCGACGTGACCAAGCTGAACAAGCGTGAGCTCCGGGAGGTCCGGGAAAACAAAATCAGCATGATTTTTCAACACTTCGCCCTGTTTCCCTACCAGACGGTTGTGGACAATGTGGCATTTCCCCTGGAGATCCAGGGGGTGGACAGGTCGACCCGGCGAGAGAAGGCCATGGAGATCCTCAAGCTCGTGGGCCTGGATGTCTGGGCCGAGTCTTACCCCCCCAAGCTCTCCGGCGGCATGCAGCAGCGCGTGGGCCTGGCCCGCGCCCTGGCCTCGGAAGCCGAGCTCCTGCTCATGGACGAGCCCTTCAGCGCCCTGGATCCCCTGATCCGCATGAACATGCAGGCGGAACTCCTCAACCTGCGCGACCGGGTGCGGCGGACCATTCTGTTCATCAGCCACGATCTGGACGAGGCCCTGAAGCTGGGGGACCGGATCGCCATCATGGAGGCGGGCAGAATCGTGCAGCTGGGAACGCCCGAGGAGATCATAGTCAACCCCAAGACCGAGTACGTGGCCAACTTTGTGGAGCATGCCGACGCCACGGGCGTGCTCACAGTGACCGCCGTGGCCAAGCAGGTGGAGGTGAGCAAGGATCCCCCCAAGGGACTGGGCATCAGCAAGATGGATCCCCAACCGGCCGCCTTTGCCGAGGAGGGCGGGCTCGTGATATGCCTGGATGCGGACGGAAAACCCATAGCCGCATACCAGGACGGCCAGGCCATGGAGTTCAGGTACGTGAACGAAGACCTCACTACAGTGGGCGACGAGACCGTGCTGCTGGCCACCCACGATACGACTCTCAAGGAGCTCATGCGCGCCCGCCTGTCCACATCCAAGAACCCGGTGATCGCGTTGAAGGAGAACGGGGCGCTGGACGGCATCATTACGGGGCAGGAGATTCTCCTCGGCGTGCTGGAGAAGGGAAGAAAGGAGGAGGCGGCATGAGGCGGAACCCGCAGGGAAAAAGTATTTTTCAATGGACTCGCCCGGCTGTGATGGTCGTATGCTGCCTGGTGGGCGTGTCTCTTCTGAGCGCAGCCCTGTGCGGGCCTGCTTGGGCCCAGGAACACGGCTCGAGCCTGTTCAAGCAGATAGGGACGCAGGGCAGCCTGATCCCGGCGGAGGACTGGATTGACCAGGCCATCGACTGGATCGCCTTGACGTTCGCGGATTTTTTCGACGCCGTCCAGGCGATTATCAACAACATCAATCGAGGCCTCCTGGCGGCCCTGATGTGGCTGCCCGTATGGGGGGTATCCGCCTGGGGCAAGATGCTGGCTGTTCCGCTCCTCGCCCTCCTGATTGTTCCTTATATGTGGTGGGTGGCCAACAAGTGGACCGGTCTCTATGGATTCGTGAGCCTGTGGCTCATCGCCAACCTGGGTCTCTGGGAAGCGACCATGGAGACGCTCTCCCTCACGCTGACCGCGGCCTTGCTCGCCCTGGCGCTGGGGATTCCCACGGGCATTCTCTCCGGCAAATCCGACATAGTGGAGACCATAGTCCGGCCCATCCTCGACTTCATGCAGACCCTCCCGGTGTTCGTGTACCTAATCCCGGCCGTGATCCTCTTCGGCCTGGGAGCGGCGCCGGGTGTAGTGGCCACGGTCATCTTCGCCCTTCCTCCGGCGGTTCGGCTCACCAGCCTGGGAATCCGGGGCGTACCCACGGAGCTGGTCGAGGCGGGGGAGGCTTTTGGCTGCAACTACTGGCAGCTGCTGTTCAAGGTGCAGCTTCCCATGGCCCGGCCCTCGATCATGGCGGGCGTAAACCAGACGATCATGCTCTCCCTTTCCATGGTGGTCATCGCCGCCCTCATCGGGTCAGGCGGGCTCGGCGGAGAGGTGGTCAGAAGCATCCAGCGCATGCTCGTGGGCAAGGGATTCGTGGCCGGGCTCGCTGTTGTCTTTATTGCGATTATTCTGGACCGGGCCACCCGGTCGGTGGGCGAGAAAAAGACGTAACCATGCCTCCTCGAGTGCATGGACAAGAGAAAGGAGGTGATTGGAGGCGCTTTTCACCTGGTGAACCGTAAGGTCAAGTTTAATGATTTCAGCCATTTTTCACTGTCTGATGCGTCAGATGTAAAAGGAGGTACAGGATGTTTAAGAACCGTTTCAAATGGGTAGCGATTTGTGTTGCAGTCTTGATGGCCGTGGCCCTGGTTTCCGCACCGGCCATGGCGGAGAAGAAGACCCTCAAGTTCGGTGTGGTGGCCTGGTCCGAGGCCCTGGCCCTGGGCAGCCTGATCGAGTACCTGATGGAGAACGAAATCGGGCAGGACGTGGAGATCATCAACCCGGATGCAGGCGTGGCCTACACGGCGATAAAGAACAAGGAACTCGATCTCTACATCGAGGCCTGGCTTCCCCTGACCCACGAGGCATACTGGGAAAAGGTGGCCTCCAGTGTCTGCGACTTCGGTCCGATTTACGAGGACGCCAGTCTCGGTTGGGCCGTGCCCGAGTACATTCCCGAGGACGTGCTCAATTCCGTGGAAGACATGGACAAGGACGAAGTCAAGAAGAAGAGCAAGGGCCGCATCGTGGGAATCGACCCCGGCTCCGGTCTGATGCAGCACTCCTCCCTGATGATGAAGGAGTACCCTGAGCTGGAAGGCTGGAAGCTCGTGGAGGGCAGCGACGCCGCCATGGTGGCCGAGCTCAAGCGGAGCATTCAGCGCAAAGAGTGGATCGTGGTCACCCTGTGGAGGCCGCACCATGCATTCGGAATGTTTGACATCCGCTACATCGACGAACCCAGGGGAATTCTGGGCGAAGAGGAGCGTTCCCACATGGTGGGCCGCGACGACTTCATGGCTATTTTCCCCAACAAGGTGAGCCGCTTTCTCACGCGTTTCACCATGTCCATTGCCGTGTGCGACGACCTTACGTACATGTACCAGGTGGACGAGGACACTGCAGCCGCCAAGTTCGTGGAGAAGTACCCCGAGCTGGTGGACTACTGGCTGAACGGCATTAACGAATAAGGCCCCTCGGGCGTAACGCCTGTAGGAGAATCACAGCCCCGGCCGCAAGGGTTTCGACCCCGCGGCCGGGGCTTTCTGCTTCAGCCGGCTTGAGTGAGGCGCGGTGAGGAAATTTCAGTCGGGGAGAAGGTCGTAGTAGTAGCGCATGGTGTCGGAGCGGGTGACTATGCCGATGAGCTCTCCGTCCTTGAGCACGGGAAGTCGTCCCACGTCGCTCTTGACCATGAGGCGGGCCGCCTGCATGACGCTCTGGCCGGGATCGATCGTGTGCACGTTCCTGGACATGAAGGCCTTGACCGGGGGGTCCTTTTTATTGTTGCTCCGGAATTTTTTGAAATCCCGCCTGGATATGACCCCCACCAGGCGGCCGTCCCGCACTACGGGAAGCCCGGTGCACCCCTTTTCGCGAAGCATCTGCGCAGCCTCGCTCATGGGCGTGTGGTCCGGGACCGTGAATACGGGAAAGGACATGAGATCAACGATCCGTACTGCGGGTCTTTGACTGCTCTGAATGAGCTCGAGCAGGTGGGCCTGAATGTGCTCCGGCGGGGCTTCCTGCTTCAGCATGGCGGACCCCGCCCCTGGGTGCCCTCCGCCGCCCATGCCCCGCATCACGGCGCCCACGTTGATGTCGTCCACTGCGCTCCGCCCGATCACCATGGACCGGTTCTTGCCGGCCTCGGTGAAGATCCCGAAGGCCGCGTCCACATTCATGATGTCGCGGTACATCTCCACCACCAGGGCAAGACCCTGCACGTGCCCCTGGATTTCACAGGCATTCACGCTCACGGTGAAACCGTTGAGCCTGGTACGTTCGGCGTCCTGGAGCATGTCGAAGAGGACGTCTTTCTGCCTGGGACCGTAGGCGGGCCGCAGGAAGGTGTTCACGATTTCCACGTCGGCCTTTCGCTTGAGCAGAAAGGCCACGGCCTGGGCGTCCACGGCCGTGGTGGAAGGAAAGGTCAGGTTTCCGGTGTCCTCGTAGATGCCGGCCAAAAACAGGGTGGCCTGAATGGGCGAGAGGGGAATGCCCTCCTTCTCCATGCGCCTGGCGAAGAGGGTGGTCACGGCCCCCACTGCCACGCAGTGCTCCCATTCGGCCTCGATGGTGGCAGGAGAGAGGTGGTGGTCCCACAGGTGGATCTCCGGACCGGTCCCTCGGCTGGCGGCTTTTACTCCTTCCAGGCGTTTCCAGTCGTTCGTGTCCACCACCACCAGGCGATGCACGTCGTCCCACGGAATCTCCCGCGGTAAGGACCAGGGAAAGAGATCCTTGTGTATGGACAGGAACTGCTTGACGTTGGGGTTCAGGTTGGTGGGCAGTACGGGCACCGCCCCTGGGTAGACCAGCTGGGCGGCGAAGACCGATGCGACCGCGTCGAAGTCGGTGTTCCTGTGGGTGACGATTACGTCCATGGCTGTCCTCGTGCGGCGATGCCGGTGATAAACCGGTCCTCATGTCAACCGGGGCCGCAATTACCTTTTCTTACCATCGGTCTTGGAGCAAATCCACTGAAATGGTAAGAGTGGAGAATTCCCTGCGGAATCCGGACCGAAAGACTCTTTTCACAGCGTCTGGTTCACGTTAGGATAAAGACACGGATTTTCAGCCACCGGACCTCAAACCCGGTGAATGAAGCGACGAATCGGACCTTGAAATGAAAGACTACTACCACATCCTTGGAGTAGATTCCGACGCCTCGGAGGAGGTCATTCGAACCGCCTACCGCCGGCTGGCCCTTCGGTTTCATCCGGATCACAATCCCCGCGATCCCGGAGCGGAGGACCGCTTCAAGGAGGTGGCCGAGGCCTACGGAGTGCTGAGCGATCCGGCCAAGCGCCGGCAGTACGACGCGGTGCGCGCCGGTGGAAGCCGGCAGGAGGCGGCCGGGGCAGGCAACGGTTTTCAGTACTCCCAGGAAGAGATCTTTCGGGACCTTTTTCGCGACCCCCGGTTCCAGCAGATGGCCTGGGGGCTCTTTCGGGAGTTCCAGCGGGCCGGGCTCAGATCGGACAGGCGCTTTTTCGAGCGGATGTTTTTCGGCGGCCGGGGTATCTTCGTGACCGGGCTTTTCGTCTTCGGACCGTTGGGCGCGCGCCGCCTGTCCCGTGGCTCCCCTTCGAAGCTGCAAAGGCAAAGCCCGCCGCTGCTGAGGGCGGTCACATGGCTGGGCCGGAAAATCAGCGGCGCTTTGCAATCCGGGGAGACGCAGCCGGTTCCCACGAAGGGGAAGGAGGAACATTCCCGCCTGGATCTGGTCTTTCGCATGTCCCTCGCGCAGAGGGAGCTTCGGGACGGTACCTCTGTGACCATTTCCATCAACCGCGGCTCCGGAAAGGAGAGCCTGCGCGTGCAGGTGCCTCCAGGTACCCGGCCCGGGACTCGATTGCGCCTTCGGGGCAAGGGCCGGAGGCAAGACGGGACCAGCGGGGACCTTTTTCTGGAAATCAATCAGGACTGACGTGACCTGCTTCCAGGTCATGAATGCCGCGGCTCCCTCTTCCTGAGAGGCCTTTAGGACTGCGCCTTGTGAGAATCCGCTGTATTGTGGCGAACTCTCAGTCGACAGTGCAGGGAGGGCCCGTTTACCAGGCGACCTTTATGGGGTTTTCGAAGCGCGTGGCTCAGGCAAAGGCCAGGAGAAGGGCGAAGTAGGCCAGGGTGGCGGCCAGGACCATGGCGACCGGGGCGATGATACGGCGGTACGCAGATCTCAGGGTGGAGTGGAAGTAGTCCCGTGTCACCAGAAAGCAGACGTGGACCGGAGAGAGCATCATTCCCATGTACCCGAAGGCATAGGCCAGGGTGGCGTGGGCCAGGTAATCGAGCCCGGTCCGGCCGGCCAGGAGTGCGATCACCAGAGGAAAGGACGCCCCTACAAAGCCCACGGCCACCCCGGTGATGAACCCGGCCAGGAAGGGCACCGCCATGAGAACGGCCAGGGGCGGGATGCCGAATCGCACCATCTCCTCCTGGATCATGCCCACGGCGTGGCTCTCCATGAGCACGCCCTTGAAGGCCATGATCCCGCAGATGAGCAGAAGCAGCCCGCCCGAGGCGCGGTTCAGCAGACTCCGGGCCGCCCGGCCCGGTGAAGGCCGATTCTGCACCAACACCCATACGAGGCACAACCCGAGACCCAGAAAGACCGCAGTGAGCCGGGGCGGCTTCACACCCGTTCCCGCCTCGAAGAGCCACACGGCAGGCAGCGCCAGGATCACCAGGGTGATGGGGCGCACCTCGCGGCGGAAGGTCTGCCATGCACCCTGATCCCGGCCCGCGGGTTCCTCGCCCATCTCCTCGTGTCTGGGCAGGAGCGGCCGGAGGAACACCAGACCGGCCGCCAGGGTGAACCCGGTCAGGGGGATCTGGCACAGCATGAACCTCCACGCATCCACCCCGAGCAGGCTCACCGCCAGGATCACCCCGGGGTACAGAGGCCACCAGTACTCCCACACGTGCCGGAACCAGTAGTTCACAGCCGTCTTGATTTCGGGCCGAACCGGTTCCTCTCTGCAGGCGGTTTCCACCATGGGGGCGGAGAAGAGGGCCCCGCCGGGCATGGGCAGCAGTCCGATCAGGGCGGGCATGACCATGGCTGCGAGACGGGAGTCCCGGGTCAGGCGGGTGAAGGAGGTAACGATCCGTTCCATTTGTCCGGCGTCGGACATGATTCGGGAGAGGGCCAGGATCACGGCCACGATCAGGAGAAGGGCGGCGGTCCCTGGATTGAACAGGGCCTCGATCACCGCCGACAGGATGTGTGACGGCGGCATGCGCATGGTCGCGCCCAGGAAGGCGGCCCCCAGGAACAGGGCCGCACTGAGGTGCAACCGAAAATGGTTCAACCCGACGATCAGGACAAAGGCGGCGCCCACCTTGAAGAGGGCGGGGATGGCGTCGAGAAAGGGCATGGCCCCCTCAAGACCCGACAAACGTGTGTTCCCTGATCATGGCGCGGTCCCTCCGCTCCTTGCGTGGCGGGTGAAGGTCTCGAGGATCGGAGGCCAGACCTTGGGACACTCGTTGACGGCATGACCCATGCCTTCGATCACCAGGAGCTCGGCCCGGGGCATAACCTCGGCCATGGCCTGAGCGGCCCCCAGGGGGATGAGGGGGTCGTCGCTGCCGTGAATTATCAGGGTGGGGATGTTCAGGTTTCCCAGGGCCTCCTTTGCGCTCCCGGCGGCCATAAGCGCCGCGTACTGCCGGGCCGTGCCTTCCGGGTGAAAGGCGCGGTCATAGGCCCGGCCGGCCTGAGACCAGGCATAGGCCTGGTCCAGGGGCCTGCGGCCGCTGAGGACTCGGGAGAGTTCCATGGAGTAGTGCATGTATTCCTCCCTTTCCGCAGGGGCGGGACGGCTCAGCAGGGCCACGGCGTCCGGATCGGGCGGGGGGTGCCCCGGCTCTCCCATGTGCGAGACCATACTGGTGAGGGTGAGCACCCGCTCCGGATGTCGAACGGCGAGGTACTGCCCGATGCGGCCCCCCATGGAAGAGCCCATCACGTGGGCCTCTCCAATATCCAGTGCGTCCAGAAGGCCTGCGGCGTCCTCGGCCATGTCCTGAAGAGTGTAAGGAACCTCAATGGGCTCCCCCCGGGCCGCAGCCCGGGCCACAGCCGCCGGGTCCGGCATCCCTGCGTGGTCCATGTATGTGGAGAGGCCCACGTCCCGGTTGTCGAACCGGATCACCCGAAAGCCCCGGCTCGTGAGCTCCGCACAGAACTCTTCCCGCCAGTTGATCAGCTGGCCCCCCAGCCCCGAGACGAGGAGGAGGGGTTGGGCGGATGGATCCCCCAGCACCTCGTAGCACAGGCGCAGCCCGTTGGAATCGGCAAAGTCAGTCACAGAAAGACTCCTGTTCTTACGTGACCAGGGCGAAGAAGAGCCCCAGAACCAAGAACTGGACAACCCAGCCGATGATGCAGACCAGTACGGCCCGACCCGTGCTCGTGTAGTCCAGGGCTTGTCGCACGGCCACCACCATGGCCACCAGCATCCACACGCTTCCGATGAACTGAATAATGGGGCCCAGCATGGGAATGATTCCCAGGATGCGGATCACACCAGGCGCACTCGAAAACCCGACGGTGCGGAGAAGCTGTCCGTAATCCGCCTCGGTCTCGGCCGTGGGCAGGAGCTTGGTGCCGATGATCAGGGTGAGGTAGGCCCAGATGAACCATCCCACCAGCGCCGCCACCGTGCCAAAGACAATTCCGGCCATGCCCGCCTGCTGTACGGTCCCGATGCCTGCGGCTATGCTGGAGAGGACCACCACCAGGCCGGCCTCCTTCATGTAGCTCGGATCCGCCTCCACCTCTTCGTAGAAGTGCACGTCCAGTTTAGCCGCCCGAATCATGTGCTCTGGTACCTTGCTCATGATGTCCTCCTTGGAAAACAGATGTTTTTTGCACGGCTCAGGGGCGTCCTCCCGGCCCCTCAAGTGCTCGAAGAAACCATTGGAACCCGGCATTTCAAGGCGGCGCGTGCCAGCCCCGGGTCTGCAGTGGCCAGGGGAAATCCCTTTCTCATGGCCAGATCGAGATAAGATGCATCGTAGCTCGACAAACCGTAGCACCTTGCCAGGCGCAAAAGATCCCCCATTCTCCGCTCCACCGGTTCCGGCTCCACTCTAATGGGGAGTTGACCCAGGAGATCAAGGAACCGTGCGCATTGAGCTTCTTGAAGCCGGTTTCTTCGCTCTGCAG
>CAZQCK010000088.1:0-13929 GCA_964591925.1 uncultured Desulfobacterales bacterium
CCCACGTTTACGTGCGGCTTCTTCCTCTCAAATTTCTGCTTAGCCATGGTCTCCCCCTATCGTCCAAACTCTTTATTCCTGCGTCGTTCCAACCGGTGCGGCACACGAAGAACAGCCGGTGCGGGCTACCAGCGGTAATGGGCGAAAGCCTTGTTCGCGTCGGCCATCCTGTGCGTGTCTTCCTTTTTCTTGATGGCCGAGCCTCGCCCGTTCGCCGCGTCCAGCAGCTCTCCGGCCAGTTTCGCGGCCATGCTCTTCTCGCCGCGCTGCGTCGAATAGGAAATAATCCACCTCAGGCTGAGCGCCTGGCTTCGACCCGGTTTGACCTCGGTGGGCACCTGGTATGTAGACCCTCCCACACGCCGGGACTTTACCTCCACGACAGGCTTGACGTTGTTCACCGCCTTCTTGAACAATGTCAAGGGATCCTCCTTGGCTTTTCCTTCCATGATATTGAAGGAGTCGTAGAGGATCGCCTGGGCGGTGCTTTTTTTGCCTTCCTTCATCAGGTAATTGATGAACTTGGCCACCAACTGGCTCTTGTACACCGGATCCGGGATGAGATCCCGCTTTTCGGCAACGCGTTTCCTGGACATGCCATCCCTCTCTAGATGCCTTTGGGTCTCTTGGCTCCGTACTTGGAGCGACCCTGCCTGCGATCACTGACGCCCGAGGTGTCCATGCTACCCCGGATTATATGGTACCGGACTCCAGGGAGGTCCTTGACCCGGCCCCCTCGGATCATGACGACCGAGTGCTCCTGGAGGTTGTGACCCACGCCGGGAATGTAAGACGTCACTTCAATGCCGTTGGTGAGGCGCACCCTGGCCACCTTCCGAAGCGCGGAGTTGGGCTTTTTCGGCGTGGAGGTGTACACCCTCACGCAGACGCCCCGCTTCTGGGGACACTTCTGCATCGCGGGCGTCTTGACCTTCTTTCGGGTTTTTTCACGTCCCTTCCGAATGAGCTGATTTATGGTCGGCATACACGGTTCTCCTGAGCTCTGAGTCGGCTCCCGGCAGGTTCGTGGCCTCTTGGTTCCGGGCGCCGATTTGGCGAAACCACAAAATTCTTCTTTCTACGATTCTTTGCGAGCTATGTCAAGTCAATTCGTCCCTGGTTTTGCTGTCCGCCGCACATTTCCGGACGAGGCTCGAACCCGTTCATGCCGCAGAGGCCTCCTCCGCAATTTCGATCTCCTGCTCGCGGTAGGCCCTCACGCCGGTCCCGGCCGGCACCAGGCGGCCCATGATCACGTTCTCCTTCAGGCCCTTGAGGTAATCCACCTTTCCTGCAATGCTTGCGTCCGAGAGCACCTTGGTGGTCTCCTGGAAGGAGGCCGCGGAAATGAAGCTCTCCGTGCTCAGGGAGGCCTTGGTAATGCCCAGCAGCAGGGGTTCGGCCGTGGCCGGCTTGCCGCCCTGCGCCACAACCTCCTGGTTGGACTCCTCGAACTTCCACCGCTCGACCTGTTCGCCCAGGAGAAATCCGGAATCCCCCACACCCGTCACGGTCACCTGCCTGAGCATCTGGCGGACGATGACCTCGATGTGCTTGTCGTTGATGGAGACGCCTTGCAGGCGATAGACCTCCTGGACCTCATCCACCAGGTACTTGGCCAGCTCCTTTACGCCCCGAATGCGAAGGATGTCGTGGGGATTGGCCGAGCCGTCCATCAAGGGCTCGCCCGCCCGTACATAGTCTCCTTCCAGGACACTCACGTGCTTGCCCTTGGGAATAAAGTAATCCACCGCGTCCCCCATCTCCGGGGTGATGGTCACCTTCCGCCGGCCCTTGGTGTACTTCCCAAAGGAAACAGTGCCGTCTATCTCGCTCAAGATGGCGTTTTCCTTGGGTTTACGGACCTCGAAGAGCTCGGCCACCCTGGGCAGACCGCCCGTGATGTCCTTGGTCTTGGTGGTCTCCCTGGGGATTTTCGCGAGCACCGTGCCGGCCCCGACCTCCTGGCCCTCATCCACGACGATGATCGCTCCGATGGGGAGGTGGTACCGGGCATTGCCCTTGTTGGATTCCGGAAGCGAAACCGTCCGGCCGCGGGAGTCCTTGAGGGAAACCCTCGGCCTGGCCTCGGTGTCCCGGCTCTCCAGAATGACCCTGCTGATCTTGCCCGTCACGTTGTCTCGACGTTCCTGCATGGTTACGCGGTCGATGATGTCCCCGAACTTCACGGTGCCCGGAACCTCGGTCAGGATGGGAATGGTGAACGGGTCCCACTCGGCCAGAAGCTGGTTGGGCTGGATGCTCTGCTGGTCCTCCACCTTGAGGGTGGCGCCGTAAGGAATGGGGTAGCGTTCGATTTCACGCCCTCCCTGCCCGAGCACGCTGATTTCGCCGTTTCGATTCATCACGACGAGGTCCCCGTCGTCGTTGCGAACCACCTTGAGGTTCACCATGCTGATGGTGCCCTTGTTCCTGGACTGAATGGTGGTCTGCTCCACGCTCTTGCTGGCTGTCCCGCCGATGTGAAAGGTCCGCATGGTCAGCTGGGTCCCGGGCTCCCCGATGGACTGGGCGGCCATAATCCCGATGGCCTCTCCGATGTTGACCTCGTGACCGTGGGCCAGGTCGCGGCCGTAACACTTCTTGCAGACCCCGTGCCTGGACTGACATGTGAGCACCGAACGAATGCGGACCTTCTCTATGCCGGCCCCCTCGATGATCTCCACGGTTTTCTCGTCGATCTCGCCGTTGGCCGGGACCAGCAGCTCGCCGTTGATGGGGTCGTAGATGTCCTGCAACGCCACCCGCCCCAGGATCCGGTCGCCGACGCGCTGAATGATCTCGCCGCCTTCCACGAGGGAAGACACCCAGATCCCGTCCAGGGTCCCGCAGTCCTCTTCCAGGATCACCGTATCCTGGGCCACGTCCACGAGCCGGCGTGTCAGGTAGCCCGAGTTGGCCGTCTTGAGAGCCGTGTCCGCCAGCCCTTTCCGCGCCCCGTGGGTGGAGATGAAGTACTGAAGGACCGTGAGACCTTCCCGGAAATTGGAGGTGATGGGGGTCTCGATGATCTCCCCGCTGGGCTTGGCCATGAGCCCGCGCATCCCGGCGAGCTGGCGCATCTGGTCCTTGCTTCCCCGGGATCCGGAATCGGACATCATGTAGATGGGGTTGAAGCTGGGTGCAGTGACCTTCTCGCCGCCTTCCTTTTCGAACTCTTCGACCGCCATCTCGTTCATCATCTCCCCGGCGATCTTCTCGGTGGACTGGGCCCAGATGTCCACCACCTTGTTGTACTTCTCGCCGTCCGTGATCAACCCGCCCTGGTACTGTCCGTCGATCTTGCGAACCTCATTTTCGGCGTTTTCCAGGATCTCGTCCTTGCGGGAGGGGATGACCATGTCGGTCATGGAAATGGATATGCCGGAGAGAGCGGCGTACCGGTACCCGATGTCCTTGAGCCTGTCGGACAGGATGACCGTGGCCTTGATACCTTCACGCCGGTAGGACTCGTTGACCAGCTTTCGCAGCTCCTTCTTGTTCATCACGCGATTGATGAGTGAGAACGGGAGACGGCTGGGAAAAATCTCATAGAGCAGGACCCGGCCGGTGGTGGTCTCTTCGAGCTTGCCGTCGATCCGGACCTTGATGAGTGCATGGAGGTCGAGCTCACCTGCGTCGTGCGCGATCCGAACCTCTTTGGGGCTGGAAAAGATTCTGCCCTCGCCCTTCTGGAAAAGACGCTCGCGGGTCAGATAGTAGATGCCCAGCACAATGTCCTGGCTCGGCACGATGATGGGCTCACCGTTGGCGGGTGACAGGATGTTGTTGGTGGACATCATGAGTACCCGGGACTCGATCTGGGCCTCGATGGACAGGGGAACGTGCACCGCCATCTGGTCTCCGTCGAAATCCGCATTAAAGGCGGTGCACACCAGGGGGTGGAGCTGAATGGCCTTTCCCTCGATCAGGGTGGGTTCAAAGGCCTGAATGCCCAGCCTGTGCAGGGTCGGAGCACGGTTCAGGAGGATACAGTACTCCCGGACCACCTCCTCCAGGGCGTCCCAGACCTCGTAGGTCTCCCGCTCCACCATCTTCTTGGCGGACTTGATGGTCGTGGCAAGGCCCTTCTCGTCCAGCTTGTTGTAGATGAACGGCTTGAAGAGCTCGAGGGCCATCTTTTTGGGAAGCCCGCACTGATGGAGCCTCAGATCCGGGCCCACCACGATGACCGACCGTCCGGAGTAGTCGACCCGCTTGCCCAGGAGGTTCTGCCGAAAGCGTCCCTGCTTGCCCTTGAGCATGTCGCTCAGGGACTTGAAGGGGCGTTTGTTGGCTCCGGTTACCACCTTGCCTCTGCGACCGTTGTCAAAGAGCACGTCCACGGCCTCCTGAAGCATTCGCTTTTCGTTGCGAACGATGATCTCAGGGGCGTTGAGCTCCAGAAGCCGCTTGAGCCGATTGTTCCGGTTGATCACCCTGCGGTAGAGATCGTTGAGATCCGAGGTGGCGAAGCGTCCCCCGTCCAAAGGCACCAGAGGGCGCAGGTCGGGAGGAAGAACAGGCACCACATCCAGGATGGTCCACTCGGGCCGGTTCTTGGATTCCCGAAAGGAGTCGATCACCTTGAGCCGCTTGGCCAGCTTCTTCCGTTTGGCATCGGAGCGGGTCTCTATCATCTCCGTGCGAAGGGTTCCGGAGAGCTCTTCGAGGTCCAGCTCGTTCAGCAGCTTCTTGATGACTTCAGCGCCTATACCCACCTCGCAGCGGTCTCCATAGTCCTCTCGGACCCGCATGAGCTGCTCGTCGGTGAGCAGGGTCCCTTTGGTCAGCGGTGTATCCTTGGGATCCGAAACAATGAAGTTCTCGAAGTACAGAACGCGCTCCAGATCCTTGAGGGTGAGATCGAGAAGGTTTCCGATCTTCGACGGCAGGCACTTGAGAAACCAGATGTGGGCCACCGGGGCGGCGAGCTCGATATGCCCCATGCGTTCCCTTCTGACCTTGGACTGAATCACTTCCACGCCGCACTTCTCGCACACGATTCCACGGTGCTTCATGCGCTTGTACTTACCGCAGTTGCACTCATAGTCCTTGATGGGACCGAAGATCTTGGAACAGAAAAGCCCTTCCCGCTCCGGCTTGAACGTCCGATAGTTGATGGTTTCGGGCTTTTTGACCTCACCGTAGCTCCGTTCCCGAATTTTCTCCGGAGAGGAAAGGGAAATCTTCACCGCGTTGAAGCTGGATGGGTCCTTCGGCTTTGAAAAGAAATTGTAGAGCTCTTCCAATGTGGGCTCCTTTTTCGGGGGAGTCGGCCCCGCCTTCGGACGGTTCGGGCTGACTCACCCTGGAACAGGGGTGACCTAGACCTCGCTGTCCTCGAAAAGCTGAACTTCGAGACCGAGGCTCAGGAGTTCCTTGATCAGGACTTTGAAGGACTCCGGAAGCCCGGCCTCCAAAATGTTGTTTCCTTTGACGATGCGCTCATACATGCGCGTGCGTCCCGCCACATCGTCGGATTTAACGGTCAAAAACTCCTGAAGGGAGTAGGCGGCGCCGTAGGCCTCCATGGCCCAGACCTCCATTTCTCCCAGTCGCTGACCTCCGAACTGGGCCTTGCCTCCCAGGGGCTGCTGAGTCACCAGGGAATAGGGCCCGATGGAGCGGGCGTGGATCTTGTTGTCCACCAGATGGTGGAGCTTCATGATGTACATGATGCCGACCGTCACCTGGCGGTCAAAGGGCTCCCCGGACCTTCCGTCATACAGGGTGGCCTGGCCGGTCACGGGAAGGCCCGCCGTCTCCAGGCACTCCTGGATCTCGTCCTTGGCCCCGTCAAAGACCGGAGAGGCCATGTGGATGCCTTCCCGCGCCAGGCGGGCGTGTTCAAGGAGTTCGTCGTCGCTCAGATCCTTGAAGTTCTGATTGTATTCCACGAGCGAAAACGCACCCTTCAGGCCCTTTCGAAGTGCGGCGGCATCCTTCTTGGTCTGCTTCTTCCGGAGGGAGTCCAAAAGGTCTCCCACCTGTCTTCCCAGTGCCTTGGAAGCCCAGCCCAGGTGGGTCTCCAGGACCTGCCCCACATTCATACGCGAAGGCACTCCCAGGGGGTTCAAGACGATATCCACGGGTGTCCCGTCATCGAAGTAGGGCATATCCTCGATGGGAAGGATTCTAGAGAGCACTCCCTTGTTGCCGTGGCGGCCGGCCATCTTGTCTCCCACGGACAGTTTCCGCTTGATCGCCACGTAGACCTTGACCATCTTGATTACGCCGGGTGCGAGCTCGTCGCCCTGGCTGAGCATCTCCAGCTTGGACTGAAAAAGGTCCTCGATCTTCCGGATCCGTTCGAGGTAGGTGTCCACTACGGACTCCATCTCCTCGATCACGTCCATGGAGGCCTTGAGATCGGCACCCGACCAGAGGCCCACAGGAATTCGATCCACGTCCTCGGCGGTGATGGTCTTTCGGTTGCTCAGAACCGCCTTGGTCTTTCCCTTCTCCCGCAGGTTCGTCTTCAGCTTGTTTCCTACCAGGATCTCCTTCAACCTGCCTCGAACGCTTCGCTCCACAATCTTGATCTGGTCTTCCTTGTCCTTTTCGAGCTTTCCAAGCTCCTCCCGCTCGATCTCCAGGGCCCTCTGGTCCTTTTCCACGCCCCTGCGCGCAAACACATGGGCATCGATCACCGTTCCTTCGGCCCCGGGAGGCACACGCAGGGAGGTGTCCTTGACATCACCGGCCTTGTCTCCGAATATGGCCCGCAGGAGCTTCTCCTCCGGGGAGAGCTGGGTTTCCCCTTTGGGAGTGATCTTTCCCACAAGGATGTCACCGGGCTTGACCTCCGCTCCGACCCTGACGATACCGCTGTCGTCAAGGTTCTTGAGCGCCTCTTCCCCCACATTGGGGATGTCCCGGGTGATGTCCTCCTTGCCGAGCTTGGTGTCCCGGGAGACGACCTCGAACTCCTCGATGTGAATGGACGTGTAGATGTCTTCCTTCACCACGCGCTCGCTCACAATGATCGAGTCCTCGAAGTTGTACCCGCCCCAGGACATGAAGGCCACCATTACGTTCTGGCCCAGAGCCAGCTCGCCGAGCTCCGTGGCCGGCCCGTCGGCGATGATCTCGCCGGCCTCCACCCGCTGCCCACGCCTTACGATGGGCTTCTGTGTGTAGCAGGTGTTTTGATTGGACTTCTTGTACTTGATGAGCTTGTAGATCTTGACCTCATCCTCGCTCTCGCCGGGTTTGTCCGTGCGCACCACGATCCGAGAAGCGTCCACGTCCTCCACGACTCCCGAGGCCCTGGCCACCACACTCACTCCCGAATCCTTGGCCACCACACCTTCTACCCCGGTGCCGATCAGCGGGGATCTGGCCTTTAGAAGAGGGACGGCCTGGCGCTGCATGTTGGATCCCATGAGGGCCCGGTTGGCGTCGTCATGCTCCAGGAAGGGGATCAGGGAAGCGGAAACGCTCACGAGCTGATCCGGTGAGACATCCATGTACTTTACGTCCTTGTTGCCCGTCTTGCCGGCTTCCCCTTCGATTCGAACCGCCACCTCGGGATTGACGAAGTCCCCCTTGCTGTCGAGTGGGGCGTTCGCCTGGGCGATGGGAAATTCCTTTTCGTCCAGTGCGGACAGGTAGTTGATCTCTTTCCCCACCCTTCCGTCGTCGGCCACTCGATAGGGCGTCTCGATAAAACCGAAATCGTTGACCCTCGCATAGGTGCTCAGGCTGACGATGAGGCCGATGTTGGGCCCCTCCGGGGTTTCGATGGGACAAATCCGGCCGTAGTGTGTCGCGTGGTCGTCCCGAACCTCGAACCCGGCCCTTTCCCTGGTGAGGCCACCCGGTCCCAGCGCACTGAGCCTCCGCTTGTGGGTCACCTCGGAGAGAGGGTTGGTCTGGTCCATGAACTGGGAGAGCTGGCTGGTGCCGAAAAACTCCTTGACCACGGCGGATACGGGTTTGGAGTTGATCAGGTCGTGGGGCATGAGGGTCTCCACTTCCTGAAGGCTCATACGTTCCTTTATCGCCCTCTCCATCCGGACCAGCCCTATGCGGTACTGGTTTTCCAAAAGCTCTCCCACAGACCGGACGCGGCGGTTTCCGAGGTTGTCGATGTCGTCCACCATGGCCTCGGAGGTCTTCAGCCGAATCAACTCCTTCACTGTGGCGATGATGTCGCTCTTCATGAGAACCCGTGTCTCCAGGGGTTCGTCCCGGTTGAGCCTGTGGTTGAGCTTCAGACGCCCCACCGGAGAGATGTCATAGGTGGAAAGAGTGAAGAAGAGGCTGTTGAAAAAATTGCTCGCCACCTCCTGGGTGGGCGGACTGCTCGGCCGCATTTTTCGGTAGATTTCCAGAACAGCCTCATCACCGCCTTCGATTTTGTCCAGGAGCATGGTGTCCCGAATGGCTGTGCTCACCTCAGGCCCTTCCAGCACCAGACAGTTGATCTCGGTGACGCCGTTTTCTCGAAGGGTTTGAAGGAGATCCATGGTGATCGGCTGATTTCCGCTCAACAGGACCTCGCCGGTGGAGGGATCGAGCACGTCTTCCGCCGCCACCCTGCCTTCCATGTCCTCGAACCGCACCGGAATGTGGGTGACTCCTGCGGACTCGATCTGCCGGTGTAGCCGCTTGGTGTACTTGTCCCCAGCCTTGGCCAGGACCTTATGGGTTTCCGGATGGGCGATCTGTTTGCTGAGTCGGTGCTGGTAGAGGACGTCCGGATTTATAGGCCGCAGGCATTCGTTCTCTTCGATCCGGACGTATTCCGTGTCGTAGAACTCCCGCAGGAGGTCTTCCGTGGTGTACCCAAGACCCTTGAGAAACGTGGTTGCGGGAAACTTCCGCCTTCGATCGATGCGCACGTAGAGAAGGTCTTTCGGGTCGAACTCGAAATCCAGCCAGGATCCCCGAAGCGGAATCACGCGTGCAGAGTATAAGAGCTTGCCGCTGGAATGGGTCTTTCCCTTGTCATGGTCGAAAAAGACGCCGGGGGACCGGTGCAGCTGGCTGACGATCACCCGTTCCGTGCCGTTGACGATGAACGTTCCCCGTTCCGTCATCATGGGGAGGGTTCCGAAATAGATCTCCTGCTCCTTGATGTCTCGAATGCTCTTGGTCCCGTCCTCCGCATCCGTATCAAAGACCAGCAGCCGCACGGTCAGCTTCAGAGGGACTTCATAGGTCATTCCCTTGGCCAGGCACTCGTCTTCGCTGTACTTGTTGCTCTCGAACGAGTAACGAACGAACTCCAGCGAAGAGGTGCCGCTGAAATCCTGTATAGGGAACACACTTCGAAAGGCTCCCTGCAAACCGACCTCGATACGATCTTCGGGAAGCGTATCCTTCTGCAGGAAGCGCTCATAGGACTCCTTCTGCATTTCGATCAGATTCGGGATGCCGATGATCTTTCGGATCTTCCCGAAATTCCTTCTTACATGGCGGCTGTTGCCATCATTCGACTTCATCTGATCTCCTTACACCTCCCGAAACCGAGTGTTTCGAGCAGGAGCGGCATTCGCTCCATTCAGATTCTCTTTCCGTGAACACATATTCGGCGGTTTTGCAAAAACCCCTGCTCCACCGCCGCGGGCAAGCCGGTAACCCGCTGGAGTTAAGGAGGTCAGCAAAAATAACTTGAACATCTTGCATCTCATCTTCAGGCCATCTTCGGCTGCGGCTCAATCGCAAAATCCTCGACGTAGTCCAGCTACGCCTGCGGTTTTGCTCAATCGCCGCATCCAAATATGACCCAAATCTGAGCGCAATTTTGTCCAATTTATTTCTGCTGACCTCCTAAGCCGTGCCCGCGCCCTGGAAAGGCGGCGGGGTATAAAACCCCGCCCTGTTTTGTCCCCCGCCAGGGCGGGAAGAAGGCCTGAAAACGGTGTTACTTGACCTCCACCGTGGCTCCGGCCTCTTCGAGCTGATTCTGGATGTCCTTGGCCTCTTCCTCGTTCACGCCTTCTTTCACCGCTCCGGGGACGCCGTCCACCAAGGCCTTTGCTTCTTTGAGGCCCAGACCGGTAATGGCCCTGACCACCTTGATGACCTGGATCTTTTTGTCGCCGACACCCGTCAAAACCACATCGAACTCGGTCTTCTCCGGGGCGGCTTCCTCAGCCGGGCCGGCGCCGGGGGCGGCCACGGCCACGGGCGCCGCCGCACTCACACCGAACTTGTCTTCCAGCTCCTTGACGAGCTCGGAGAGCTCCAGAACCGTCATATTGGAAATAAACTCAATCAGATCTTCCTTTGAAATATTCTCTGCCATGGTTTGATTGACCTCCGTCACTCCATGATGTGTTGTGTTGTTTCAGGCTTCGGCGCGCTTCTTGTCTTCCACGGCCTTGAGCACGTTCAGAAACTGAACAGTGACGCCGTTGAGCACCCTAACGAACGAGCCCGGCACCGCCTGCATTGCGGCCAGGACCTGGGCGAGCAACTCTTCGCGTCCCGGCAGCTTGGCCAGGCGCTGAATCGCCTCTGCGTCCATGAGCTTGCCCGCAATCTGACCGACCTTGACCTCGAGCTTCTTGTTGTCCTTTTCGCTCTCCACCAGGACCTTTGCCGGGGCCACCACGTCGTCATAGGTGATGGCCAGTGCACAGGGACCAGTGAAATGCTCCTTCATAACGGCCGTATCCGTTTCCCGGCACGCCAGGACCAACAGACGGTTCTTGACCACCTGGAACTCCGACCCGGCATCCCTCAGTTGCTTTCGAAGGCGGGTCATGGCTTCAACGTCCAGCCCCTTGTAGTCCACGAGGAAGGTCGCCTCAGCACGCTCCAAACGTTCCTTCACATCGGCCACGAAGGCCTCTTTTTTCGCTCTTTCCAAAAACAATCACCCCCTCTCTGGATTGGCATCACAACAGCGCCAGAGTCAGGGGTGCCTCCGGGATGATTCACGTTGATGGTTTCTTCGTGGTCTCGGTAGGCTTATGTTTCCATCCAGCCGGAAATGGTCTTTTCCGGATTGGAAACCCGCCCGTCCCCATGGTTTCCTGAGAGAATACGGGCAAGCATTTAAGCCGAAAGGCACCCACTGTCTTTGACCGCTCTTCTAAAATATCACCGCCCGTCCTGCATTCATCGTCCCGGCCCGGCTATCCCCGGGCGTGTCTGAATGCCGAACAAACGTCCCTTCGAATTCGAAAGTGATTATGAAACGGACAGTTCTTTCATGGTCGCCGGATCTATTTTGATTCCTGGACCCATGGTCGTAGAGACTGCGATTCCGCGAAGATAGGTTCCCTTGCTCGCCGGCGGCTTCAGTCGAAGGATGGTGTCCATAAAGGCGGCGATGTTCTGTACCAGACCGTCCAGGCCGAAAGAGACCTTGCCCATAGGCGCATGTACAATGCCGGCCTTTTCGACCCGGAAGTCGATCTTGCCCGCCTTGACCTCGTTGACGGCCTTGGCCACATCAAAGGTCACCGTCCCGAGCTTGGCGTTAGGCATCAAGCCGCGGGGGCCCAAAACCCGGCCCAGCTTTCCCACGGAGCTCATCATGTCGGGCGTTGCAATGGCCTTGTCGAACTCCAGCCAGCCGTTCCGGATCTTCTCCACGTAGTCGTCGGAACCCACGTAGTCGGCTCCCGCATCAGAGGCCTCTTTTTCTTTCTCGCCCTTGGCAAATACCAGAACGCGGACCTCTTTTCCCACACCGCTGGGCAGAACCACCGTCCCACGGACCATCTGGTCCGCATGGCGGGGGTCGACACCCAGCCTCACGGCGATGTCCACGGTTTCGTCAAACTTGCCGAACGTACAGTCCAACGCGAGCTGGACCGCTTCCTTGAAACCGTATCTTTGGCCCTTGACGACCTTGGCCGAAGCCTCCCTGAATTTTTTTCCTCTAGCAGCCATGCCCGAATACCCTCTTCTCCCCTTTACCGTGAAAATATGTTCCCCCTAATTGATCAAGCACAAGGGGGCGTCAGTCCGCAATGGTGATCCCCATACTCCTTGCCGTGCCTGCAATGATTCGGGAAGCGTGCTCCAAATCATAGGCGTTCAGGTCTTCGAACTTCTGCTGGGCGATCTCCTCCACCTGAGCTCGATTCACCTGCCCGACCTTTTCCTTGTTGGGCTCCCCCGAACCCTTGGCGATCTTGGCCGCCTGCTTGAGCAGGACGGCGGCGGGGGGGGTCTTGGTGATGAACGAAAAGGACCGATCCGCGTAGATGGTTATCACGACAGGGATCACCGTACCCGCCTGGTCCTGGGTTTTTGCATTGAAGGACTTGCAGAACTCGGCGATGTTGACGCCGTGCTGGCCCAGCGCCGGTCCGATGGGAGGAGAAGGGTTCGCCTGCGCTCCCTTGACCTGTAGCTTCACATTGGCAATCACTTTTTTGGCCATGATCTATTTTCGGCTCCTCTGTCTTCAGCTTCTCGAATGTTTCTTCTAAGGCCGGAAGGCTCCCGCTAAACCTTGTCCACCTGAATAAAATCGAGCTCCACCGGCGTGGATCGTCCAAAAATGGTGATAAGGACCCGGACCTTCTCCTTGTCCTGCTTGACCTCGGAAACGGTGCCCTGAAAGTTGGTGAAGGGGCCGTCCACAACCCGGACCTCGTCCCCCTCCTCAAAGGTGAACCTAGGCTTTGGTTTGGTGATCCCTTCTTCCATCTGCCGAATGATTCTTTCGGCCTCGGACTCCGGAATGGGAGCCGGCTTCTGACCGCCTCCCACGAACCCCGTCACCTTTGCCGTGTTGTTCACGGTGTGCCAGGTCTCGTCATTCAGCTCCATCTGCACCAGAATGTAGCCGGGATAAAACTTCCGCGAAGACGTCTTCTTCTGCCCCTGCTTGAGCTCGACCACCTGCTCAGTGGGAACAACGGTCTTTCCGAAATATTGCTCTTGCCCGAGGGTCCGAATCCTTTCCTCGAGATTCAGCTTCACCTTGTGCTCGAACCCGGAATACGTGTGCACAACGTACCACTTCAAGTCCTGATCGGCCGGTACACTGTTCTCCTGGTCCTGCTGGTTCTCTGTAGTCTCATCCATAAGTATCATCCAGGGGTTTTGAGCCCCGCCTGTCCTGAACCGCACTTCGTACCGGAGTGGAAAAGACCGGAGCTATCCCACCACAATCCTGATGATTTTGATCAGCCCGAAATCGATCACCCCCAGATAGAGCGCCGCTATGAGCACAAGTAAAATGACCATGGCCGTGGAGGCAAGCAGCTCTTTTCGCGTAGGCCACTTCACCTTCTTGAGCTCCACCCGGGCCTCCCTGAAAAACTGAACCGCCATGGAGACGTAGTCCTTGATCGACCTCTTTTCTTCCTTTTTCTTCTCAGCCCGCTTGTCGACCTCCCGCTTGGGGGTCGGCGCAACAGCTACTTTTTTGGCCTCCGCCTTTTCGCCGTCCTGCTCCTCGGCCTTTGGGGCCGGGGTTCCCGCATCGGTCTGGGGCGGCGTCCCGGAATCCGTCTGGGAGCGTTTTCGACCGCTCCGCTTTTTCTTCTTCTTGTTCGCCGGTTTCTTCATAGGGTCCTTCGGCTGTCCTGCAAAAAAGACACCGCGTGACAACTGCTTCAGACAAAGCTTGGCAGGCCAGGAGGGATTCGAACCCCCAACACCCGGATTTGGAGTCCGGTGCTCTAGCCGTTAGAGCTACTGGCCTGCATTCAGCTTGCTTCCCTTACTTTGTCTCCTTGTGCAGTGTGTGCACCCTGCACGATGGACAGTATTTTCGAAAGGAGAGCTTGTCCGGCGTCTTCCTCTTGTTCTTGGTCGTCGTGTAGTTTCGATTTTTGCAAGCTTCGCAAGCAAGTGTAATGATATCCCGCATAATCAACCACCCCGTATTCACGCTCTCCGCCGAAAGCCACGTCACGCCGTCGTCGGTTTACTCGATGATTTCGGCGATGACCCCGGCGCCCACCGTCCGTCCGCCTTCGCGAATCGCGAACCGAAGCTCCTTCTCCA
>CAZQCK010000089.1:0-13887 GCA_964591925.1 uncultured Desulfobacterales bacterium
CTCCTTTCTGAATTGGAAACTTAGCAGTGCCCAAAATTCGTTTATGGACGGGCACTAGGCCGCAAGCGAGGTGCACATGCCGTTTGAAACGATCCAGGGAGTCCGCATCTACTACGAAGACCACGGGGAGGGAGAAACCATCGTGCTTCTCCACCACGGATTCGGCTGCACCCGCATGTGGAAGGACATCCTTCCCCCACTCGTGGATCGAGGCTATCGCGTGGTCATGTATGATCGCAGAGGATACGGACGTTCCGACAAGGGGGACGACTTCGAGGACTTTTACGTGAGCAACGGGTTCCGGGCCGCGGGCGTTCGGGAGCTCGCCGGCCTGACAAAGGCCCTGGGCCTGGACAGGTTCCACCTGGTGGGTCAATGCGAGGGCGGGGTTCTGGCCGTGGACTACGCCCTGGACCATCCCGGGCAGGTGCGTTCCATGGCCGTCTCCAGCACACAGTGCTACAGCAGGGTGAGCATGCCCGAGTTCAACCGGGAAAAGTTTCCCAAGGCCTTTCGAGAGCTGGACCCAGACCTGCAGAAAAAGCTTGTCCACTGGCATGGGGAAGACCACGCCGAGCCCTTTTTCGATCTGTTTCGATCACGCGGCGGCGCTTATGGAACCGGCGTGTTCGATCTGCGGCCCCTCCTGCCCTCTGTGGCCTGCCCCGCCCTGGTGCTCTATCCGGACCGGAGTTTTCTCTTTGAAGTGGAGCAGGGCGTGGCCTTCTATCGGCTGTTGCCCAGAGGGGAGCTGGCGATATTCCCCAAGTGCGGGCACAACACCTACGAGCAGAGACCGGAGGAGTACGCCCGGGAAATTCTGTCCTTCCTGGACCGGCACCGGGATACCGACGAAGCGTCCGGCGATTCTCCGCTCGCCGCCACCTGCGTTCACTGATCCGCTCTCCCCTTGGCCTTGCTCCATACAACTCCGTATCAAACAACCTTGTCCCTGGCCCAGTCCGGGGTGGAAGACTCCGCCGCCAGCCTCATGAACCGGCCGTGGGGGGTGAAGGTGTACTCGCGGTCCAGGACCGTAAACCTGGATGCATACTCAAACACCCCGTCTTGTTCACCGGCCTGGGAAATGCGCTCCAGAATCGCGGACACTATGGCCCCTATGAGCTGGAGGTCCTGGGCCACCAGGTGGGAGGGGACCAGAATCTCGGGAAGATCGAAGTGGGTGCGGATGCCCGAGGTGGCAAAACCGTTTTCCTCGGGAAGAAACACGAGATCCACAACCTGATCAGGGTTCCGGTGGTTTTGAATGGTGCCGATCACCTGCGTGGTGTCGACGCTGTTTGCATCTTCCTCCATGGCATGGACTCCTTCCTGTTGATCCTGTCCTCCTTATCGCACCCGCCTGCGGGCGCGGTCAAGACGCAATTCCCACCGGCTTCCCGTCAGCAGCCCCAAGGCATGCCTTGCAACCTGCGACGGTTTCCTGTAACCCTCTTGGTGCCTTCTCCGGGGGGTGAGAAGCCGAAGTAGTGAAAATCCCCATTTGCAATGACGGTACACCCTGACTATCTTATTTTTTGGCGATCTTTTTCACTCGGGAAAACGGTCCTTTCCTCGAACATCCAATACCAGGGCAGGGCCCGGCGGCCATTGAACCACGACTTGTAAAGGATCCGGCTCCGGCTGAACGTTCAGGCTACGATGCAAGACATTCCCCAGCTACCGCACATTCGAGATCGAATAGAAGCAGGAGTACGTGTCCTGGAGATTCCGGGGACAAGCGGCTCCGCCCGGAGCTACCTGCTCTGCCGCCTGCTTCCGGCCCTTCGTGTTCCATGCCTGCTGATCGCGCCCACGGCCAAAGACGCCAGGGCGCTATACCGGGAATTGGCGTTTTTTCTGCCTGAAAACATGACCTCGGGACCACCAGGGGAACGAAGACTCTATGATTTCCCGGTTTATGACATCTCCCCGCTCTCCGGGCTCAGCCCGCACCGGGACGTGGTCACCCGCCGCATTCAGGCCCTTTACGCTCTCACCGAACTGCCCGACCCTGTGGTGATCACCTCCTCGGAGGCGGCGGCCGTTCGCTTGATGCCCAAATCCGCTTTGGTGGACGCCCTGGATTACCTGGAAGGGGGGGAAGAGGCGGACAGAGAGCGCCTTATACACAAGCTGCACAAGGGCGGCTACCTGAGGACCTCCCTCGTGGAAGAGCGCGGTGATTACGCTGTGCGCGGCGGCGTGGTGGACGTCTTTCCCCCCCTGCTGAACCAGCCGGTCAGGCTCGAGTTCTGGGGGGACCACCTGGAGTCCATACGCTGCTTCGATCCCCTGTCCCAGCGGTCCACCGCCCCTTTGCACGACCTTGTCCTGCTTCCTGCATCGGAGATTATCCTGGGCAAGGCCTCTGTGGAACGGGCCCGGTCCATGGGAAGGCTTCCCCCGGAAATCAGGGACGGCGGGTTCGCCGGACAGGAGGCCTGGCTCAAACACTTCTACGACCGCCTGGACACGCTCTTTCACTACCTTCCCCGCAACGGGTTTTTGCTCCGCCTGGACCCGGAGGCGATCGAGGCGGAATCAAAGCGCTTTCGAGAAAAGTTCCTCCGGGATGCCGAGAGGTACCGCCGGGACTCCGAGGAGCGTGAGCAACCGTTTCCGGAAATCGAAGGGCTCCTTCTTGAACCACAAGATCTTCACGACCGCATGGCCGCCACAAGGCGTATCGACCTTCCGGAAATTCGAATCGACCATCGCGACAAAGATGTGGAAGCTGTTCCCGTGGAAGGAGTCTCCCCGGTCGAGGACAGCCTGGATCTGCACCTGGAGGGCAAGGGCCGGGTCTCCCTGGCCCCGCTGGCCGAACGGATCGAAGAGTGGCTGGAGCACGGCTCCAGGGTGGTCCTGGTCTCCCGCACCCATCAGCAGGCGGGCAGGCTGGAGGAAATCCTTGCCAATTACGGAATCGAGCCGGAGGGCGTTGTCAACGGCTGGCAGGAGGTGCCGCCCGGCACCGGCGTGACCCTGTGCCTCGGGGCCCTCTCCCGTGGATTCGGGTGGCCCGACGCCGGGCTTCATGTGGTGAGCGAAGACGAGATCTTCGGTCCCAAGCGCTCGCGGGCGGCCCGCAGCAAGCCGGCCGATGTGGAAGCTCTCAACTGGACGTCCTTCAGCCAGTTGCAGATCGGGGAACCGGTGGTGCATGAGGAGCACGGGATCGGGCGTTACGGGGGCCTCCAGAAAATGGAGGTGGCCGGCAAGGCCAACGATTTCGTCATCGTGGAGTACGTGGGAGGCGACCGCCTGTATATTCCGGCCGACCGCATCAGCATCCTCCAAAAGTACATCGGGGCGGACGAGAAGGACCCCAAGCTGGACCGGCTCGGCGGGCGTTCCTGGGACGTGGCCAAACGACGGGCCCGAAAGTCGGTCCGGGAGATCGCACGGCAGCTGGTGGAAATCTACGCGCTGCGAAGCTACCGCACGGGACATGCCTATGGACCGCCGGACAACACCTTTCGCGAATTCGAAGCCACCTTCGAGCACGAGGAGACCCCGCATCAGGCCAAGGCGATCGACGATGTTCTGGATGACCTCCAAAGCGAGAAACCCATGGACCGGCTCATATGCGGAGACGTGGGGTTCGGAAAAACAGAGGTGGCCATTCGCGCGGCCTTCAAGGTCGTGAGCGAGGGAAAACAGGTGGCCATGCTCGTCCCCACCACGGTCCTGGCCGAACAGCACTTCGAGACCTTTCGGAATCGCATGGAGCCCTACGGGGTGCAGATAGGCGTTGTGAGCCGGTTCAAGGGCCGGACCGAACAAGGAGAGCTTGCAGCCCGCGCGCGCTCCGGCAAGCTGGACGTGCTCATCGGAACCCATCGCCTCCTGCAGAAGGATGTCGGATTCCGCGATCTGGGTCTTCTGATCGTGGATGAAGAGCAGCGATTCGGGGTGAAACAGAAGGAAGCCCTCAAGAACTATCGAGCACTGGTGGACGTGCTCTCCCTGGCCGCCACACCCATCCCCAGGACCCTTCACCTCTCCCTCATGGGTGTGCGGGACCTCAGTGTCATCGAAACGCCCCCCCAGGACCGCCGGGCCATTCAAACGTACATCGTGCCCTATGACGAGGCCACCATAGTCCACGCCGTGGAACACGAGCTGGATCGAGGCGGCCAGGTGTTTTTCGTGCACAACCGCGTCCAGACCATCGAGCACATGACCTCCCGGCTTCAGGAGCTTCTGCCCGGCGCTCGAATCGCAACGGCCCACGGACAGATGAAGAAGCACGGCCTGGAAAACACCATGGTGGCTTTTCTTCGAAAGGAGATCGATGTCCTCGTCTGCACCACCATTATCGAATCCGGACTGGACATTCCATCGGCCAACACCATCATCCTTCACGAGGCGGACCGGTTCGGTCTGGGCCAGATCTACCAGCTCCGCGGGCGCGTGGGTCGCTCCAGTGAAACGGCTTACGCTTATCTCCTCCTCTCCGACACCTCCGGAATGACCCGGGAGGCGGTCAAACGCCTGAAGGCCCTTATGGATTTTTCCCAGCTCGGGGCCGGGCTCCACCTGGCCCTTCACGATCTCAAGATCCGGGGCGGGGGAAACATCCTGGGGTACACCCAGTCCGGGCACATCGCGGCGGTGGGCTATGAACTCTACGTCCGCATGATAGAAGAAGCGGTGGCCGAGCTCAAAGGTGAGGAATGGCGTGAGGAGATCAATCCGGAGATCCATGTGAACCTCTCGGCCTACCTTCCCGAAACCTATGTGTTCGACTCGGACGTCCGGCTCAACCTCTACCGCCGTCTGTCCTCCCTTAAAGAGCCCGAAGAGCTGGAGTCTCTTCGCACGGAGATCGCGGACCGTTTCGGGCCGCCCCCCCAAGAGGTCGCCAACCTGCTCAGCATCATGTCCGTCCGACTTGTCATGAAACGGCTCCGTGTGGTGCGCCTGGATGTTACAACCCAGGCCCTGGTACTCACCTTCGCCCAGGATACGGATGTGGACGTGTCGAGCCTGGCGGAGATGGTGAAACGGCATCCGGGAAAGTACCGGTTTTCCTCGGAAAACCAGCTCAAAATCCGACCCGGCGAGCCCCATTCCCTGGCGTCACTGGAAGAGGTCCACATTCTGCTTCGAAAGCTCGTCCGGAAGCCCGGTGAATAACCGTTCAGAGCCCTCTTCAGCACTCGAATCCGGCCAAAAGCCCTTTTGATTTCAATTAGTTGGAGCAAGCACAGCCCTTCAGATTGTACTTGCAATTTCCATAGCAATTGTTAATGTATAAGGCTTGGGCTGTTTCTGCACGAGGCGAAGCGAACAGCCCTCCTTGCTTGTCTCGATCCCGCCGCCTCGCCGCCGGCGGAAAGAGAAACAGAGAGGTCGACGTTGCCAGGCCCTGCCTTCATTAATCGTGTCGCCCGGTGTGCGCTCTTTCTCCTGCTCCTCCCTCTGACCTCCTGCGATCTGCTGAATCCCTCGCAGGAACAGGTGGCCATTCGTGTGGGGCGGCAAGAGATCACCCTGGACACGGTCAGGAGGGATATAGAGCGGATCAGCATTGAAATGGATCTTTACGCCGAGGAGATTGAACCCGTTTTCGAACCCCTGGTGAAGCGACTCGTGGAGCGTTATGTCCTTCTGGCGTATGGAGCGGAACACGGAATCGCGGTCAAAGAGCCCGAGCTGGAAGCCGCTGTCCAGAGCATCAAGTCCGACTACCCGTCCGAGGAAGACTTCCGCAACATGCTGCTCAAGCGTTATGTGGACTTCGATGTCTGGGAAAGTCAACTTAAGGAAAAACTACTGATACAAAAAATTATAGAAAAGGGCATGCAGGAAATCAAGCCCGTAACGTTCGAAGAAATTCAGAGGGCCTACGAAAAAAATTTGGATTCCTACAGACACCCGCCTATGGTCCGTTTTCGTCAGATAACGGCCCGGGATGTTGAAACCGCCCGGAGGATCCTGGCTCTGGCGAAAAAGCAAGGAGGTCTTGCCACCCTTGTTCAGCAGGAGCCCGAACGAATCGAGAATGCCGTCGGAATGGCGGATCGATGGGTGACCCGAGAAGAGCTGCAAGCGTCATTAGCCGAGACGGTCTTCTCCCTGCCCGTGGGGCTTTCGGACGAACCCGTCAAGACTCCTTACGGGTATCACGTGGTCGAAGTGACGGAACGAAGACCGGAAGGCGTCTTCAGCCTGCCCGAGGTGATGGTGCAGATCGAGCAAATGCTCATGGAGGAAAAAAGGGACGCCTTCTACCGCAATTGGATCAAGGAATTGAAAACCCGTTTCCCTGTTAAGGTGAACAGGGACGTTCTCAACAAGCTGGAGATCGAATAGATGACCCGCATTAAACGCACATTTCTGCTCGGTGGATGGTTGGCCGTACTGGCGATTGCGGCCGTTCCCGGCGGCGCTTTTGCAGAGACCACCAACCGTATAGTCGCCGTGGTCAACGACAACGTGATCACGCTCCACGAACTTCACAAAACCATGAAAGAGATGACCGGGGTCGAGCCGTCCCTGCTCAGGGAACGAAATCAGCTCCAGTATGAAGATGCCCGGCGAAAGGTCCTTGAACAGCTGATCGAGTCACGAATCTCTCTGGACAAAATCCGTGAAATCGGCATCGAGGTCAAGGACGGCGAAGTGGACGCCGCCATAGAGCGGATCAAACAGGAAAATCACTGGAGCCAAAAAGAGCTCGAGGCCAGGATCAAGGATAAGGGGCTCATATGGGAAGAGTACCGCCGCAAAGTGAAGGAGGACCTACAGAGACAGAAACTGGTCAACTTCGAGGTCAAATCCCGCATAATCATACGTGATGAGGAGATCGAGGCCTATTACGAAGAACACCAGGACCGTTTTCAACGTAAGCCGGGAGTGGAGCTTGCCACCATTTTTCTCCTCCGCAAAGAGCCCAACGAATCGAACGGGCAAGCCGAGCTCGAAAAGAGGGCCGAGGCCCTGATCGAGGAGATCCGGAACGGCGCGGACTTCGCAGAGCTGGCCCGAAAGCATTCCGAGGGACCTGGTGCGCGGGAAGGTGGTTACTTGGGAAGGTTCGATCCGAATCAGCTCGAGCCCGAGATTAGAAAAGCCATCGAGGGAACGCCGGAAGGCGGGGTCAGCGATCCTATCGTCAAAGCCAATGGGGTTCAGATCATCCAGGTCCTGGACAAGGGTGGAACCGGCGTCATGCCGCTCGACAAGGTACGGGATGCCATTCACCGGACCCTCCTGCAGGAAGAGATAAACCGGAGATATGCGGAGTGGATCCAGGAGCTCAAGGAAAAGGCCTATACGAAAGTCCTCTTTGATTGAAAGGCCGTCCTGCTCCCGAAAAGAGCCTTCAGCCGGACGAAGGGCGTCCCCGGATCCCCGAAACTCAAGCAGGCTGCAATTTGAAACGCTCAATTCAGGTTTCGGTTAAAAGCACGGAAAGACCAAGCACTTTTATGGCGGATTCGAACAAAAAGACCACAGCGGTCAAAAATAAGGTAAAGACCGAAACGATCTCCTCGTCGGGATTGGGCTCACTTCTCCGCGAAGAGCGCCGAAATCGAAGTCTCGACCGCAGGCAGGTGGCACAGTTGACCCGGCTGCGGGAGCATTTCATCGAGGCCCTCGAACGGGAAGACTGGGAGCAACTCCCTCCGCCGGTATTCGTCAGAGGTTTCATTCAGTCCTACGCCCGGGCCCTGGGACTGGATGTTGACCGGGTCCTGGATCTCTACGAGCAAAGCGGCACACCCGAACCATCTGCGCCCAAGCCCCTGCTGAAGCCGGAATCCTCGGGACGGGGACGACGCATACTGATCCTTCTCCTTGTGGGCATCCTCGCGGGGGCCCTTGTGTATTTGTGGCAAGGCGGCCCGGCTCCGGAGTGGCCCACTTGGAACGAACCCGCTGAAGAGACCGTCGAACCGGCACCCCCTGCAACCCCGTCTCCCGCGAAGAATCGTTACCGACCTCCTCCACCCCCGCCTCCGGAGGAACAAATCGAACCTCCGTCCACGCAACCACCTCCGGCGGATTCGAGTCCGGCTGCCCCTGCACGAAAGCCTCTCCCCGCGGGAATCGATCCCTATCCGGATCCTCCCCGGGAGCGGGGGGTTTCAGAGGAGGGGCACACCCTGGAAATCGAGGTTACGGAAAGGACCTGGGTTCAGATCTCTGTGGACGGCGAAGAGCCCAAAGACTTTATCTTTCGCAAGGGAAGTCATCCCAGGTGGAAAGGCGGGGAGACCTACAATCTGCACATTGGAAACGCCGCCGGCATCACAGTGCATTTCGATGGAGAAACCCTGAGAAACCTTGGAAAACCAGGAGAAGTGATTCGCTTGAAGCTCCCTCAGGATCTGGAATAACGCCATTGAGGTGAACCATGAAAAACGTCTTTGATGAATTGGAAGAGCGGGGTTTCGTGGACCAGGCCACGGACCCGGATGCGGTCCGGACCCTGCTCGAGCAGCCGGCAACCTGCTATATCGGGTTCGACCCTACGGCCAGGAGCCTTCATCTGGGCAGTCTCGTACCCATCATGGCGCTCGCTCATATGCAAAGAGCCGGCCATCGACCCATCGCCCTCGTCGGCGGCGGAACCGCGCTTGTCGGAGACCCCAGTGGAAAGACGGAAATGCGCAAGGTCATGAGCCGAGCTGAAATCGACGAGAATGCCGAAGGCATAAAACGCCAGCTTGCCCGTTTTCTCGACTTCGACAATGGCCGTGCTGTCATGGAAAACAATGCGGACTGGCTCTCCAAGCTCAATTACATAGACTTTCTGAGGGATATCGGCCGCCACTTCAGTGTAAATCGCATGCTTTCCGCCGAAAGCTACCGAATTCGCCTTCAAACAGGCTTGACCTTCATAGAATTCAACTACATGCTTCTTCAGTCCTACGATTTCCGGCACCTCTTCAAGACTTACGGCTGCCGCCTGCAAATGGGAGGAAGCGATCAATGGGGCAACATCGTGGCCGGGGCCGATCTCATTCGGCGCATGGAAGGCGAAAGCGCCTTGGGCATCACCTTTCCGCTGATAACCACGGCGTCGGGCATCAAGATGGGAAAGACCCATGAAGGCGCTGTTTGGCTAGACCCCGAGCTTACGACCCCTTATGATTATTATCAATACTGGATCAATCAGGACGATGCGGATGTGGGGCGTTTCCTGTCCCTTTTCACCTTTCTTCCCATGGCCGAGGTCCGAAAACTGGCGTCCTTGAAAGGCGCGGATCTGAGACGGGCCAAAGAGGTCCTTGCGTACGAGGCCACCGCAATCTGCCATGGTGAACAGGCCTCCCAACAGGCACGAGAGGCCTCACGCGGTCTGTTCAGCGGCGAAAAGGAGGGGCAGGGGGATTCGGCTCCCACATTCGAAATCCCCCGTGCGACGCTGGAAAGCGGTCTTCCCGCCTATATCCTGTTCGAGATGTCCGGTTTGTGCAAGACAAGGGGAGACGCCCGCAGGCTGATCACCCAAGGCGGCGGCTACGTTAACAACGAGCGGATCGGCGCCTTCGACCAAGTGGTCGACACCGAAGCGTTGAACGGCGGAACCCTGCTGCTCAGAGCCGGCAAGAAACGTTATATTCGCATCCTGGTGGCGGACCCGGATTAGGACAAAATCATGAAGCAAGGCAAAAGACAGTCTCAGGGGGATGACGGGCCGGGCAAAGAGCCTGAAAAGGCAACGGAGTTCTTTCCGGTCATTCGCCCCGATATGGCCCCGGTGGTCCAGTCCGAGGACCGCGGGCTCGTCCCATACGACCCACTTCAGCTCTATTTGATGGAGATCAAGAACTATCGGCTTCTGACGCGGGAGGAGGAGGTCGAGCTGGCCACCCGCTTCCAGGAACACCACGACCAGCAGGCCGCCTACCGGCTAGTGACCTCCAACCTGCGTCTCGTGGTCAAGATCGCCATGGACTTCAGCCGCTATTGGACCAAGAGCCTTCTCGATCTTATACAGGAGGGAAACGTAGGGTTGCTCCAGGCCGTTCGAAAGTTCGATCCCTATCGGGGAATCAAGTTCTCCTACTACGCGTCCTTCTGGATCAAGGCCTATATTCTGAAGTTCATCATGGAGAACTGGAAGCTGGTCAAGATCGGAACGACCCAGACCCAAAGAAAGCTGTTTTTCAATCTGGCCAAGGAAAAGGAAAAATTGATCGCCCAGGGTTTCAATCCCGCGCCCCAGTTGCTGGCCGAAAGGCTGGACGTAAAGGAGACGGAGATCGAAGAAATGAGCCAGCGCCTGGGAGGAGCCGAGCTTTCATTGAACGCCCCCGTGGGCGACGAGGGCAAGGAAGCCTACAGCTCATTTATTCCGGACCCCGCTCAAGGGATAGATCAGCAAATCTCCGACGCACAACGCCGGGAGACCCTGCTGGAGAATCTGGCCGATTTTCGGGAAAACTTGTCCGGAAAGGAGCTGGACATCTTCGACAACCGCATCATGTCCGAGGATCCCATGACCCTTCAGGAGCTCGGGGACAAATACGGAATCAGCCGGGAGCGCGTCCGGCAGATTCAGGAACGAGTCGTGAAGAATATCAAGGCATGGTTGAGTGAAAAGATCCCCAATTTCGAGGAAGAGTACTCCAATTTTATATGATCCGGTGCCCAGAGTTACTCAGGGGTGCGCGGCTCTGCCGTCTTTGAAGACTGTACGGAGGCGTTCGAATGATACCTCCGGGAAACGCGAGAAAAGGACCATGTTCCGAATATTCAGCAATCATTCCCTAGGTCTCTTGTGCACACTGTTGGTGCTGCTTTCTCTTGCATGCAGTGGTTGCGCGGGCGTCAAAAGTGGGCTGGAACCCCATCCCTCTTTCCCCATGACCGATTTCACCGCGCCCTCACCCCTGCCGCCGCCCTCCGCAAAAGAACAGGCAACCCGAAAGGCCTATGCCGCGTTTATGCTTTTCGCTCTGCACAGTGCACACGGACGCTACGAAGAGGCCCGGCCCCACTTGGAGCAGGCCGTTGAGAACGACCCGGAAAACGTGTTTCTGCTCCAGAGAATGGCCCTGCTGCTCAAACAACTGGAGGAAAACGAGGCGGCCTTGGCTTACGCCCGCAAATGCGTGGAGATCGAACCCCAAGAGGCCGATCATCACCTGCTCGTGGCGGAAATCGCCGGCCACCTCGGGCAGGAAGAAGATGCGATCCGCTCCTACGAGAAAGCGCTCGAGCTAGATCCCGAGCACAAACGTGCGAGGCTCGTGCTGACGACCATGCTCATCAAGACCAGTCGGTATGACCGGGCCCTGAGCCAGTTGAGCCGAATCATCGAACAAAATCCCAACCTTGTCATCGCCCACTACTACCGTGGACGGGTCTACCTGGAACAAGGCGCCCTCGAGCTCTCAGAGGAGTCCTACCTGGAGGCGCTTCGCCTGAACGAGAGAATGGAGCCCGCCCTGTTCGATCTGGGTAGCCTTTACCAAATGCAGGGCCGACTCGAAGATGCGGTCGAAATATACGAAAGCCTCATCGACTACTACCCTGTAAACTTGGTCGTTCGCGAACGGCTCATAGAGCTGTACTACAAACTCGGCCGGGAAAAGGAAGCGGAAAGGCAAATGGAGTCCATCAAAGCCCAATCCAAGCCCGGAGAACGGATCCGCCAATCCCTGGGGCTCATCTATCTTCGCCACGGAAAACTGGACGAGTCCATAGATGAGTTGGAGATGATCGTCCAGGCATGGCCCGATGACGACAAATCCAGATACTATCTCGCCTCCGCTTATGAAGAACGAGGGGACCTGGACCGGGCCCTCGAGCATTTTCGAAAACTGGAAAAAGACTCCGAGTATTTCTCCAACGCCAGGATGCACATAGCCTATATCCTGGACTCCAGGGACAAGGCCGAGGAAGCCGAGGCTGTTTTACGTGAAGCGATTCAAGAGGGAGACGACCGGGAGGGGCTCCACCTGATGCTCGCATCCATTCTCGAAGGGCAGGAAAAATTCGAAGAGGCCGAGAAGCTCCTCATAGAAAGGCTGGAGCAAGACCCCAAAAACGTGGAACTAATCTTCCGTCTTGGCGTGGTTCTCGACAAACAAGGCAAAAGAGACCGCTCCCTCGAGCAGATGCGCAGCATCCTGGAGTTCGATCCTGATCACGCGGAAGCCCTGAACTACATCGGATACACCTATGCCGAGCAAGGTATCCGCCTGGACGAGGCCCTCGACCTCATTCAACGAGCCATGCGAAACAAGCCCGACAGCGGGTACATCACAGACAGCCTGGGATGGGTGTATTTTCAAAAAGGTGAACACGAAAAGGCGATGGAACACCTTGAAAAGGCCTCCTCGCTTCAGCCCGAAGACCCCACCATCAGGGAGCACCTGGGAGACGTCTATGTCAAGAAAGGCCTGCTTGAAAAGGCGCTTAAGGCTTACCAAAGAGCCCTGGGCCTTGATCACACCGACCCTGACACGGTCCGAAAAAAGATCGATGAGATCGAGGCCCGCCTGAAAAACAACAAGGGGGCCGATTGAAGACGAATCCGCTTCAAGAGGTTTCTCTCTTCGGCCTCAGCGGCCTTGGTGTCCGTCTTCTGCTGATCCTTGCCCTGACTTCCGGCTGCGCATCCCTTCGTCCCCCCCTTCCACAGCTCAGCCCCTCTGATCTCCAGGCGGTCCTGAATCGCCTGGAGGCACAAAGGCACCATGTCACGTCTTTCTACTCAGTGGGTACCGTGACCCTCAAGAAATGGATTGCCGAATCCGAGGAGGCCGCCATTCTGGTGGTGGGAGACCGAGAACCGTTGCGCATCAAGGTGGAGATCACCCATCCCTGGGGCGCCCCCATGCTCCACGTGCTGGTGGACCGAGGACGATTCGAGGCCTTTTCCTTTTCAGACAAAACACTCTACACCGGCCCGGCCACCCCGGAGGTCCTGAGCCGGTTCCTCCCGACGCCTCCGGACCTGGACCACCTGTGGGCCCTGCTTCGAGGGTACCCGGGTCTCCCTGAGGTCGAGTCCGCAAGGTCCCAGGCGGGCCCCCGCCTCATATGCAGAGGCGTATGGTCCCTGAAACTCCATGCCGAAACCCTGGAGCCCCAGCGACTGGCCTTTCCCCGAAGAGATCTCGAGGTGGCCTTCGACGATATTCAGGCCACAGACGGTATCCTCTATGCCGGTGTGGTGAGGTACCTGCCCCGGGACCGGGGCGGCCAGGTCGTAATCCGGAACAAGCGGATGGTCTTCAATCAGGAGACCCCGGAGAAAATCTACACCGTCAAGACGCCCGGCTCATACCGGGTGATGGAGTGGAAGGAGGACGAAGGCTTCACCCCGCGTTGAATGCCCGGCCATAGAGCGGCATTGTGGGCAAATCCAGGGGAATTCCGACTCAAGGCGGTTCCGGAGGGTCGAGGGGTTCCTCCCCGGCCTCCACACCCATGAGCAGGCTCACCACCAGGTTCGCCTGATGGTGGGCGGCTATTCCCACCCGCGGGGCCATGAGCCCCCGCCCGGGCTCGGCGGCCGAGACCATGTCTCCCACCATGTACACCCGGTTGCCGAGGCGGAGGGTTTGAATGCGGTTGCTCTCCCCGTATCCGGCGACTCCCGAAGCACCGACCACAAAGGCCTTCGGCAGACATTCGGCCGCCTCTTGAATCAACATGACCTTGGCCTGGGGCCGGTCGAAACACTCCACCAGCACGTCCACGCCTTCGAAGATATCGAACAGGTTTTTCCCATCCAGAACGACCTGGTGTGCAATCACCCGCACATAGGGATTCACCGACGCCAGTTGCTCCACCATGGCCTCGGTCTTGGGCCGGCCGATGTCCTCTATCCGATAATGCTGGCGGTTCAAATTGCTCGGTTCCACCACGTCGAAATCCACGCATATCAGCATACCCACACCAACCCTGGCC
>CAZQCK010000090.1:0-13383 GCA_964591925.1 uncultured Desulfobacterales bacterium
GGCCTCTTTCCCGCCAAGCCTATACTCGCCTTATTCCTTATATCGGAGTTTTAGTCGAATGGATTCCGTTCTTGACTTCCCAATCCAAGTTAAGCTAAACAGTCTAGTTTCGGCGGTTTGCCCATCGTTTTCATAGGGTCGTGTTTCCCGGAGACCGGCACCTGAACACTAAAACCGTGGGCATGTCCCTCAATTGAGATCAAGGAGAGAACCGGAGAACCGCCTCAACAAAGATACCGGACGTTCCGTGCCCGGCGGGCGCAGTCCTGCTTCGATGGGATCGGAAATTCATGAAAAGAGGGCTCTGGCATGGAAAAGAAAAGCAAGCAGTTGAGAAACATCGGTTTGGTGGGACACGTGGGATGCGGTAAGACGTCTCTGGCCGAGGCCATTCTCTTCAACGGCAAGGCCGTATCCCGTCTCGGAAAGGTGGATGACGGTTCATCCAATCTCGACTTCGAACCCGAAGAAATCAAACGAAAAATCACCCTGAGCACGGCCTTCCACCACTGCGACTGGAACAAACACACCATCAACATCATCGACACCCCGGGCGACGACAACTTTTTGAACGACACCAAGTTTTCCATGAAGGCGGCGGACGGGGTGGTGGTGGTGATAGACGCCACATCGGGAGTCAAGGTCGGAACGGAGAAGGTCTGGGGATTCGCCGATGAAGAGCGGCTCCCCCGGGTAATTTTCATCAACCGCATGGACCGGGAGCGGGCGGACTTCGACGGGGTGGTGGAGCAAATCAACGCCGCCTTCGAAAAGAGCGCCACACCGGTGCTCCTGCCCATCGGAGCGGAGGACGATTTCCGCGGTGTAGTGGACCTGATCAGAATGAAGGCCTACGTGTATGAAAAGGACGGATCCGGCAAGGTGAAGGAAGAAGACCCGCCCGCGGACATGGCGGATGCCGTCGAAGAGCTCCACGAAAAGATGGTCGAAAACATTGTCGAGGCCAATGACGCCCTTATGGAGAAGTACCTGGAAGGCGAGGAAATCGCCGCCCAGGAAATCGAGGAGACCTTTGTCCAGGGTGTCAAATCCGGCGCCGTTGTTCCAGTCCTGTGCGGATCCGCCGTCCGCAATATGGGCGTGGACCGTCTCATGGACCTCCTGATCCAAGCCCTGCCCAATCCCCTGGAGCGTGGTCCGTTCAAAGGGATGAAACCGGGAACAGACGAGGAGATCGAGCGGGAATCTTCTCCTGACGCCCCCTTTTCCGCTGTGGTGTTCAAGACCGTGGCCGATCCCTTCGCCGGCAAGCTGACTGTTCTTCGCATCCTTTCCGGAACCTTGACCCATGGGGCCGCGCTGTACAATCCCAACAAGGACATCAAGGAGAAATCCGGCAGCATTCTCATCTTGGAAGGCAAGAAGCAGACATCGTGTGAAGAGGCTGTTACCGGCGACATCGTGGCGTTTGCCAAACTCAAGGAAACGGCTACGGGCGACACCCTCTGCGACGAAAAGAATCCCATCATATACCCTCCCCTGGAACCGCTGCCGAGTGTGCTCTCCTATGCGGTCGAAGCCAAGGAGCAGGGAAGCGAAGACAAGCTCTTCAGCTCGCTCACCCGGGTACGCGAAGAAGACCCCACGCTTCGCCTGGAGCGGGGAACGGCTTCGGAGATCATTCTCTCCGGCACCGGCCAGATCCATCTGGAAGCCACCTGCGAAAAACTCCAGCGCAAGTTCGGCGTGGGCGTAGAGCTGAAACCGGTCCGCGTCCCCTACCTGGAAACCATAAAGAAACCGGCTCAGGGAATTGTGTACAGGCATAAAAAGCAAACAGGCGGCCGAGGCCAGTTTGCCGAGGTCCACTTCGATGTTGCGCCCCTGGAACGGGGGAGCGGCTTTGAGTTCGAAGAGGCTTTGGTGGGCATGAATGTTCCCCGCAACTTCGTCCCGGCGGTGGAAAAGGGCATTCAGGAAACCCTTTCGAGCGGGGTGGTGGCCGGATATCCGGTCGTGGACGTGAAGGTCCGTTTCTATGACGGAAAGAGCCACGACGTGGACTCCTCCGAGATGGCCTTCAAAATCGCCGCGAGCATGTGCTTCAAGAAGGGCGTGCAGGACGCAAACCCGATTCTGCTGGAGCCCATCATGAAGCTGGACATCGCGGTTCCCGAGGAGACCATGGGCGATGTCATGGGCGACCTGACCGGACGCAGGGGGCGGGTCCTGGGCATGGAGGGCCAGGGCAAATACCAGCTCATCAAGGCCCAGGCCCCCATGGCCGAGGTCACCAGGTATGCACTGGATCTGAACCAAATGACCGGTGGTCGCGGCTCTTTCACCATGGAGCTCAGCCACTACGAGGAGCTTCCCTCCCAGCTCGCCGACAAGGTTATCGCCGATGCCAAAGAGGAGGAATAGCGGTCCGGAGGCGGCTGCACACCGCTCGCTCACGCCAAGGTTTTCAAGCCCGGCTGCGTTGTTGTGCGGCCGGGCTTTTTTAGCAATGTCAGGGGCCGGGTAAGATTGTGAGTAAGACGAGGACAAAGGGCTTATGAAAACCGGAGCACTTTATCGAGCCGGCATCCTGACGGTGAGCGACCGGGGCGCCCGGGGAAAACGAACGGACGAAAGCGGTGAAGCGGCTCGAGGAATGCTCGAGGAAGCCGGATACATCGTGCAATGCCGCGAGGTGGTTCCCGACGACCCGGCCCGCATTCAAGAGGTGCTCGTGCGCTGGGTGGACCGAGAAGGCCTGGCCCTGATCGTGACCTCGGGCGGTACGGGTCTCAGCCCCAGGGATATCACCCCGCAGGCCACACGGGAGGTTCTAGACTACGAGGTCCCCGGCATGGCCGAGGCCATGCGGGCCGCCGGGCTTTCCAAGACCCCCCACTCCATGCTCTCCCGTGCCTTGGCGGGAGTCCGAGCGACATGCCTGATCCTTAACCTGCCGGGCAGCCCCAGGGCGGTCCGGGAAAACCTTTCCACGGTCCTGCCCGCCCTGGGCCACGCCTTGGACAAGCTCTCCGGTGATCCCACCGACTGCGCCCGGTGAAACATCGACAACCCCCTTCCGCCGGGGCCTGGTTCAATCTTCATCCCTTCCCATCAGGGTCCTCAGGACGTCCTCCTTGCCGATCACTCCGACCAAGGCCTCTCCATCGACCACAGGGAGGGTATGGAACTTCTCGTCCACCATGAGTGAGGCCACTTCGTCGATGGTCATGTCCGGAGTAACGGTGGTGGGTTCCCGAGTCATGGCGTCAGCCACGCGAGTGGCCGTGATCTTTTTGACCTCTCGGTCCAGGCTCTTGGTGGATTGCAAAGGAATAAGCCCGTCCAGGAGGGTAAACAAGGTGGGAATGGGGAACTTCTTCTGCTGGGTCACCAGATCGCTCTGGCAGATGATGCCCACCAGCTTTCCGCCTGCATCCACCACGGGAATGCCGTTGATCCGCCGGTCCAGGAGCAGCTTGGCGGCTTCAGTGATAGGGGTGTCCGGGGCGACGGTGATCGGCTCCCGGGTCATGATCTCCTTGACCGTCAACATGGGGCGTTTCCTCCTGGTTGGAGTTTCCTCTCCCTCGGGCCGGCACGGCTATGCGCCCTGCTGAATCCAGTCATTCAGCGCCGGCCGTTCCTCCTGCTCCCATTCCCGGGAAACCCGAAGCCGAATGAACTGCGCGAACAGGGCATTCAACACGGCGATCGGCTGCTCGATCAGGTACATTCGCTCGTAGAACAGGCCGTCTGCGTCCTCTTTGGCATCCTGCATGACCTTCGGGGTCTTGAGTCCGGACAGGTTGAGCCAGGCGGCGTCCACGGAAAAGGACCACTCGTCGTCTCCCTTGAGCAGCCTCACTGCTGCCCGGGTGACCTTTTTGTTCCGGGTCAAGGCGAAACGGGCCTCCCGAAACCTTGTCCCGCCGCTTGTGCAGGCCACCTTGTCGCCCCGTTCCTCTCCGTCCGACTCGAGGGTCATCTTACCTTCGAACCAGAGCTCCACCGTCCCCAGCTCTCCCAGTTCGAACACCCCGTCGCGGGACTCGCTCCGGAACCACAACCACGTCAGGAATTCCCGGCCCAGAAACTCGGTCTGCTGCACCCGCTCCATCAGGTTCACGTCAACGCCTCCGCTTCAACTACCGGCCTCATCTCGTCCAGCACACCCGGATCCACTCCCTCCCCCTGAAGGATTTCATAGGCCAGGGCATATGGGTAGAGGGACGTGAGCCTCAAATCGAAGGTGTTGAAGAAAGTATCCATGAACTCGTCGCAGACGCGATTCCCCACCGACCCGAAGAGCACGACACCGCTTTGAAGATCCCAGGCCATCTCATAGATGTTGGAGCGAGGAATGGCCCGCCGAAGAAGACGCGAACGTACCCCTTCCCGAATGTCTTCGCGCTGTTTCTTGTTGAGCCGTTCCACTCCCTCCCGCACCTTCACCTCCTCCTCCGCCTCCCGGCACTCCTGGCGAAGAGCACGCGCAGGCACGCTTCTGGAATCCACTCGAAAGGAAAGGGCAAGGTAGGGCTCCTTGAAAAACTCGTCACCCAGAAAACCGATCTGGAACTCGTCCAGCACATTAACCCATCCCACGGCCCGCTCCTGGTCCGAGTCCTCCCTCAGCCTGCGAAAGGCATACCGGGCGATGCGCTCCCGGGCCGTCTCTCGAAAGTCATCGGGCGGTTCCCCCGCGATACGAAAACGGGTGCACGTGACTGAACCCTGAACAAACCCCATGTTTCCTTCCTCCCGCCCGGCTTCGAACAACGATCCCCCTTTGCCTCAAAAAGGCAAAAGGGGATCCAGGTGTCTACGCCGGTTACATGACGTCCTTGTCGCTCTCCTCGACGGCCCGGTCGATCTCCGCTTGAAGCTCTTGGGGCAGCCCGGGAATGTCCACGCTCAAAAATCCCCGCACGATCGTGGCCGTGGCCTCGTCCTCGCTCAAGCCCCGAGTCTGAAGGTAGGTGATCTCTTCCTGTGCGATCTTTCCCACGGCGGCCTCGTGGCTCATCTCCACCCCGTCCACATGCCCCTCCAGCTCCGGGATGGCGTGAATAACGCCCCCGTTCAGGAGTAGGCCGCGGCACTCCAGATGGGCCTTGATCTCCGGTTCCTTGCCCACGAGGTGCCCCCGGGCGATAACGTGCCCGCCGTTGCTGATCACGCGGGAGACGATCTCCGCCCGGTTGCCCGGCTTGTTGAGAATGATCCGCCCCCCCATGTCATACTCGGAGTCCGGACTCCCCACCACAATGCTGTAGAAGCGGGCCACCGCATCAGCCCCCGTCAGATGGGTGGTTGGATACATCTGAAGCGACCGCACGGGCTTCATGCTGATGTAATTGTTTAAAAAGAGGCCGCCCTCCTCCACCTGGGCCACCGAGCGGGGCCGTACGACCATGTCCTCGGCCCAGTTGTGGATCATGGTGAAGGAAAGCTTTGCATTCTTCTTGACGAAGAACTCGGAAATCCCCACATGCAGGCCGCGCTTCATGTGGGGAGAGGTTGCGCACCCCGTGATGATGTGAAGCTCCGAGTCTTCTTCCGCAATGATGATGTTGTGAACGTTCTGCTGCAGGCCTTCCTTGTCCAGGTACATACAGGCCTGAATCGGATGAATGGAACTGGTTCCCGGCAGCGACCGGATCACGTAGCCGTCGTGCAAATCCAGCTCCGCCGCTGCGGTGTACTTGTCCGCATCCACCGAAGCCAGCTTCCAATAGTACTCTTCGAGCCAGTCGTGCTCCTCCAGCGCATGCTTGATGGACAACACCTCGACGCCTTCCTGGGAGGCGCTGCAGTGGACCACGGAGGTGTCTTTCTGAAAATAGGTTCCTCCACGATCCTTGCCGCTCACATCCAGACCCGCCATGGTAAGGGTCTGCCGGTCAGCCATGGGAAGGGTGCAAAGGTCTTCTTCGGCCATATAGGAATGGGGTACTTGCGCTGAATCGAACTCCTGGAAGTCCACATCCGGCCCGATGGTCGCCCGCTTGTCCCTGGCCTTCTCGGCCTGCTCCTTCAGTCGGTCTCTGAAATGCATCGTACACACTCCTCGTATCCTGAATCCGCCACGCAGCGCAGGATTTCCCTCGGGTTGCTGATACAGCTCAACCGACCGTCATAGAGAACCTGTCCCTTGTCCGCACTCAGGTAGTCCAGAATGTAGCCGGTGTGGGTGATGATGAGCCCCATTTTGGTGCGCTCCATCTTCTTGGCCATCTTGGTCTTCTCTCCATTGGCCTTGAGATCCTTCTGCAGCAGAGAGGCGATGGTCCGGCCCACGAGCTGAATGTTTTCCATGTCCACGCCTGACTCCGGTTCGTCAAAGAGCATCAAGTCCGGATTCTGTGCCATCAGCTGAAGCAACTCGGACCGCTTGATCTCCCCGCCCGAAAACCCGGCGTTCACGTCCCGGTCCAGGAAGTGCTCAAAATTGACCTCCCGGGCCAGGTTGCCCTCATCCACGTCACCGGAGGCGCAGAGCTTTATGAGCTGACGGGTCTTGAGCCCGTGAATGGTAGGGGGCCTCTGATAGCTCATGCCTATTCCCAGCTTAGCACGTTCGTGAATGGGCATACCTGTTATGTCTTTACCTTTAAACTCTATTTTGCCCTCTATGATCCTATACTGTGGGTATCCCATGATTGTCATGAGAAGAGACGTCTTGCCGGAGCCATTGGGTCCGAACAGCACATGGGTCTCTCCCGGGTGGATCTCGAGGTCTATGTGCTGAAGAATGATCTTGTCCTCGAGTTCCACCTTCAGGTCTTCAATACGCAACATGGCTCATGCCTCCTTGGCCGCAGATCGCTCAAAACCCCGCTCACATCAAGCTCTGAGCGTTTCTCTTTGGTCTCTGTTTTGTCCTTGGTGGTGAAACTTCAAGTTCTCGCCTCGATCGAACCGGCCGTTTCGGCGGCCGGCGGCTCACCTCAGGTAAGGGGCCCATTGATCCGCCGTCCTGCGGATGTAATCGGGCGGCAGATCCGTGGCGATGCGGTTGTGACCGGGTAGCAGGATCTCCACATCGAGTTCAGCCAAACGATCCAGTGAGTGCTTCAGGGTGCTCCCGTCGGCCCCGTGCAGATCGAACCGGCCGATGGCGTGGTCCGCATAGACCACATCACCTGGAATCAGGATCCTTCGGGCGGCGTCGTACAGGCCGATGCTTCCCGCCGAGTGCCCCGGGATGTGCAGGACCTCCCAGCTCCCGCCCCCCAAATTCATCACCTCGCCCCCTTGAAGCTTGCGGTTCACTTCAAAGGTGAAATGTCCGGGCTCGAGGTGATACTGGGCCTGGCACATACTTCGAAACATCTCCATGCCGTAAACCGTCCGTTCGTCCCCGGTCTCCAGGGGGACGGCCTCAGCCTCATGCACCCACAGCTCGGCATTGGGAAGCTGCGCCAGAAGCTCTTTAAGGCATCCGATGTGATCCAGGTGGGTGTGGGTCATGATAATCCGACGGACGTCCTCCAAGGCGGCACCCATCCGCTTGAGAGATTCGATCTTGTAGGGGCCCTTTCCCATGAGCCCGGCGTCCACCAAAGTGAGGTCTCCGGAGGAGATATCTCCCAGCAGATAGACATGCGCATCCGGAATCATGTCGTCCTGTCCTTGAATGAACCGGACCCCCTCCTTGACTTCGGTCATGCCTTGCTCCTTCCCTCCTGATTTGCGGATTCGGCACCCAGAAATGCCTGAATGGACCTGACTCGACCATAAACGATCTCAAAGGCGGGTTCAAGGAAAGAATACAGGAGACCCCGGCTCCGGAATCGGGCCGGTTTGACATTTCGGGCGAAGATGATAATCATGTCACTATCATCTGAATGATCGATCAGTCCATTCCATAGAAAAGGCGGAACCCATCATGGCACAACCGGAACCGGGCGAAGGCATGCACTACGAGGGCAACTGTATACGACCGCCGAGCGAGGCCTATAGCATTCTTCTCCAGGTCACGCTCGGCTGCTCCCATAACAAGTGTTCATTCTGCGGAACCTACAAAGACAAGCGCTTCACCATCAAGGACGACGATACGATCCTGAGCGACATATTGTTTGCCTCCCAAACCATGCGGCGTCAGGATCGCGTCTTCCTCATGGACGGAGACGCCTTGATCATTCCTCAAAAGCGGCTGATGTGGATCCTTGATCGCATTCGGGAGCACCTGCCCTGGGTGCGAAGGGTCGGTGCGTATGCCAATGCCAAGAGCATTCGAATGAAATCCCTGGAGGAGTTGAGCGCCCTGCGGGAAAACGGGCTCGGGATTCTCTATCTGGGCGTGGAAACCGGGGATGAGCACCTGCTCAAAGAGATCAACAAGGGGACGAGCGCCGACAATCTGATCGCCATGGGAAGAAAGGTCAAAGAGGCGGGGATCAAGCTTTCGGTAACCGTGCTCCTGGGCATCGGCGGAACGAATCGTTCTCTGGAGCACGCCAGGGCGACCGGGAAACTCCTGAGTGCCATGGACCCTGATTATGTAGGCGCCCTGAGCGTGATGCTGATTCCAGGCACACCTCTGTACGAGGCTTATCAGCGGGGGGAGTTTCAACTGCCGGACCAGGAAGGGCTCCTGCGCGAACTGCGGGAGATGCTGGCCCACACCGAGCTCAGCCGTGGGCTCTTCTTCTCCAACCACGCGTCCAACTACCTGCCCATCAAGGCCCGGCTGCCGCGGGGCAAGCAGGAAGCGCTGGACCTCATTGACGGGGCCCTTCGAGGGGAGGTGGGACTCCGGCCCGAATGGATGCGGGCGCTCTAATCCTTAGGTGTCGGCCCTCACACTAAACGGGAGCGGCGCTTTGTTCACACAGGCCCCGGGTCCCCCCTGAGGGCCTCGAGGAAGACCGCTGCAATGTCCTCCGGAATGCGTAGGGCATGAAGATGCTCCGGATCGGAGCAGTCCATACATACCCGGTTTTCAAAGCCTTCCACCATCAGCTCCCTGCTCTCCGCCCGGCGAATCAGGTGCTTGAGCTTTACGGTCTTGCTCTTCGCCTCCTCGACCGTGGTAATGATCTCGATCTCCTCGTGATATCGACCCGGACGCCGGTATCGGCTAGAGATCTCCATCAAACCGAATTGGATTCCCCTCTCTTTCCACAAGCGGCTGAGGGGAAGTCCCAAAGACTCGAAAAAGAGGTTGGCGCTTGCGTCGATCCACTCTTGATAGCGGGGGTAGAAAACAATTCCCAGGGGATCCAGGTCCCCCCACATAATCTTTCTTCTCCACACGTGTTCTTTCATCGAATCCACCCTTCCCCACTCGAATCCCGCCGAAAACCCACCTGTATGACCCTTGCCATCCGCCGGTCCCGATGCCCATGGCAAAACCGCGCCGAGCAGCCGGCCGCCTCCATCGACAAGCTGGACAACGGCTAGAAGTACCGGCTCTTCTTCTCCCCGTGCCCCAGCATGCCCCGGGCCACGAGCAGGACCTGGTTCCGGTCCTCCAGCTGAAGGGCCTGCTCCAGACCCCCTGCATCCAGGTTCATGTTGATGGCCTCCTTGGTCAACCGCAGGCCCATGGGGTTCTTCTCGTTCATGGCCCGGGCGAGCTCCATGGCCGTTTCCACAAGGACCTCCCCCTCCACCATCCGGCTAGCCATGCCCAGGGCCATGGCCTCCTCGGCCGACATGAAGTTCCCCGTGAGCATGAACTCATAGGCCCGCCCCGCCCCGATGATCCGGGGCAGAAAGTAGCTGCAGGCCATGTCCGCTCCCCCCAGCCCGATGTTGATATAAGCCGCGGAGAACCGCGCGTCCGGAGCAACCACCCGCACGTCCGAGGCCAAAGCTAAGCTGAAGCCCAGCCCCGCGGCCGCCCCGTGCACCGCGCACACGATGGGCTGGGGCGCACGCCGCATGGCCAGGGTAAGCCGGGCCAGGCGGACCTGGAACCTGTAGAAGGCGTCCACGTCCATCTCCCGGTTCCGCTCCATGGTCTGCTTCATATCGAGCCCCGCGCAGAACCCCCTGTCCCCGTTTCCCCTAAGCACAATCACGTGCGCATCCAAATCCTCCATCCGCTCCCGCCAGAAGGCCTCCAGCTCCTCCATCATCTCCCAGCTCACGGCGTTATACCGCCGGGGCCGGTTGAGCGACAGCACCCCGATCCCCGTCTCGACCGCCTCGTACTCGATGGTCTCCCACCCCATGCGCTCCCCCCTACTCCCCTTAGATGGTCTCCTTCACCAGCCGGTAGGCCATTTCCGTCGGCGTGAGCCCTGCCCTTCGAGCCTCCTCCTGGCTGGACGCCCGAATCCGGATCCCCCGTCAGGGCCGATTACACCGTAAAGGACCGGTTGTACTCCCGCCACCGATCCTTGCGCCAGTCATAATGAATCCGTATTCGATTCAACCCCTCGTCCCGCAACACGTCGAACAGGCTCTCTCATGTCGAAGAGGCCTTCTTTCAAGATCTTCTGGCCTTAGCACAAGAGTCCCGCACAACCAACGGAAAAAACCAGTCCTCTCACGCCCTCAAGGCGCACAGACCAGGAAAGCCGCTATGACGTCCACTTTATACCCTTTCCTGCAACCCCCGATGCAGGCTTTTTCTTGACTTGGGTTCATATAGCATAGTAAAAGCAATCCCATACGTCCAATGAGCAAGCCAGATTCAAGCTGGATCATCCAAACTAGGGCAACCACCCGAAAGGATGTCCATGGCCTCTGCAACGAAAACGCGTCCCCACTCCTGCACGAGCACCCTGCCCGCTTCACCGACGCCCCCCTCGAATATTCTGTCCCCCGTATGCCCACGGGAACATTCGCCGCCAGAACCCTTCTCTCCCCTGGAGAAGAATCGTGTGTGCAATAAACAACCGCTGTTCAATGGAGGAATCAAAGATCGAGAGGGCTTTTCTTTTCCTTGATAGTCGTGGTCTTGATGGTGTGCGTGTAGATCATGGTGGTGCGCACGTCGCTGTGCCCCAACAGCTCCTGAATGGTCCGAATGTCGTAGTTCGCCTGCAGCAGATGGCCGGCGAACGAATGCCGGAAGGTATGCGATGAAGCCCGCTTGGTCAGCCGGACCCTCTTTACAGCCGCCCGTATCGCCTTTTGCACATGCGTCTCATGCAGGTGATATCTGCGATACGCATTGTCCTCGGGAACAAACGTCAGCGTCTTGGCAGGAAAGAACCACTGCCAGGGAAGCTCCCTGGCTGCATTCTTGTACTTGTTCTCCAGCAGGTGGACCAGAAAGACCCCGGCATAGCCGGCTCTGAGATCCCGCTCGTGAAGAGCAACCACCGACTCGAGCTGCCTCTGCAGCTCAGGCAGAATTTTCTTCGGCAACGGAACGGTGCGGTCCTTTTTGCCCTTGCCGTCATGGACGGTCAGGACCATGGCCTCGAAATTGACATCCCGGACCCTAAGCTTGATGCATTCGAACAAACGTAGACCGCACCCATACAAAAGCTTGACCACCAAATCATAAGGCGAAGAAAGCGCGGCCATGACACGATCTACTTCCTCCCGGGACAGCACCACCGGGACATATAACTTTCGCTTGGCCCTCGGCACGTCCTTGATCTCACTGAACTCCTTTTTGAGGACGTGCCTGAAAAAGAAAAGCAGGGCGTTGAAGGCCTGGTTCTGAGAAGAAGCGGACACCTTGCGCTCGACCGCCAGAATCTCGGAACGGATGGTTGACCTCGGCGGACAAGAAGAAGACAAGCGGATAAGGGATACAAAGATGCGCATATTTTTAACAGGGGTCGGTTGTGTCGGAAAGACGGCGATCGGTAAGACAATGGCAGCGCTTCTGTGCGTCCGGTTTTTTGACCTGGATGAAGAGATGGAGAGCTTTTTCGAGACCAGCATTGAGCGACTCCAGAACCGCTTCCTTACAGCTCACTCTTTCCGCAACGAGGCTGCTAAGGCTCTGGTGCATTTGCTGAGCCGTCCTGAGAGCCGGGACTGTGTGATCGCCCTGCCGCCGAGCGGCTTGATGGGAGGATATCTGCGGGCAATAAAGAAAGCCGATGGAATCACTGTAGTCATTACGGACAAGCCGGAAAACATCCTGGCGCGAATCCGGTTCTACGATATCGATTCGCGCCCCATCGAGAGGAAGCTGACACCCAAGGAGAAGAAGCTGTATCTGAGAGAGATCAGGGAGGACATCAACTACTTCCGCACGAGCTATCGGCGGGCCACCCTGGCGGTCGACATTTCAGGGCTCAATGCAGATCAGGCGGCTCGTAAGGTCAAAGAGGCTGTCGAGGAGCTTGACGTGTAGGTCCTGCAACGGGCTGGGCCCGAAAAACCGCTTCAACCCGGTCCGATGCCTTCCTTCGGCGGTACCCTCCCCCTGTGGTGGTGGATGAAGTCCAGTATGCTCCCTCTTTCTTTCGCAGTATCAAGGCGGTTGTAGATTCGAGAAAGGGAGAGAACGGGCTCTTTGTGGTCACCGGTTCCCAAAATTTTCTGCTCATGGAGGACCTATCGGAGAGCCTTGCAGGCAGAGCGGCTGTGATCCCTTTTCTGGGACTTTCGGGTGCGGAGTGGCGTTCCGCGGAAGAGGTCAGCAAGCCGTTTCGCTGGCAGGACTTTCTTTGGAAAGGGAGTTTCCCCGCCCTCTGGGCCGATCCCGAAGCTGCGCCATCCAGAGAGCGCTGGTACCAGGGCTACGTGGCCACGTATTTGGAGCGGGACGTGCGAAGCCTGCTTCAAGTGGGCAACCTCAGGGATTTTGAACGCTTCATTCGGGCCTGTGCCATTCGGTGTGGCCAAATGCTCAACATTTCAGAGCTTGGCAGGGATGTAGGGGTTTCCGCACCCACCTCCAAGCAGTGGCTGAGCGTGCTTCAGGCCTCCAATCAGATCTTTCTCCTGGAGCCCTATTATCGTTCCCTGGGAAAACGGATTTCAAAAACGCCGAAGCTTTACTTTACAGACACGGGTCTTGCTGCATATCTCATGGGATTCGGTTCCGCGGACAGCCTTTGGAACTCACCCCAAGCCGGCGCGCTGTGGGAAAACTACGTCGCGGGTCAATGGTTGAGAAGGCGAGACTGGCATGAGCCATCCCTGGGTCTCTGGGCTTGGCGCGACCAGGGAGGGAACGAGGTGGATCTGCTCCTGGAAAGAGACCGACGGCTCTTTCCGGTGGAATGCAAGCTCAAGGAAAGCCCGGGGGCAAAGGACCTTAAAGGGATCCGGCGGCTGAAGACCTTCTACGGGGAAGAAGCGGTGGCTCACGCGTATCTCGCCTGCCCCATTGATATGGCCTTTGATGTCTCGCCTGGCGTTACAGCCATGCCGGGGTGGGAATCCTGGAACTTGGGGGCGTAGTTAAGCTTGACGGCCTCGCAAAAAGTCAAAATTTAGCGCCAAGCCGCAAGGACTGCAAAGTGAACTGATTGATATTAAAAGGTCTTTTCT
>CAZQCK010000091.1:0-13329 GCA_964591925.1 uncultured Desulfobacterales bacterium
TTCCTCCAGTGCATGCATTTTGCGGCGGTAGGTCGCATAAGCGGCTCGAACCGGGTCCTGCCCGGCTTCCGAGGCGGAGGAGGGCTGAAGGGTGATTCTCCAAACGGCTTCAGCCGTTCCGGACCCCTGGAGGTTTGACAAGGCCTGTTTCTTTTCAGTAGCGGAAGCATCCCGCAAACGCTGCGCCAGTCGTTCCACCTTTGCAAGCGCCCCGGCGTCCGGGACGAGACGGGAGACCTCGGGTTCCGACAGGAAAGCGTTGCGAATCCGGTTTTCCTGGGCCTCGAACTCCCGCACACGCTCATCGGGCAGGCCGGGATAGGTCATCATGGCCCACAGAAGGATGGAGATTCCGAGAATCACGGTTCCGGCCTTCTTGATGTATTGCCATGTCCTCTCCCATGTGTGGATCAGAAGTCCCTTCATGGTGGGCGCCCGATAGGGGGGAAGTTCCATGACAAAAGGGGTTTTTGGCCCCCGCAGAACGGTCGCACGGATGAGCTTGGCTGCGAAGAGTGCAAAGAACCAGGAGATCAGTGTGAAGAGAAACAACATTTGAGCTTCGCCCCTTTGAAAGAAGGCGGCGATCAGGAGACCGAAAAGGGGGAGCTTGGCCCCGCAGTTCATGAAGGGCACCACGAGAAGGGTGGCGATCCGTTCCTTGGGATCCCTCAGGGTCCGGGTGGAAAGGACACCGGGTACGGCACAGCCCCCGGAGATCCCTCCGCTGACAAGCAGGGCGATCACCGAGTTTCCGTGCAGGCCGAACCAGCGGAGTACCCGATCGAGCATATACGCCACCCGAGCCAGGTAACCGGAATCCTCCATGATGGAAATGGCGAAGAACAGGAACAAGATGAGGGGAACGAAGCCGAGCACCCCTCCCACACCGTCTATGACGCCCGAGACGAGGAGGGATTGCAGCGGGCCTTCAGGCAGCACGGCGGTGACGCCTGTTTTGAGCCATTCGAAAAAGGCCTCCACCCATTGCACCGGGGTGTCACTGGCCCAGAACGTGAACTCATAGATGGCATAAAGAATGCCCATCATGGACAAGGGGCCGATGAAGCGATTCGTCAGGACTCGATCGATCCGGTCCGAAACGTTCAGACGGGATTCGATCCGTCGTTTGACCGCTTTTCGCGTGATCCCGGCAATGTGCCCGTAGCGGTGGTCGGCTATGATGCCTTCGGGTTCCTCTTCCAGCGTGTCCAGGGTGTGCTTGGAGACCCTGCGGCAAATGGAGGTCGCCGCCTCGTTCATTTCCGGGTCTTTGCCGATGAGCTGCAGGATCTGACCGTCGCCTTCCAGACACTTGAGCGCCAGCCAGCGCGCGGGGGTGGTCTCGCTGTGGATGCCGCCCCGCTCGATGACTTCCACCAGCTCGTCCAGACTCCGGTCGATGTCATTGCCGTAGGAGATGAGAAAGGGGTCCCAAGGGGGATCGGACTCGGCAAACGCGACGATCTGATCCAGAAGATCGTCGATACCTTTTTTGGAGCGGGCCACGGTGGGAATCACGGGCACTTGAAGGAGGTCGGAAAGAGCGGCCACGTCGATGGAGATGCCGCGGGCCTCGGCCACATCCCCCATGTTCAGGGCTATGATCAGCGGGACGCCCAGCTCTCGAAACTGCAGTGCCAGATAGAGGTTTCGGTCCAGGTTGGATGCGTCCACGATGTCGACCACCACATCGGGCTTTTCGTTGATCAGGTAATCCCGCGCCACGATTTCTTCCATGGAGTAGGCGGTCAGGGAATAGGTGCCGGGCAGATCCACCACCTCGATCTCCCGGCCGCGGTGGCGGACGCGTCCCATCTTCTTCTCTACGGTGACGCCGGGATAGTTGGCGATGTGCTGTCGAGCACCCGTGATCGCATTGAACGCGGTGGTCTTGCCGGCGTTAGGGTTCCCGGAGAGGGCGATTCTTATGGTTGGTTCCGTCATGCTCAAGGATTCGTGTTCAGCACCGGCCATCTAGTCAATTCTGCAGGTTGCGCCGGGATTGGAATGAAGGGTCGTCCACCTCCACCAGGACGTGGTCCGCCTCGTTGTTTCGAAGTGTTAGGGTGCTGTCCATCAGCCGAACGGCCACGGGATCCCGAAGAGGCGCCCGGCCCTGGATTCGAATGGGAACACCCGGCACCAGGCCCATTTCTCGAATTCGACGGCCCAGTTCCCCCGAGGCCCCGACCTTTCTGATGACGCCGCTCTGGTTGTTCGACATCTCCCGCATCTTGACGGTCTTTTTCATAATCTTCGTTTCATTCATTGGGAAGCATTTCCTGGGCTTCTGCTAGCAGGAATTGCCCCTTATCAATCCATGACTTGAGCGTTTCAGCAATCTCCAGTGCGCGGCTTCTCGAGGAGAGCGGAACCGCGGCCAAGTCCTGGCCGTTGAACCGAATAGAGCCGCTCATCAGTTCGGCGTAACTGACCTGTCCCAGGCTCGAGGCTTCTCCCTTAGGGTAGTCTTTGCCGTAATCGATGATCTGCGTGAACAGATCTTCGTCCATCACACCGGTGAACCGGGCCATGTCTTCGTCCAGTACCGGAATGGGAATGCCTAGACCCAGGGCGATGGAGCAGCCGTAGCCCACCATGCTGACACCCACTACCCAGCGCGGGGCCATTTTTTTGAGATCGCCCGTGACCATCAAGGTCCCGGCCGGAGACCGGGGGACCCCGTTCTCTCCTCTCGGTGCCGCCGGGTTGTGCTGGGTGCCGGGTCCCACCACGAATCCCTGGGCCCCTCCCAAAAAGATGCGGGTGCCTGTACCGATGGTGCGGTAGCAGGGGTCGTTGAAGAGCGGGCTCAGGCAGCCGGATGTGGAGTAGTTGGCATTGGCCGCGCGGGGCTTGAGCACCCCCATGTAAGTATAAATCGTCTTTTTGGAAAGGTTTACGGCGCAGTTGTAGTTCTGGTAGCCGTTGCGCGGATTTACCATGACTGCGTAGGGCAGGTCTTCCAGCGTGACCCTCTTCTCGGCCTCCCGATTGGGATAGCAGTCCGTACCGTAGGAAGTGGCGTGGAGCTTCACTTTTCGCCTCGCCACCAGGTCCTCGATCACATGCCCGCCCCCGTATTTGAACTGGCCGGGATGAATGCGGTTGAGGGGATCGTCTTCCGCCGGTTCCGTGGCCCCGAGATACAGGTCCACCGCTGCAAGCCCCCCATAGCCGGGCACACCGTTCAGCCACACCTTCGCCGCTTTCATGGCGGGCTTGACCGGGCCGAAGTTGAGAAAAACCCCGGAAGAACACATGGGCGCAAAGGTGCCGGTGGTGACTACATCCACCTCCTGGGCCGCTTTTGCCGGGCCTTTGGAACGAACAATATCTCCCATTTCGTCCGCGGTTACAACCACCACGTTTCCCGCTCGAATTTTCCGGTTGATTTCCTGAATGCTCTTGCCTTTTTTCTTCGGCATGTCAGTGCCCCCTGAACACGGAATGGCCGATCATGTTAGAGGTGATCCGTCGACAACACAAGAAAAAGTTTGTCCTCAAAGGGGGTTGAGAGGGGCGTTCCCTTTCCATAGGGACCTTGACTTTGAATGGGCCTTCGAATAAGCATAGGCCCTGCGCTGCGCCTTATTCAAACTTGATGACTTCGCAAAAAGTCAAAATGTTCCGCCAAACCGCAAAGACCGCAAAGTGAACTTATTGATATTAAAAAGGTCTTTTCTTGGCGTCTTTGCGAGAGGATACAGTTTTTACGAATTCGTCAAACTCGAAGCGCTTTCAGGAGACAAGGAACATGGAACAAGGTTCCGTACACATCGGTGATTTGAGCGTGGGCCCGTCCGGTCCCTTTTTCGTCATCGCCGGTCCGTGCGTGATCGAGTGTGAGGAAACCACGTTTCGGGTGGCGGATTTTCTGCGTGATACAGCCGATGCCATGGAGATTCCCATACTTTTCAAGTCTTCTTATGACAAGGCCAACCGGACCTCGCTCACCTCCTATCGAGGACCCGGGCTCGATGCGGGTCTGGATATCCTTGAGCGGGTCCGAGAACGCACCGGCCTTCCCCTGCTCTCCGACGTTCATTCCCCCCAGGAGGTGGAAAAGGCGGCAAGAGTGCTGGATGTGCTTCAAATCCCGGCGTTTTTGTGTCGGCAGACCGATCTGCTGGTGGCCGCCTCGAGGAGCGGCCGGCCCGTGAACCTTAAAAAGGGCCAGTTCCTGTCGCCCTGGGATATGGAGCAGGCCGTGTGCAAGGTGATTTCCGAAGGGAATCGAAATGTGTTGATCACAGAGCGTGGGACATCCTTCGGATACAACAACCTGGTGGTGGACATTCGTGCCATTCCCGTCATGCAGGCCTTCGGCTACCCTGTGGTTTTCGACGCCACCCACAGTGTACAGCTCCCCGGCGCAGCCGGGGGGAGTTCCGGCGGGCAGCGTGAGTACGCGGCGGTCCTGGCCCGCGCGGCAGTGGCTGCAGGCGCGGACGGCGTGTTCATGGAGGTACATCCTGCACCCGATAAGGCCCTTTGTGACGGACCCAATGCATTGCCTCTGGAGAAGCTGCGCCCTGTTCTGGCGCTCTTGAAGGAGATCCACGCGATCGTACGCAGAGAGGCGCGGGACATTTAGCCGTGAGACGGGCCTGCGATCTCGTGGAAACCTGCCCCGTGGTCTGTCTCGAGTTTAAGGGGGAGCCGCCTTGACCCTTGAAGATCTCGCAGCAAAGATTCGGCTTCTTGTGCTGGACGTGGACGGGGTGATGACCGACGGCCGGATCTACCTGGACGGCCGAGGGGAAGAGACCAAGGTTTTCGACGTCCGGGACGGCTACGGCCTCAAACGCCTGATGGAGGCGGGGGTGGAGGTGGCCATCATCACGGGCCGATCTTCCGGCGCTGTGGACCGTCGAGCACGTGAAATCGGCATTCGTGAGGTGCACCAGGGGGTCGAGCAAAAAGGGGAGCTCTTGGACCGGCTGATCCGCAGCCGGTGTCTGGATGTGGAAGCGGTCTGCTGCGTGGGGGATGACCTTCCGGACCTGCCCCTCTTGAAACGGGGCGGGCTGGGTGTGGCTGTTGCGGACGCGGCCATCGAGGTGCGTGACGCCGCGGCTGTGATCACGAAAAGGCGCGGTGGGCGCGGCGCGGTTCGCGAGGTCTGTGAGCTCATCCTGTCCGCCAGGGGGCTTTGGCCGTAAGGGGAAATTCCTCTTTACAGGGCTGAGCACGGTTCGGTATACTTATTGCAAATAGACCGATGAAACCACGCATCTCCCGATACTGGCCCCTCCTGGGCATTGTCATGCTCGCCGCGGTTGCGGGCTTCTACCTGGTTCGTTCCGAGGCGGAGAAGGAACTGGTGCGCCGGCCCATTGTTACGGAGGCCGAACTGGAGGACGGGATCACGCTGAGCGACATCCATTACACCCAGGATGATCCCGATGAGGGTATGCAATGGGTCCTGGACGCCGAACAGGTGAAGTTCTCCCCGGACAGGACCTACTTTTCGTTCCGGTCGTTTCGGCTGAAGCTGCTGCCGAAGGACCGGCCCTCTTTAGAACTGGAGGGCCGGCGGGGGGACTTCAACAAGGCCACTGGGGAAATCAACCTTCAGGGCGACCTGGAGGGATTTTCCGCAAGCGGGTATCGAATTTTTGCAGACCATCTGCTGTACAATCATGAGCTGGGCCTTCTGACCACGGACCAGCCCGTGAGGATCACCGGGCCGTTTTTTACGGTCTCCGGCCGGGGGCTTTATTTCAATCTGGAAAATGAATACCTGAAGATGACCTCCGGGGTGACGACCTCGATGGATCAAAAGATCCTGACATGACCATGTGTGTGCACCAAGAGCACCCGCTCCACCGCGAGCCGCGGGGCTGTACCCCATTGAGGCCACAGGGGTGTACGACCTGGTTTCGAACTTTATGCGACTCCGGCCGTGTTCATGAGAAAGGACAGGATGAATGAGGATTCTTGCCCCCATTCTAATGGTTGTCGGCCTGCTTTTGCCGGCCTTTGCGGCCGCTGAGACCAATCCGGCCCAAGCCCTCGAGGAAGGGGACGACCCCCTGGTGATCCGATCCGAGGCCCTGGAGATCGATAACAAGAATCAGACGGTCGTTTTCACGGGGAATGTAGACGCCCGCAAGAGCACCTTCACCATTCAATGCAGCAAGATGCATCTTTACTATCAAGGAGACGCTTCCGGCAAAACAGAAGGACCGGAAGACGTCCGGGTGGACCGCGTGGTGGCCACGGGAGACGTGAAGATTCTTCGCTCGGACGGTGGAGAGGCCATGGCGGACAAGGCCGTTTACTATCAGAAGGAGGATAAGGTCATCCTTACCGGCAACCCGGTGGTGAAGCAGGGCGAGGATTTCGTGGAGGGCTCCCGGATCACCTTTTTTATCGGCGAGAAGCGAAGCATAGTGGAGAGCTCGGGTTCGGACCGGGTCCGGGCGGTGATTTTTCCGGGCGCGAGGAAGTAGAGGCCCCTTGGTCGAAGAAAGACGAGACATTCTGGAGGCAAAGGGGCTGGTCAAGGTCTATGACGGAAAGCGGGCCGTAGACCACATCGACATGGCCATTCACCGCAAGGAGATCGTAGGTCTGTTGGGGCCTAACGGGGCGGGCAAGACCACGACCTTCTACATGATGATCGGTCTCGCCCGCCCGGATGCGGGCCGGGTGCTTCTGGACGGGGAAGACATCACTCGGGAGCCCATGTACATTCGGGCCCGGAAGGGGCTCAATTACCTGGCGCAAGAACCCTCTGTCTTTCAAAAGCTCACGGTGAGGGAGAACCTTCTGGCCATTCTGGAAGGGCTTAAGGTTCCGCGCCGGGAGATGCGGGAACGGGCCGAACACTTGCTGGGAGAGCTAAACATCGGCCACCTGGCGGACCGGAAGGCTTCCGACCTGTCCGGGGGAGAGCGCAGACGGCTCGAGATCACCCGGGCCCTGATCACGGAACCCAGGTTTATGCTCCTGGATGAGCCGTTTGCAGGCATCGATCCCCTGGCGCTCAAGGACATCAACACCATCATTCGCGAGCTCAAGGCGCGGGGCATAGGGATCATCATCTCGGACCACAATGTGCGGGAGACCCTCAAGGTTTGTGATGCGGCGTATATCATCAACCAGGGGAAAATCATCGTATTCGGCCCTCCGGAGGCCATAGTCGCAAGCGAGATCGCCAGGAGTGCCTACTTGGGGCAGGATTTCAACCTCTAGGTCCAGCAGGGGCGCGAAATACATTCTATGGCACTTCAGCTCAAACAATCCCTTAACCTGAGCCAGCAGCTCATCATGACTCCGCAGCTGCAGCAGGCCATCAAACTGCTTCAGCTCTCCCGCCTGGAACTTCTCGAGACCATCAGCCAGGAAATGGAAACCAACCCCATGCTGGAGGAGCAGGCCGGCGAGGACCAGGACGACGGGGTGGATGCCGCCGAGTCGAACGAAACCGAGGATTCCCTGCCCGAGGTGAACGTGGAAGACGACGTTCGCCGGGAGGATGTGGACTGGGAGGCATACCTTGGGGAGTACAACACAGGCTGGGCCGAGACCCCTTACGACGGCCGGGAGTTCCCCTCCTTTGAAAACTTCACCGCTCAGAAGCCCAATCTGACATCCCACCTGGAATGGCAGCTTCAGATGGGCAACCTTTCCGAGGAAGAGCAGGAGATAGGCGAGCACATCATTGGGAACCTGGATGCGGATGGGTATCTGAAGACCACGGTTGAGGAGGTTTCGCAGGTCACGGAGAGAAGCCGGGATGAGGTGGAAGGCGTCCTGGACGTGATTCAGAGATTTGATCCGGTGGGGGTGGCGGCCAGAGACACCCGTGAATGCCTGCTCATTCAGCTTCGTCTTCACGGCTGGAGAAAGTCTCTTTCAGAAGCGATTGTCCGTGATTACATGGACAAGCTCGAGAACAGGAACTACGATCATATTGCGCGGGGTCTGGGCGTCACCGTGGATGAGGTGGCCGAGGCGGTCTCCGTTATCATATCCATGGACCCCAGACCCGGAAGGCGGCTCAGTGATGAGGAAACCGTCTATATCAGTCCGGACATCTATGTCTTCAAAGTGGGCGATGACTATGAGATTGTGCTGAATGAAGACGGCCTGCCCAAGCTTCGAATCAACTCGTTTTATCGGGACGTACTCATGTCCAAAGGGGCCTACGGAGACTCCACCAAAGAGTACATCCAGGACAAGCTCAAGTCGGCCGCCTGGCTCATCAAGAGCATCCACCAGCGCCAGCGGACCATTTATCGGGTGACGGAGAGCATCATTCGTTTCCAGCACCTGTTTCTCGACAGAGGAATCGCCTTTCTCAAGCCGCTCGTGCTTCGTGACGTGGCCGAAGACATTCAGATGCACGAGTCTACGATCAGTCGGGTTACGACCAACAAGTATGTTCATACGCCGCAAGGTGTGTTCGAGCTCAAGTATTTTTTCAACAGTGCCATCAGCGGTCCGGACGGCGAGTCCATGGCTTCGGAAAGTGTGAAACAGCGAATTCGGGACCTTATCAAGGGTGAGGACAAGAAGCGGCCCCACAGTGACCAGGAGGTGGCGGAGATCTTGAAGAACGACGGCATCAACGTGGCCCGTCGGACCGTGGCAAAGTATCGGGAGACCATGGGTATTCTCCCCTCGAGGCGGCGAAGGCAGCTCTACTGACCAGGCCCCTGCCGTGAGCCGCAGGCTCCGCGGTTTGACTTTCCTCGGGTTTTCTGTTAGACACCCTTTTCTCGTAGGAGGGATAACGTATGGACATTACGGTAACATTCAGGCACATGGACGCCATTGAGAGTGTACGGGACTACGCCGAGGAGAAAATTTCCAAGATCGACAAGTATCTGGACACGGTCAGCGAGGCCCACATCGTACTTTCCATCGAGAAATTCCGGCATACGGCGGATGTTACGCTGAACATCAACGGCACCCGCATCAAGGGCGTCGAAGAGACTGAGGATATGTACTCGGCCATCGACCAGGTGATGGACAAAATAGAAAAGCAGGTGAAGAAGTATCTTTCCAAATCACGAACCCGAAGGAGCACCGACAGCATCAAGGAAGGCGGAATGCCCCAAGAGCTGCGCGAACAAGTCGGAGAAGACCTGGAGGAAGAGGAATCCCTGGACGCGGAGGAAGGGGCCGCCATAGAAGTGGAAAAAATGGTGGCCATGCCCATGGATCCGGAAGAGGCCGCCATGCAGCTCTCCATGTCCCAGCGGGACTTTTACGTATTCCGGAACCCCCGATCCAAGGAGATCAACGTCCTCTATCGGCGGTCGGACGGTAATTTGGGTCTCATCGAACCGTCCAATTGAGCGGGTATTCAAGGCTCCATGGTGAGCGTGTGCGTCTTGTATGGCTTGAACGTTCGTAGAAGGGGTCGACTGTCCGCAAACCGATGAACCACGGTGAAGATGAACGCGAATGAAGCTCTCAGAACTGCTAAATCAAAAAAATATCATTGCGGACTTGAATGCCGGGGACAAGAGAGGTGTTCTGGAGGAACTCGTGGAAGCCCTGATCCATAACGAGGCCTCCATTGACAAGCCTGCCCTCTTAAAGGTTCTTTTGGAACGGGAACACTTGGGAAGTACTGGAATCGGGGACGGTGTGGCCATCCCCCATGGAAAGTACCACGGGATTTCTCAACCGCTCGTTTCTTTCGGCAGGAGCCGGAAGGGGGTGGATTTCGAGTCCATGGACGGTCAGCCCGCACATCTCTTTTTCCTCCTGGTCGCCCCCGAGGACTCGGCGAACATTCACCTCAAGGTGCTTGCCACCATCGCTCGGATCCTCAAGAACAGCGCCTTTCGTAAAGCCTTGATGGACGCCCGGTCCGGGGAGGAGATTTACCAAAAGATCCTTCAGTATGATGAGGAGTTTTGAGCGGGAAACACGAATGATCGCCTTGCAAAAAATCAAAATTTCGCGCCAAGCCGGAACAGGGTGAACTGATTAATATCAATAGGCTTTTTCTTGACGCTCCCGGCGTATTTGCGAGAAAATAGGGTTTTTGCGAATTCGTCAAGAACGGATCCCATACGCGCCGGCCGGATACGCCCGGCGCCCACCGTACTGAAGAAAGGTGCATCAGGGCATGATCGGAATACTCATCGTCACCCACGTCAACCTCGGCGGGGAGTTTCTCAAGGCGGCCGAGTTCATCGTAGGACGCATCGAGTCTTCAGGCTGTGTCCCCATCGTGGACACGTCCAACAGCGAGGAGACGCGAAAGGCCATTGAGAAAAAGATCGCGGAGATCGACACGGGAGAGGGTGTATTGATTCTCACCGACATGTTCGGGGGCACCCCTTCCAATCTGAGCCTTTCCTTCCTGGCCAAGGACCGGGTGGAGGTGCTCACCGGCGTCAATTTGCCCATGGTGATATTCATCCACCAGAATCGTTCGGGAATGAGTCTGACCAAGCTGGCCGAAAAGGCTCAGGAGGCCGGTAAGGCGGGCATATCTCTGGCGGGAAAGCTTCTCGAGGCGGGATGATGAACGGGGTGGTGAGAATTACTCCGGCGAATGCCGGAGACCTTTTGGCTCGAATCCTTGAAATCGAGTCCCTGGCCTTCCCAACCCCATGGAGCGCCTTGGCGTTCTGCGAGGAGCTGAGAAACCCGGCCTCAAAGATTTGGGGATATGCAGAGAAAGGCTGTCTCTGGGGCTACATATGTTGCACTCTGGCCGGAAGGGGCGTCCGGATCCAGAACCTGGCCGTGCACCCTCAGCGCAGACGGCGGGGCATGGGAAGACGGTTGCTGGAACAGGCCTTACGGGATGGATGGGCCGGCGGGTTGAACGGCGCCTGGCTGGAGGTGAGGACCTCCAACCGAGCGGCGCAACGACTTTACTGCAAGCTTGGATTTCGAGAGGTGGGGCGCAGGCCCCGCTATTACCGGGACACCGGAGAGGACGCCATTTTGATGCGTTTGGCGATTTCGGGCGGAAGAGAACATGCTTCACTAGGCCTTGATCAGCCGCAATCCACATTGATTCCGCTACCAACACATTGCCCAAGGGAGGTTTGATCATGTCGGTGAAAGTCGCCATAAACGGGTTCGGAAGGATCGGCCGCATGGCTTTTCGTGCGGGATTCGCACAAGAGGACATTGAATTCGTGGCCGTCAACGATCTCACAGAAGCCGCAACCCTGGCTCACCTGCTCAAATACGACTCGAGCCAGGGGGTCCTGGATGCGGAAGTCTCGAGCAGTGAAAACGCCATCCATGTGAATGGGAAGGATATCAATCTCTTCGTCGAGAGGGATCCTGCGAGGATCCCATGGCGCGAGGCAGGTGCAGAGATCGTTCTCGAGTGCACAGGGTTGTTCCGGGCCAGAGATACGGCCGCAGCGCACCTGGAGGCCGGCGCAGAGAAGGTGATCATCTCCGCCCCCTCACCCGATCCGGATGTCACCATCGTCATGGGCGTGAATGAGAACGATTACAACCCGGAAAAGCACCATGTGCTCTCCAACGCCTCCTGCACCACCAACTGCCTGGCGCCGGCGTGCAAGGTCCTGCTCGAAAACTTCGGAATCCAAAAAGGGCTCATGACCACGACCCACGCCTACACAGGGGATCAGAGGCTCCTGGACTTTCCCCACAAGGACCTCCGCCGGGCCAGGGCGGCCGCCCTCTCCATGATCCCCACCACTACGGGTGCGGCCAAGGCCGTGGCCCTGGTACTCCCCCAGCTCAAAGGAAAGCTGAACGGCATGGCGATCCGGGTGCCCACTCCCAACGTTTCGGTAGTGGACCTGGTGGCCCAGCTCTCCAAGACGGCCTCGGTCGAGGAGGTGAACCGCGCGCTCCAGGCGGCCGCCGAAGGACCCATGAAAGGTATACTTGCTTACTCCGAGGAGCCGCTCGTCTCCATTGACTACAACGGCACGACCGTTTCCTCCACTGTGGACGCGCTGAGCACTATGGCGGTTGATGACATGGTCAAGGTGATTCTATGGTACGACAACGAATTCGGGTACTCCAGCCGAATGGTCGATCTGGCCCGGTTCGTGGCCGGGAAATGAATCGGCGAGTATGCCGCAACACCACGGTAAGAGCGAGGTCGACATGGAAGAGCGCAAACCGCTTATGGCGGGTAACTGGAAGATGAACCTGAAGCTGGACCAGTCCACTGCACTCGTCCGGGCGCTCTCAGAGCATTCAGCGTCTCTCAGTGGTGTGGAGGTCATGGTGGCGCCCCCCTTCACGAGCCTCCACGCCGTTCGAAAGGCCGCCCAGGGATCCCGAATGATGATGGCCGGCCAGAACATGCACTGGGAGGCCAGAGGCGCATACACGGGAGAGATCTCCGCCAGGATGCTTCTGGAGGCGGGATGCACCCACGTGATCCTCGGACATTCGGAGAGGCGGTCCTTGTTTGGTGAGGACGATGACATGGTCAATCGAAAGGCCCTGGCCGCCGACCTCATGGGCCTTATCCCCATCGTGTGCATCGGAGAGACCCTGGAGGAGCGTGAAGCGGACCGGACCTACGAGGTGATCCGCGGCCAGCTTAAAGGGTCGCTGTCCAACTTCATCAGTGACGCCAGGCTGCCCTTCAGCACCGTCCTGGCCTATGAGCCGGTCTGGGCGATCGGTACCGGGCGCACTGCCACACCCGACCAGGCCCAGGAAGTGCATCGGTTCATTCGAACCTGGATCGAGAAGACCTTCAACCCCGGTACGGCCAACCTGGTTCGCATCCTCTACGGCGGCAGCGTGAAGCCGGACAACGTGCGCGACCTCATGGCTCAGCCCGACATCGACGGGGCCCTGGTCGGCGGCGCCAGCCTGAAGGCTGAGACATTCGTGCCCATCATTCGCTTTCTGGATGGAAACTAGAAAAGGGGTTGCAAATTCAAAGTTGCATGCTATGATTACCGTTTTTCAACGAACCATCCGCTTTGAAATGACAGGAATGCCATGAGACTTATATTGACCATCATCCACGTGGCCGTGTGCCTTGCCCTGATTCTGATCGTCCTGCTGCAAAGGGGCAAGGGGGCCAGCATGGGCGCCGCTTTCGGCGGTTCCAGCCAGACGGTGTTCGGAAGCGCGGGCGCCACCACGTTTCTCTCCAAGATCACGGCGGCCGCGGCCATCGTGTTTATGCTGACCTCCCTGGGGCTCGCTTTTCTCTTCGGGCAGGGAACGCCCTCGTCCATCATGAAGGGCGTTGAGCCGGCCGCCCAGACCCAGAGCCGGACCGGCGGAGAGCCGCCTCCGGCGGCTCCGGACCAAGGGGATTAGAGGGGGGTAACCGTGCCGAAGTGGTGGAACCTGGTAGACACGCTATCTTGAGGGGGTAGTGGGCGA